>NZ_AP014635.1:2810228-3122476 GCF_001547935.1 Vibrio tritonius
ATCAATGACTTCACATCCTTAGATGCTCGACATCGTGTCTCGGCCTTAAGAGTATCCGGATTTGCCTAAATACTCAGCCTACGCACTTGAACCTGGACGACCGTCGCCAGGCCCACCTAGCCTTCTCCGTCCCCCCATCGCAATTGTAAGAAGTACGGGAATATTAACCCGTTTCCCATCGACTACGCTTTTCAGCCTCGCCTTAGGGGTCGACTTACCCTGCCCCGATTAACGTTGGACAGGAACCCTTGGTCTTCCGGCGTGGAGGTTTTTCACCCCCATTATCGTTACTCATGTCAGCATTCGCACTTCTGATACCTCCAGCATGCTTTACAACACACCTTCAACGGCTTACAGAACGCTCCCCTACCCAATACGATAAATCGCATTGCCGCAGCTTCGGTTTATAGCTTAGCCCCGTTACATCTTCCGCGCAGGCCGACTCGACTAGTGAGCTATTACGCTTTCTTTAAATGATGGCTGCTTCTAAGCCAACATCCTAGCTGTCTAAGCCTTCCCACATCGTTTCCCACTTAGCTATAATTTGGGACCTTAGCTGGCGGTCTGGGTTGTTTCCCTCTCCACGACGGACGTTAGCACCCGCCGTGTGTCTCCCGGATAGTACTTACTGGTATTCGGAGTTTGCAAAGGGTTGGTAAGTCGGGATGACCCCCTAGCCTTAACAGTGCTCTACCCCCAGTAGTATTCGTCCGAGGCGCTACCTAAATAGCTTTCGGGGAGAACCAGCTATCTCCGAGTTTGATTGGCCTTTCACCCCTAGCCACAAGTCATCCGCTAATTTTTCAACATTAGTCGGTTCGGTCCTCCAGTTGATGTTACTCAACCTTCAACCTGCCCATGGCTAGATCACTCGGTTTCGGGTCTATATCCAGAGACTGAACGCCCAGTTAAGACTCGGTTTCCCTACGGCTCCCCTAATTGGTTAACCTTGCCACTGAATATAAGTCGCTGACCCATTATACAAAAGGTACGCAGTCACCCCACAAGGAGGCTCCTACTGCTTGTACGTACACGGTTTCAGGTTCTATTTCACTCCCCTCACAGGGGTTCTTTTCGCCTTTCCCTCACGGTACTGGTTCACTATCGGTCAGTCAGGAGTATTTAGCCTTGGAGGATGGTCCCCCCATGTTCAGACAGGATATCACGTGTCCCGCCTTACTCGATTTCACTGAATATACGCTAACGGCTACGGGGCTATCACCCTGTATCGCGGTCCTTTCCAGAACCTTCGCCTGACGCATAGAAAGCTTAAGGGCTAATCCAATTTCGCTCGCCGCTACTTTCGGAATCTCGGTTGATTTCTTTTCCTCGGGGTACTTAGATGTTTCAGTTCTCCCGGTTCGCTTCATTAACCTATGTATTCAGTTAATGATAACTGCTTATGCAGTTGGGTTTCCCCATTCGGAAATCGTAGACTCAAGTGGCTCTTACTGCCTCATCTACGCTTATCGCAAGTTAGTACGTCCTTCATCGCCTCTGACTGCCAAGGCATCCACCGTGTACGCTTAATCACTTAACCATACAACCCAAAAGAGTCTTATGCTTGGTCTTTTGCTCCCAGACTGTCTTGCTGTTCGTTTTTGCTTGGTCATGTAGCGAGCTACACTCCCTGCGACAAAAACTCTCAGCGCCTTGTCTGAAACCAAAATCCACAGCGCATAATCATCAGGTTGTAACCGTAATTAAGGTTTTGTCTGCATTTTTATACATGTTGCAGACTCGATATTGCCGGACTCAATTTTCCTCTTATCTCTGCTTTGAAAAAGCAGAAACAAAAGGTTTACTTAAAAAGTAAATCCAAGAACACTTGAATGTGTTTTTGTTTGTCTTCATAAAGAAGACAATTGAGAACTTTACAAACAATCTTCTATTTCATTGAAATAAAACATTGTTTTGTCAGCTTTCCAAATTGTTAAAGAGCAAAGATTTCTTTCGAAACCATTTTTAAGAACACTTACGCAAATGCGCTTAAAGATGGTGGAGCTATGCGGGATCGAACCGCAGACCTCCTGCATGCCATGCAGGCGCTCTCCCAGCTGAGCTATAACCCCAATCCTTTGCATGTAATCAAGTTACATGGGCAAACTTCATGCTCTAACTATTAAACCGTATCAATCTGTGTGAACACTCATCGCAATAATCTTCGTATTAAGGAGGTGATCCAGCGCCAGGTTCCCCTAGCGCTACCTTGTTACGACTTCACCCCAGTCATGAACCACAAAGTGGCAAGCGTCCTCCCGAAGGTTAAACTACCTGCTTCTTTTGCAGCCCACTCCCATGGTGTGACGGGCGGTGTGTACAAGGCCCGGGAACGTATTCACCGTGGCATTCTGATCCACGATTACTAGCGATTCCGACTTCATGGAGTCGAGTTGCAGACTCCAATCCGGACTACGACGCACTTTTTGGGATTCGCTCACTTTTGCAAGTTGGCCGCCCTCTGTATGCGCCATTGTAGCACGTGTGTAGCCCTACTCGTAAGGGCCATGATGACTTGACGTCGTCCCCACCTTCCTCCGGTTTATCACCGGCAGTCTCCCTGGAGTTCCCGACATTACTCGCTGGCAAACAAGGATAAGGGTTGCGCTCGTTGCGGGACTTAACCCAACATTTCACAACACGAGCTGACGACAGCCATGCAGCACCTGTCTCAGAGTTCCCGAAGGCACCAAAGCATCTCTGCTAAGTTCTCTGGATGTCAAGAGTAGGTAAGGTTCTTCGCGTTGCATCGAATTAAACCACATGCTCCACCGCTTGTGCGGGCCCCCGTCAATTCATTTGAGTTTTAATCTTGCGACCGTACTCCCCAGGCGGTCTACTTAACGCGTTAGCTCCGAAAGCCACGGCTCAAGGCCACAACCTCCAAGTAGACATCGTTTACGGCGTGGACTACCAGGGTATCTAATCCTGTTTGCTCCCCACGCTTTCGCATCTGAGTGTCAGTATCTGTCCAGGGGGCCGCCTTCGCCACCGGTATTCCTTCAGATCTCTACGCATTTCACCGCTACACCTGAAATTCTACCCCCCTCTACAGTACTCTAGCCTGCCAGTTTCAAATGCTATTCCGAGGTTAAGCCCCGGGCTTTCACATCTGACTTAACAGACCACCTGCATGCGCTTTACGCCCAGTAATTCCGATTAACGCTCGCACCCTCCGTATTACCGCGGCTGCTGGCACGGAGTTAGCCGGTGCTTCTTCTGCAGCTAACGTCAAACGAATGCGCTATTAACACATCCGCCTTCCTCACTGCTGAAAGTACTTTACAACCCGAAGGCCTTCTTCATACACGCGGCATGGCTGCATCAGGCTTGCGCCCATTGTGCAATATTCCCCACTGCTGCCTCCCGTAGGAGTCTGGACCGTGTCTCAGTTCCAGTGTGGCTGATCATCCTCTCAGACCAGCTAGGGATCGTCGCCTTGGTGAGCCCTTACCTCACCAACTAGCTAATCCCACCTGGGCATATCCTGACGCGAGAGGCCCGAAGGTCCCCCTCTTTAAGCCAAAGCTATTATGCGGTATTAGCCATCGTTTCCAATGGTTATCCCCCACATCAGGGCAATTTCCCAGGCATTACTCACCCGTCCGCCGCTCGCCGCCCATAATCGCCCCCGAAGGTTTGTTTATGTCGCTGCCGCTCGACTTGCATGTGTTAGGCCTGCCGCCAGCGTTCAATCTGAGCCATGATCAAACTCTTCAATTAAAAGTTTTTTCGGCTCAATGAATACTGAATACATTACTAAGTAATGTTGAATTGACTGTGCCGATAATAAATTATCGATTGGTCACTCAGTTCATTGAAACCATTTTGCTTCCTAAGAAGCTATGATTATCATCAACGAGTGCCCACACAGATTGATAGGTTTAAATTGTTAAAGAGCTTTGCTTTTCGATTTCATCTCAAAGCGGACGGACATTTTAGCGATTACCTTTCGTTAGTCAACCACTTTTTTCATTTAATTTCTTAAACTTAATTGTCCTGTTGATTCCGAGTAAAACTGATTACTGCGTGACAACGGAAGCGAATTATAGGCGCTTTTCTTAATGACGCAAGAGAGAAACTTATAAAATATCGACTTTCGCGTTCTAATGCTCAAAACTTCCCCAAAGCGAACAAGTTTAATGCAAAAATATGAAAGAAAAAGGAGAGCTCACTAGCTCTCCTTTTCACTTTATGTAACTTTTACTGATGCTCGGTTATTGGTAAGCATCAATATTGCCATCTTTTACGCTAATGTGAATCGATCGTCCTGGTATAAATTTCCCTGCCAGAATAGCCTTCGCTAATGGATTCTCGACATTTTGCTGGATCGCACGTTTCAATGGTCGAGCACCATACACAGGGTCAAAGCCGACATCAGCAATCAAGGCTAGAGCTTCATCGTTAATTTTTAATTCATAGTCTCTATCTAATAGACGCTTGTGCAAACGTTCCAATTGGATAGAAGCAATAGAACGAATATGCTCTTGACCCAACGGATGGAAAACCACCGTTTCATCAACACGGTTGAGAAATTCAGGGCGGAAATGCTGATTAACCACCTCCATAACTTGATTTTTGATTCCTTGGTAATCAAGTTGAGCGAAGTTTTCTTGAATTCGTTCAGAGCCTAAGTTGGATGTCATGATCACAACGGTGTTTCTAAAATCAACCGTACGACCTTGTCCATCAGTTAACCTGCCATCATCAAGCACTTGAAGTAAGATGTTAAACACATCAGGATGCGCTTTCTCTACTTCATCTAGCAAGATAACTGAGTAAGGTTTACGACGAACAGCTTCCGTTAAATAACCGCCTTCTTCATAACCTACATAACCTGGAGGCGCTCCGACTAAACGAGCCACAGAGTGTTTTTCCATAAACTCGGACATATCGATACGCACCATGGCATCTTCACTATCAAACATAAAGTTTGCCAGTGTCTTACACAATTCCGTTTTACCAACACCAGTTGGACCTAAGAATAGGAACGAGCCTATTGGTCTATTTGGATCAGATAAACCAGCGCGACTACGACGAATCGCGTTTGCAACCACTTCTACTGCTTCAACCTGACCAATCACACGCTCATGCAATACTTCTTCCATGCGCAACAGTTTTTCTTTTTCCGCTTCCAACATTTTAGAAACGGGAATACCCGTCTGCTTAGACAGTACTTCTGCGATTTCGGCGTCAGTGACTTTATTACGTAATAAGGTCATCTCTTGCATTTCTGCTTGGGCGGCAAGGTCGAGCTGTTTTTCTAATTCAGGAATACGACCATATTGCAATTCAGACATACGGCTTAAATCACCAGCACGACGAGCTACTTCCATATCCAGTCTAGCTTGTTCTAGCTCAGATTTAATATGCTGAGTACCAGATAATGCTGCTTTTTCGGTTTTCCACACTTCTTCCAGCTCGGCGTAATCACGTTCTTTTTCTTGCAACTCTTCATTAAGAATTTTTAAACGTTTTTCACTCGCATCATCATGTTCATTTGATAGAGCCTGTTGTTCAATTTTTAATTGGATGATTTTGCGTTCCAATTTATCCAACGCTTCTGGCTTTGAATCTATCTGCATACGAATACTGGATGCAGCTTCATCTATCAAATCGATCGCTTTGTCGGGTAGCTGACGATCAGAAACGTAACGGTGGGACAACGTCGCTGCCGCTACAATTGCGGGATCGGTAATTTCAACATGATGGTGTAGTTCATAACGCTCTTTCAGGCCACGTAAAATGGCCACTGTATCTTCTACACTCGGTTCATCCACCAGCACTTTTTGGAAACGACGTTCAAGTGCTGGATCTTTCTCTATATATTGACGGTATTCATCGAGTGTGGTCGCACCGACACAATGCAACTCACCGCGAGCTAATGCTGGTTTTAGCATATTACCCGCATCCATAGAGCCTTCGCCTTTTCCAGCACCGACCATAGTATGCAGCTCATCGATAAATAGGATGACGTTGCCTTCTTCTTTAGATAACTCGTTTAATACCGATTTCAAACGTTCTTCAAATTCACCACGATATTTAGCGCCAGCAACTAATGCGCCCATATCGAGAGCAAGCACACGTCGGCCACGTAAACCTTCCGGTACTTCGTTATTAATAATACGTTCCGCCAAACCTTCAACGATTGCAGTTTTACCTACACCCGGTTCACCGATAATCACTGGGTTGTTTTTAGTACGACGTTGCAGAACTTGAATAATACGACGAATTTCGTCATCACGACCAATCACAGGATCAAGCTTACCTTGTTCTGCACGTTCAGTAAGATCGACAGTATATTTTTCTAGTGCTTGCCTTAACTCTTCTGCATTTGGGTCGTTAACTGTTTGACCGCCACGAATTTTTTCTATCGCGTCATTCACTTTTTTCTCGGTCAAACCTAGCTCTTTAAGCAATTGACCTAAAGGCCCTTTATCTTGCAGTGCTGCTAAAAGAAAAATCTCAGAAGAGATATAAGCATCTTTGCGCTTTTGCGCGACTTTATCGCAAGCGTTAAACAAAGTGCCTAGATTATTTGAAAGCTGAACATCACCGCCGATACCACTTACTTTAGGTAAACGATCAAGCATCTCACCGAGTTTAGACCGTAGTTGCATTGCATCAACGTCGAGCATAGTGAGTAGTGGTCGAATTGGACTGCCATTTTGGTCCATTAATGCAACCATCAGATGAACAGGTTCAATGTATTGATGATCACGCCCAAGCGCGAGCGACTGGGCGTCGGAAATGGCTATTTGAAATTTGCTTGTGAATCTATCAAGACGCATAACAACCTTCCTAACCTCAAATAAGTTAAATTGATTACGTTAAGAAAATGGTCACGCATAAAGTGAATTTCAAGGGGAATAGGTTAGTTTATTTGTAGAATTTGAATCACTAGTCAATCCAAATAAACGAGGCCTGCCGACCAGTAATGCCATCTCTGCGATAAGAATAGAAACGCTCTGAATCGTTAAAAGTGCAAAGGTTCGATGAATATACTTGAGTAACCCCCAACTCGTTTAAGCGAATTCGTGTAATTAAGTCCATATCGGCGAACCACTTGCCTGTCACGCCTTTACGAGGAACAAAGGCCCGTTCGGTTGCGCTATGCATCGACACAAAAGCACTTAACACGTCTTCACCAACTTCAAATGCGCTCGGTCCAATCGCAGGGCCTAACCAAATAAGGGGGTCACCACTCATTTTTTGCAACGCATTTTCGATAATCCCGCAGGCCAATCCGCGCCACCCTGCATGAACTGCAGCAACTTGAGTGCCTGCCGAATTGGTAATCAACACAGGCAGACAATCAGCAGTCATTACTGAGCAAACCACCTGAGGTGTAGACGTCACAACCCCATCAGCATCAATAATCACTGATGTTGGTTCTTCACACACGGCAACCACGTTTGAGTGTGTTTGATTCAACCACACAGGCAAACTTGGCATACCGACCTCTTGGGCCAAGATATTACGATTACGCTCGACAGTAACCGAATCATCCCCAACATGCATACCCAGATTAAGTCCTTGATAAGGTTCTTGGGAAAAGCCACCTAGTCGGGTTGATGCTATGGCTTTCACTTGCTTGGGTGCTGGCCAGTTAGGGATGATAGGGTTCATGTTTAGTACTCTTCGATTGGATTAGCTAATGCATCTTGGCGTAGTGCTTCAGCCATTTCTACCATGTCATCAGGTACTGGTGCGTGAAATTCCAGTGGTACATCCGTAATTGGATGATCAAATTTCAACATTACTGCGTGCAGTGCTTGACGATCAAACCCACGAATCATATCGGTTAGTTCTGCTGATGCACCTTTAGGGATACGCGCACGACCGCCATATGCACTATCGCCTAGCAATGGATGCTGAAGGTAAGACATATGTACACGAATTTGGTGTGTACGACCCGTTTCAAGGCGTAAGCGAATACGAGTGTGTTCACGAAAATGCTCTGCCACACGATAGTGAGTCACCGCATGACGACCAGTTGGACTAACCGACATAAGCGTACGCTTGGTTGAGTGACGACCGATCGGTTTATCGATCAAGCCACCAGCTGTCATACGACCAATTGCAATCGCTTCGTATTCACGAGTGATATTGCGTTTTTGCAGTTCACGAACCAACTTAGTTTGAGCTGGTACCGTTTTAGCAACCACCATCAAACCCGTCGTATCTTTATCGAGACGGTGCACGATACCTGCACGAGGTACTTCTGCAATAGCTGGATAATGAAACAGCAACGCGTTTAACACGGTGCCATCAGGTGTTCCCGCGCCTGGGTGAACAACAAAATCGCGTGGTTTATTAATCACGATAATGTCATCATCTTCATAGACGATATTCAACGGTATATCTTGTGCTTCCCAGCGTTCTTCATCTTCCAATTCTGCAAGAACAGTGATCACTTCCCCACCGAACACCTTGGTTCTTGGTTTAGTAATCACATCACCGTTAAGAGAGATTTTTCCTTCCAACAACCATTCTTTCAAACGAGAACGGGAAAAATCACTAAATAATTCAGCCACAGCTTGGTCAAGACGTTGACCAAGTTGACTTTCTTTGACTGTTTGAGTTAATTCAATCTGCTGAGCCATATCGAACTTTTTTAAAAACCGTGGGACTAATGCCACTAGTATGGATAATATATGACGCCATTGTATCTGTTACTGAATAGAAAGTAACGTCACGTTTTACGGAGCGCACTTAGCTCTACTGTTTAAGAAGCACTAATTTCAAGGAAGTTTCTCCTGATATGAAATATAAGACTATTACCAGCCTACTCGCGATAACCCTTCTAGCTGGCTGCTCTAGCAGCAAAAAAGTGGTTCCTGACGTTCCACCTTCCCAACTGTATTCGGAGTCTCAAGAGTCATTACAATCAGGAAGCTGGCAAACTGCGATCGAAAAATTGGAAGCTCTCGATTCTCGCTACCCATTCGGTGCTTACTCTGAACAAGTTCAGCTAAACCTTATCTATGCATACTATAAGAGCGATGACTTAGCGATGGCACTAGCGTCTATCGAACGCTTTATTCGCTTAAACCCTACCCATCCTAAAATGGACTGGGTGCTGTATATGCGTGGATTAACATATATGGCTCAAGATACCAATTTTATGCAGAGCCTATTTAATGTTGACCGTAGCGATCGCGATCCAGAGCCAGCAAAATCAGCCTTTGCCGATTTTAAAAAGCTGCTTGAACGTTATCCAAATAGCCAATATGCAGCCGATGCGCAAAAACGCATGTATTCACTAAAAAATCGCTTAGCAGACTACGACCTTGCTACCGCCGATTTTTACTTAAGAAGAAAAGCTTGGATTGCAGCGATCAACCGAGCGCAGGAGATTCAGAAAACTTATCCTGATACAGAAGCTGCGAGAAAATCGCTTTCTATCGAATTAGACGCCTACAAAAAACTGGGATTGACAGAATCAGCTCAACGCACAGAGCAGTTGATGAAGTTAAATCCTCTGCCATAGTCGCTAACGTTGAACATAATTCAAGACGAGACCACTTCAGCGAAGTGGTCTCGTCTTATTCATGCAATACAGAAAAGAAATGCTCCCTAATAAATAGTGATGTAAATCACGTTTTATTAGGGAGCATTTTTTGCACTACCTTATTTTCAGCACGAAAAAAATCCCTAAAAACGTTAGGATTTTTAGTTTCCACTCTCTCCACTGTAACCCGTAATTTACGAATCTCAAGCTTTTTTTGATCTTTTTAATCACACTCCTTGCGGGAGATCACGTTCAGATTCACCGCTTAAAAACCCACGCCACAAAGTGATCTAGATCACATCACATTCCTATCCAATCATGCAATCTGAACTTACCCAATGAGGGATATAACAGAGGAAAGGCACTATGCAATTGAACATTACTGGTAAAAATATCGACGTTACCTCTGCCATCCGTAATCACATTGAGAGCAAATTTAAAAAGCTAGAAAAATGGCAAGTGGACATTATTAGCTGCCAAGCAAGTTTCAGCGAAGAGCCCAACAAGCAGAAAAAATTTGACGCCAGTGTGAGTATTCCAAAAGGACAACTAAACGCTTCTGCAACCAATGAAGACCTTTATCTAGCGATTAACGAGGTAGAACAAAAGCTAGAACGTCAGTTGAATAAACTGCGCCATAAACCAGAAGCAAGACGAGCAGCAACACCCGCTCCCGACATTCTTGAATAAACGATTTCGTAATAGCGCCGTAAGGCGCTATTTTTTTGCTTGACGCCTTACCAAGCCTTGCTTATTGTGAAGACTCTATAGTGAGCATGTAGATAAAAACTATGACCCCATTCCCGTTCTTTTTTGACTTCTTTTTTCTCCAATAATGATTGGAGGCTTGCTCGTTGGCATAAAGAAGTCAAAAACGAACAGAAAGCCTCCTTCGGGAGGCTTTTTTCATATAAGGATAATGTGTTATGACAGACAACTCTCTTTCTCTTGACGAGATTAGACTGCGCTTAAATGAACTGGATGATCAACTTCTTGCTCTGTTATCAGAGCGACGTAAACTCAGTATCGAAGTAGCTAAAAGTAAAGTAAAAACCGCAAAACCAGTGCGCGATGCTAAACGCGAGCAGCAGCTTTTAGTCAAGCTGATCAACTCTGGTAAAGAAAAGTACGAGTTAGACGCTCAATACATCACAAAACTTTTTCATACCATCATTGAAGACTCAGTACTCCTACAACAATCGTATCTTCAAGAACTGGCTAATCCACAGTATTCAAAACCTTTAGCGCGTGTTGCATTCCTTGGTTCAAAAGGTTCCTACTCCCATCTAGCAACTCGCGAATATTTCAGTCGTAAACACTCAGAATTGATTGAAATTAACTGCCAGCACTTTCGCGACATTACAGAAACAGTGGAAACAGGCCATGCCGACTATGGGGTATTACCGATAGAAAACACCAGTTCCGGCTCAATCAACGAAGTGTATGACATACTGCAACATACCACCTTGTACATCGTCGGTGAGATCACCCAACCTATCGAACACAGCTTATTGGCAACTTCAGATGTAAAACTAGAAGATATAAAGGTTTTATATTCCCATCCACAGCCACATCAACAATGCAGTGAATTCTTACGGCACTTAAAAGACGTTCAATTAGAATCGTGTGTTAGTACTGCCGATGCAATGAAAAAAGTGCTCGAGATGAACCGACCAGATGTGGCAGCTATCGGTAGCGCAGCAAGTGGCAAATTATATGGGTTACAATCCATTAAATCTCATATTGCTAACCAAACAGAAAATTATACTCGTTTTATTGTTGTGGCTCGTAAACCAATCGATGTTTCATTGCAAATACCAGCGAAAACAACCTTAATTATGTCAACAGCGCAAGAAGCCGGTTCACTCGTTTCTTCTTTATTAGTACTGCAACGTTACGGTATTAACATGACAAAATTGGAATCACGTCCAATTATGGGAAATCCGTGGGAAGAAATGTTTTATGTGGATTTACAAGCACACCTTGATTCACCAGAAATGCAACAAGCACTCAGTGAATTAACTAAATTAACAACGCATTTGAAAGTACTTGGTTCCTATCCTATTGAAAATGTAAAACCAACACAAATTAAACTGAGTTAATAGGATTTAATTGCAACATTGAACAAAAGAGCTGGCAGCATCATTTTGATTACTTTACAATCGAAGAAATCGATTTCAAAGTGGTATCAATGAGTTCGCTGTCAGCTTTTTACTGTCTCCGGTTTACGGCCCCATTCATTACCACCTCTATTTTCAGTGTTTCTAATCACAAGGTTTAACAACTTGTCATGAAAAAGAGTGTCATTATTTCCTTACTAGCGAGCATCACATTCGCTAAATTAGCCATTGCTACTGAACTCAACATTTATTTATGGGAAGATACGCTATCTAAGCGAGTAATAAATAAATGGAATGAAAGTCACGATATTAAACTTAACTTATATCATTTTGATAATGATGATGAACGAAGTTTATTAATGTTAAAAAGTTTACAGTTACCATTTGATATTGTTGTCTTAGATAATATTTCGGCACATTTATTTTCTCGACAGCACGTTTTTGAAGACCTTACTGATTTATCCAACCGTAAAAATAATTTACCACGCTGGAATCAAGCTTGTGGAACTGCAGCGATTCCTTATTTTTGGGGATCGGTGGGCATTGCCTATCGCAAGAGTAAAGTAGACCATGTTCCTGATTGGAGTGACATGGTTGATATCGCTCCATCTCAACGCGGTCATATCGGAATGATCCAAGATAGTGTCGAGACCTTACTACCAGCACTATACAGCTTTAACTACTCACCGATTACAGATAATGCACATGCATTAAAGCAAGCCTATGAGGCCATGCTTAAAGCAAATCCTAATATCCTCACTTATGAGTATCTACTGAGCTATGTGCGCAGTCACAAAAACAGTGATGACTTGCACATGGCGGTCGCCTACAGCGGCGATCAATATTCACTCAATCGCTATTTTAAGACAAATGACTGGGATTTTGTGACGCCGAGTGGAGAACCGTACTTATGGATTGACTGTATGGCAATAAACAGTAATTCTCATGTAAAAAAAGAGGCTAAGCAATTCTTAGAGTTTCTGATGGAACCTGAGATAGCCAAGTTGAATGCCCTCGACATAGAGGCGGCAACTCCAAATACAAAAGCAATTAAATTACTACCGAAGTCGTACGCTAATGATAAGTCGATCTTTCCCCCTGAGGCTTTACAGGGTGGCGGTCTTATCGACAGTGAACTCACTCCGGAAAATTTAAATGTCAGGGCTAAAATTATAAACAGTATTATTAACCAGCATGAAGTTAAACCATAGAATACTATTGCTTATCGCACCGGTAATCCTACTCAGTTCCGCGGCGTCAAGCTACATTATCTATAACAGTCAAAAAGATGCACTGATCAAGCGTACTGACAGCTATCTGCAACTTAATATGGAAAAACTGGCCAGCCACTTTCAACAAACGAAAGCGCTGGTCGGTAGCTATTCATTTACTCTGTCGAAGAGTGACATCATTCGCTACTATTTTTCTCATAAGCAGAATCCCTACCGAGAGCTAGAACTTGTCGACAATATGCATGAAACACTGCACATCTTGCAGCCAAGTGAGCAACAATTTGTCGCCCTATCTATTTTAGATGGAAATAAAAAGGTTCTTTATTACGCAGAGAACAGCAATGACCCATTTGCTCAAATCGATCCTACTGTTAAAAAGTACGTTGACCGTCGTTTTGAGAAAACACGTAGAACATCGGATGTAAGCTATACCACTAACGCCGCGGGGGAAGGCGTATTAGTGCGTTATGATGTACTTGATACCCAAACCCTTGAAACGCCTTTAAGCTACAACCGCAATCAGGTTTTCTTTGTTGTTGTTTATGTCAAACTCGACCAATTCAATGCACTACGCAAAAAGATGGAGTTTGACAACAAAACTCTGATTTATTTTTCGCACCAACTCCCGAAAAAACAGCATGAATTATTGCAAACAGCAGAACTGATGCCCGGCTATTATGCCATTCTCGATCCTGCGCCTATGATTCTAAAAAATCAGCTTAATGGCATTCAAAAAGACCTGCTCGTCTCTTTTTCAGTTTCGGCTTTTGTCACTGTATTGTTATTGTTGCTTCTACTTTACCGACACGTGATTAACCCAATCTTGCGCTTAGATACACAACTGCAAGAAGTAGAAAACAAAAAACGACGTAACATTGAAAAACTCAACACGAATGATGAAATAGGTCGTCTTTCAACCCGTTTCTACGCTATGTATACTGAGCTTGAAAGTACCTATCAACGTACTAAAGTTCTGGCAGAAAATGACCATCTAACAAAATTAGCCAATCGACATCAATTCCAAGTCCAGGCACAAAAAACATTAGCGGAACTGCCAGCCAAACATCAGGCATGGGTTCTGTATGTAGACCTAGACAATTTCAAATACGTCAACGACAAATATGGGCATCAAGTGGGTGACTCATTGCTGATTAGCTTCGCTACCCACATGCGTTTGCTATGTGATGAATTTAACCGTACTTACGGTGTATTCAGCATTGCCTCTCGTCTTTCTGGCGATGAATTTGCTATCTTGATTGGTGGACCGCAGCGCCTAAATGACTGCGCTTCAGAATTTTCCCAACGGCTATTGGATCCGATTCGCAATAACGATAACACCTCATTATCCAACTTTCCTATTACTGCCAGTGTTGGTATCGCAACCTTTATGGTCGATGGTGATCATATTGACAAATTATTGATACATGCCGATGCCGCAATGTACCAAGCAAAAAATTCCGGTAAAAACAAAATTGCATTTTATTCTCAAAAACTGGATGAAGAAGTCCAACGCCGTAATAGTATTGAACGTGCTTTACGAGCGGGAAATTTTAATGACGAGTTTTCACTGGCTTATCAACCTTACTTTTCTTGCTCCAACGGCAAAGTGGTTGGTGTCGAGGTGCTACTACGCTGGCACTCGGCTCTTCTTGGTGAAGTATCCCCTGTAGAATTTATTCCCGTAGCAGAACAAACAGGGTTATTTGGTATTTTAGATCAATGGGTTGTGCGAAACGCTTTCGCCAAGTTCAATCAATTAAAGAAACACTTGAATGGCAACTTTATCTTGTCTATTAATCTTTCTTCAGCGTCTCTAACCTCTTTAGATTTAGCTGGATTTATTATAAAACAGGCTAAAATCAACGATATAATGCCAAGCGAAGTGGAGTTTGAAGTAACCGAAACCTTTGCGTCAGATAGTGAGAATTACCCACTATTAAATGAGTTGAGTCAACTAGGCTTCGGCCTCACGATTGATGATTTTGGAGTGCATCACACCTCTCTATCTCAACTAATCCAATACCCGATCAAGAACATTAAATTCGGTCGTAAATTCTTGGAAACCTTATTTAGAGAGAAAAAACAAAGTGTTATCAAACCATTAATCGAACTTTGTCACTCTCAAGGAATGACTGTAACCGCACAGGGAATTGAAAATGGTCAAAGCCACCAATGGGTTGCTAGCTATGGTTGCGATTTTCTCCAAGGATATTATTATGCCCATCCCATGTCTTTTAATGACATTTTGCAATGGCAACCACTAATCCAAGAGAGCATTACTCATGAGCCGAGTTATCATTTCGTCACTCAATCCAGCTAAAATTAATGCGGTAAAGAGCGCATTTGAAGCCGTGTTTCCAGAACACCAATTTGAGTTTATCGGCGTGGCAGTAAGCAGTGATGTTCCCGATCAGCCTATTGGTGATGAAGAGACCCATTTAGGGGCAATCAACCGTATAAAAAATGCTAAAAAGCATACTCCTGGGGCGGATTATTATGTAGGCCTTGAAGCGGGTATTGCAGATAACCGCACTTTTGCATGGATGGTGATTGAAACAGAAAATCGTCGTGGAGAGTCTCGCTCAGCAAGTCTAGAACTACCGCCAGCGGTAATTGAACGCCTGTCACATCAACACGAATTAGGCGATGTAATGGATGAACTGTTTAGTACCAATAATATTAAACAGAAAGGTGGCGCAATTGGCTTGTTAACACAGTTTCAACTAACCCGAAGCAGTGTTTATCATCAAGCGCTTATTCTGGCTCTAGTACCGTTTATCAACCCTGAACACTACGTTGATAATATTTAAAAACTATATTTAAATAAATAGAACGCTAGCCTAGGCTAGCGTTCTACTATGACTTTAGAATCAAATTTGATAACTCTTGCTTCTCAGCATCGGTTCGAGATTTCAGCTCATTAGAGCCTCTGGTGATTGTTGCAATACCAACACCAAGCATTTGGCTTATCTGTCTTTGCGACAAATCCCCTTTCATCAATTCACCAAAGATATTAACGCGAGCGATAAGTGCCTCTCTCTCATCAGCGGTCATTAGCATGGTCAGTAACATTTCGTGTTGACCATCCTGAACTGCTCGAGTGATAAGATCCATCACCTGCTGCCACTCTTGATATTGTGGTTGCTCTGTCATAACTGTACTCATAATGCGATATATCGCACTATTGTAGATAACCCCTCAAAAGAATCAATATTTTGCCCGCATTTCATCTTTAGTTAAAAACTGCCCTTGGGCCCCCATAAGATCGCGGTAATACACCTCAAACATCAAAATATTTTGCACATAACCACGAGTTTCTTTAAAAGGAATTGCCTCAATAAATGCTAATGGCCCAAGTTTCCCCTTGGTCTCTTTGCGCCAGTTATCAACTCGTAACGGTCCCGCATTATAAGCAGCTAAAGCAAAAATACGGTTTTTGCCATACCGCTTAAGCAAACTACTAAAATATCGACTGCCAATTTCGATGTTTTTACTCACATCATAAAGCTCACTTACATTGGTGTATTCAAGCTGATATTTCTTTGCTGTATACCTGGCAGTGGATGGCATTATTTGCATAATACCTCGAGCTCCCACTGGTGATTGAGCCTCCGCATCCCAAGCACTTTCCTGCCTTGCAAGAGACATTAAAGTTACTGGATCTATTCCATTTTTATTACCATAGAAGTTGAACCACCATTGATGTGCTAATGGAAACCTCAATTCAAAATTATTCCAAAGACTCGCTGAAATAGAAGCAGTAACGGTGAGGTGGTACCAATGTTTATTCGCGGCATAAACAGCCAACATCTCTTTTTCATCTTGATTGACCCTATCGAGTAGCCAACTCCATTCACTTTTTGCCGCGGCAATTTTATCGCGATCAATAAGCTCTTCAATTCGTGTTAGGGCTTTTTGATAAGGATGAATAAGCTGAGGATTAAACTGCAGGTCATGACTTGGGTATTGAATAGACTGACGTAATTCAATTGCAGCAGCAACGCTGTAAAAATTACGGTGACCAACCATCTCACGAAGGCGTTTATACCCAGCCTCAATATCTCCCGTTGCTAATTCACTGCGCCCTAACCAATATTGCCAAGACAACTCTCTCCGTTCACCTTCTGGTAATAATTTGACCCACGCTTTGACCCCAGCCCAGTCCACTTGCCTTAAGGCCATACGAATGCGCATTTTCAAAAGATGTGAATCTTTGCTAGCTGCAATGACACTATCACGCCATGAGACAAGCTTTCGGTCGGTGGAATCAAGCAATTGCATCGCTATATATTGCGATAGAGACTGGACCTGTTCATTCGTTAAATCAATCGCACGTTTTGTCTCATTCAATATCGTTCTGGCTTTATCAGGGCGACTTCGAGCAAGCTTTTCAATCGCCAGCATCACTTGAGATGGCAAATCCAACGTACTAGGGAAACGTACTGCAATGTAAGGAATTCGCTCAGGATGTCGATAAAGTTCCAACATATTAGCTCCCCAGCGACGCATCCGTTCATCTTTGAGTTGCTGATACAAATAACTCATTAAGCCAGCATTTCTACCTTCAAACGCCAACAACATTCGTTCATAAACTAACGTGTCAGTTTTGCCACCCAGGCGAGCCCATTCTCTAAAAAGGGGATCACAAGCATCGGACACACTTGCCCCTTGAAGCCATAATGATTTTGCACCAGCAAATGCACTTTTCAGGTCACCGGTTTTTAGTTTCGCGTAGTAATACCAACACTGATACTCCTCACCTACTGGCTCTTGACGTTGAAATTCGACTAACCGTTGCCACTTCTGCTGCTTGGCCAACGAAGTAATATAAGGTGCGCTTATACGCGCAGCAAAAGGATATTCTTTATGGCTATCAATAAAAGCCCTAACAACAATCGGAGGTTTCTTACCAATATCGATAAGTAGTGAGCGATAATCTAAATAAGGCGTTAAGGGATATTCATCTAGCTGACGACGAACCTTGTTAAACTTACTTAAGTTACTTTCATCGAGCAATTCTTGGGCCTGATCGTACAAAGCTCTTTGCTGCTCTAAAGACTCTGCCATCGCGCCCGGACTGCTTAATGCGGCAGTTAATGCCAGACCATAGATAGCCGTTCCACAAAACTGAATGGTCCGCCAACATCTTGTCATGAAACTCACTTCCTTATTTCACTCATTGGGGTTGACTATTTATTACGCAAACTATGGAATAAAAAGTAAAGTACTAGGTTGTAAACTTGTTGTTAAGAATACGAACTTGCTTACTTTTATCGTGTAAGTCTATACAACGAACATGACATCTATGAGAAGTAACAGATGCCCCGTCCACATTTTGACATCCTCAAACTTTACGCTGGTAACAAATCGTAGATGTTTAGTATAGAATGACGATTTTACTTTGTTAGAAAGATTAGGATCGCTCGGCAATGGCTGAATACGTATATACCATGTCTCGGGTGAGCAAAATTGTTCCCCCTAAACGTCAAATTCTTAAAGACATTTCATTAAGTTTCTTCCCAGGAGCGAAGATTGGTGTGTTAGGTCTTAATGGTGCAGGTAAATCTACCCTACTACGCATCATGGCAGGCATTGACCAAGACATTGATGGTGAAGCTCGTCCTCAACCAGGTCTAAACGTGGGTTACTTACCTCAAGAACCTGTATTAGATGAAAACAAAACCGTTCGTGAAGTAGTAGAAGAAGCGGTTTCTGATGTTGCAGGTGCACTAAAACGCCTTGACGAAGTTTACGCAGCGTACGCTGAAGAAGATGCAGATTTTGACGCACTGGCTAAAGAACAAGGTGAACTAGAAGCCTTGATTCAAGCAAAAGATGGTCACAACCTAGAAAACGCTCTTGAGCGCGCGGCAGACGCACTGCGTCTTCCAGAATGGAACCAAAAAATCGCCCATCTTTCTGGTGGTGAACGCCGCCGTGTGGCTATCTGTCGTCTGCTGCTAGAACGCCCTGACATGCTGCTTCTTGATGAACCGACCAACCACTTAGATGCTGAATCAGTAGCATGGCTAGAACGCTTCTTGGTTGATTACACAGGAACTGTTGTGGCCATTACCCACGACCGTTACTTCCTAGATAACGCAGCAGGCTGGATTCTAGAACTTGACCGTGGTGAAGGTATTCCATGGGAAGGTAACTACAGCTCTTGGTTGGAACAAAAAGATGCACGTTTGAAGCACGAAGCAGCTCAAGAAAAAGCGCGTCAAAAAACCATCGAGAAAGAGCTGGAGTGGGTTCGTCAAAACCCGAAAGGTCGCCAAGCAAAATCTAAAGCACGTATGGCTCGTTTTGAAGAACTGCAAAACACTGACCACCAAAAACGTAACGAAACCAACGAACTATTTATCCCACCAGGTGAACGCCTAGGTGATAAAGTTCTTGAAGTGAAGAACCTAACTAAATCATTCGATGGCCGTGTTCTTATCGATGATTTGTCATTCAGCATTCCTAAAGGGGCTATCGTGGGTATCATTGGTGCCAACGGTGCAGGTAAATCAACCCTATTCAAAATGCTTAGCGGCGTAGAACAACCAGATTCAGGCACAATTGAACTGGGTGATACAGTGAAACTGGCGTCTGTTGATCAGTTCCGTGACAGCATGGATGATAAGAAAACTGTCTTCCAAGAGATCTCTGAAGGTAACGACATCATCCGTATCAACAACTTTGAGATCCCTGCGCGTGCTTACTGCTCTCGCTTCAACTTCAAAGGCGTGGATCAGCAAAAAGTGATTGGCGAGCTGTCTGGTGGTGAACGTAACCGTGTTCACCTTGCGAAGCTATTAAAAGCAGGCGGTAACGTGTTGCTACTCGATGAACCAACCAACGACCTTGACGTAGAAACTCTCCGTGCGTTGGAGGAAGCACTACTGGAATTCCCAGGCTGTGCCATGGTTATCTCGCACGACCGTTGGTTCTTAGATCGTATTGCAACGCACATCATCGATTACCGTGATGAAGGCCAAGTAAACTTCTACGAAGGTAACTATACCGAGTACATGGATTGGTTAAAATCCACTCTTGGAGCCCAAGCTGCAGAGCCACACCGAATTAAATACAAACGTATTGCTAAGTAATACAAAATGACTCTAGAGGCCTATTATAGGCCTCTTTTTTTTTGCCCTACTCCTCATTTTTCATCGCCTCCCTTAACCGTTGATATCACTCTGCTATGCTTACTATACCCAAATGACCTCAAGATGCAGACTTCAGAGCTTCATCAACGAGCACAGGTCAAGCTCAATGACGGCAGGAATGGTCATTCCCTTTCACACGTCATTGGGCGCAGAAATGGGCTTGTTGATGAGCTCCCAAAGGGCAAGTTGTATTCGCTCCTATGCTGCGTTACCGGTTTTCTACGTAGAATAACTAGGTATTCAAATCGGTGCCTTGCCTATGAGCGAATACACTCTCGCTGAAACCGCATCTTGAGGTTACTTGGGTATATACGTAAGCACTTCTTAGTTTATGGGAACATATCAATGGAAAGACGCCGATTTTTACGAGTCATTTATCAAGCTCCCGTCACTTTGTCACAAAGTGATTTGAGCTTTAATGCCATGGTGAAAGATATTTCCCTACATGGACTTCTCGTCTATTGTGAAACACCATCAGACTTAATCTCAGATAAACCACTCGATGTAAATATACCGCTTAACGATGGAGATGTAATCATCCAACTCACAGCCCAAATCGTTGATTTAAAGAGTAATTTACTTAGATTAAAAGTCGACCATATCGATCTAGAAAGCTTAGGTCACCTCAAACGCTTGGTTGAGTTGAATATGGGAAACGATGAGATATTGCACCGCGATTTAGACCATCTTATGGATAACCACGATATTGAATAAACAAATTAGCCTTACTTCCACCGTCCCCCTCAATGACTCAAAAAAAAACGCTGCTTAGTAAGCAGCGTTTTTTGCATAAGAATAATAGTGACCTTAACCGCGATGAATTGCATCATGTGCTTGTTTAAGTAAGTTTTGGCTCTCTTGCATAAACTGCTGAGAGTAATCCCCAAACCAATCACTCACCTGAGTAAAATTATCGATAAAACCTTGTTTGTCTTTACGTTTAATCAACTCTACTGACTCAGAAAAGCTCTGGTAAAAACGATCAATCATATCGATATTTTCTTGAGAAGAAAGAATGATATCGCCGTACAAGTTAGGGTCTTGAGCAAACAAACGACCTACCATAGCGATTTCTAATCGGTAAATAGGAGAACTCAACTTCAACAACTGCTCGATGTTCGGTTTCACCTTAGAGAGGTGTACACCATAAGCAAACGTAGTAAAGTGGCGCAGCGCTTGAATCATCGTCATACCATGATCATGATCTTCAGCTGGCATCTGACAAACACTTGCCCCCCAGATACCAAATTGCTCTAACAGCCATTGGTAAGATTCTTCTCCACGGCCATTACAGCAAACAATCACCTGCTTAGCCAAACTTGGAACATCCGGACCAAACATTGGATGTAAACCAACAACAGGTCCTTGATGAGCTTTCATCATTGCCGCGAGCGGCTTCGATTTTATCGAAGTAAAGTCAGCAAGAATGCAATCATTAGGTAACTGATTCAGTTTCTCAATGATATCCATGGTCAGGTGAATAGGCACAGTAACAATGACTAAACCAGCGTTTTTCAGCACTTCATCAGCATTATCCCAGTCGTTTTTACCAATCACATTCACTTGATAACCAGATAAACGGAACATACGGCCAAATAAAGAACCGAGTTGGCCATTACCACCGATCAACACCACTGAACGCAGATCTGGATTTAAGCATTTGAAGCCTGAATCCTTTTCACTGGCATAAGACTCACGCATCGTACGACGCAATATGTCTTCAATGAGTTGCGGAGGGACACCTTGCTTTTCGGCCTCAGCACGACGAGAGGCTAACATGGCTGCTTCACGATCAGGTGCATAAATGGGCAAACCGTGCTGACTTTTGACATGACCGACTTGCTCAACTAGAGCAAGACGACGCGCCAATAACGCGACCATTTGTTGATCGACAGCATCGATTTGATCTCTTAATGCACTTAATTCTACAGCCATGTTTTATTCCTTAATTATTCTTCAAGCGTTCTGTCAAAAACGGGATCAATTCATCATGGGCATTACGCAGCAATGTTTCGGTAGTATCCCAGCCGATACATGCATCCGTAATAGAAACACCGTATTTCATTTCAGACAGTGGTAGATCAGCCGATTGACTTCCTTCGTTAATATGACTTTCTATCATAAGACCAATGATAGAGGTATTCCCCTGACGAATTTGTTTGATCACATCATTCGCAACCAAAGGTTGACGACGGTAGTCCTTACGAGAGTTCGCATGGCTACAATCAACCATCAGTGATGCTTCAAGATTAGCGTTTTGCATTTCCTGTTCACATTCAGCGACAGAAACAGAATCGTAATTTGTTTGCTTACCACCACGAAGAATGACATGGCCATTGTGATTACCACGAGTTGTTAACAAAGCAACCTGTCCCTCGCGACTAATCCCCATAAAGCGGTGGCTAGACGCAGCCGCTTTCATCGCATTTATCGCAGTAGACAAACTACCATCGGTACCATTTTTAAAACCAATTGGCGCAGACAAACCACTCGCCATTTCACGATGCGTTTGTGATTCAGTTGTACGAGCGCCAATCGCAGCCCAGCTAAAAGTATCAGAAAGGTATTGAGGACTAATAGGGTCGAGCGCTTCTGTCGCTAGTGGAATTTCCATCTCCGATAGCTCTACTAGGAGTTTACGACCAATGTGTAAGCCCTGCTCAATATCAAACGTTCCATCTAAACGAGGATCATTGATCAAACCTTTCCAACCTACCGTTGTGCGTGGTTTTTCAAAGTACACCCGCATTACAAGGTAAATTTGATCTTTTAGTTCTTCAGAAAGTGCTTTCAGGCGACGAGCATAATCTTTAGCAGCTTCGATATCATGAATAGAGCAAGGGCCACATACCACCAGCAAGCGATGATCTCGTTTATGAATAATGTTAGCGATCGTTTCGCGTGACTCACGAATAAAACGACGCGCTTTATCGCTCAATGGTAGTTTTGCTTTGAGCACATCTGGGGTGATCAGTATCTCTTCATCAACGATATGAATATCGCTTAAATCACTTTTCTTCATCTCGACACCTGTATATATATCTTTACACTTCGTAGTAAACATCAGTTCCTCAAACTCTATAGGCAACAAATTAACAGTCTTTTGAAACATTGCAAGTGTAAATATGGAAAAACATATAATGTAAAAAATTATATACAGTTTAAAATCTCTCACAGAATGAAAAAAATTCGGTGGGAGAGATGTTTATCTTCCTTGAGTTAACTAAAATAGGCATTCTTGTTGATTAGGAATCCTGACCTCGTATGGAGTTAATACTCTCTTTAATGCAGCAGATGTGCGTCTATCTAGTATTAGCGTACATGTTGAGCAAAACTCCTATCTTTTTGCCGTTACTGAATATTTCTTATCGTCCCGGCCACAGAATATGCTTATATGTCCTGTTCTCCCTATTTTGTATCACTGGAACGTACTTCGGTCTACAGATCGATGACGCTATCGTAAATACTCGTGCGATTGGTGCCATAATGGCAGGATTATTTGGTGGGCCAGTTTTAGGTACAGCGGTAGGCTTTACCGGTGGCATTCATCGCTATTTCATGGGGGGATTTACCGATGTTGCCTGTGCCGTTTCAACAACGGTCGAAGGGTTAATTGGTGGATTGCTCCATTCGTATTTAATTTACCGCGGCAAACCCAAACAACTTTTTAGCCCAATCATTGTTTTTTCCATTACGCTCGTGGCAGAGATCATTCAAATGGCGCTGATATTAGCCATCGCAGATCCATTTGATGAAGCATTTCATCTGGTAAAAAAAATAGCAGCGCCAATGATCATCACCAACTCCTTTGGTGCGGCGCTCTTTATGAGCATCTTAGTTGACCGTAAAACGATTTTTGAAGAGTATTCTGCCGCTTTCTCTCGCCGAGCATTAAACGTTGCAGAACGTTCGGTTGGAATTCTTTCTGAAGGCTTTACCCCAGAAAATGCGAAAAAAATAGCGCGCATCGTTTATGAGCAAACCAATGTAGGGGCTGTTGCAATCACCGACACCGAACAAATTCTCGCTTTCATTGGTATTGGTGACGACCACCATATTCCCGGTAGGCCGATCTCATCAATGAGCACCTTGGATGCAATTCGTTCCAATCGAATCATTTACCTTGATGGGAAAGAACATCCCTATCAATGCTCGATTAATCAGGATTGTAAACTTGGCTCTGCCCTCATCATTCCCCTTCGAGCAGGCGATCGCGTGATTGGCGCAATCAAAATGTATGAGCCACGCCGTAAGCTGTTTTCCACCATCAATATGTCTATGGCACAAGGGATTGCACAACTGCTTTCTAGCCAAATTCTGTATGGCGAATATCAACAAAAGCAGATGTTATTGTCACGTGCAGAGATAAAGCTCTTACAAGCACAAATCAACCCTCACTTTCTATTCAATGCGCTCAATACCATCAGCGCAGTTATTCGACGACATCCTGATACCGCAAGAGAGCTGATTCTCAATCTCTCGCAATTTTTTCGCAGTAATCTAAAACAAAATGTCGAATCGGTGACGTTAAGAGAAGAACTGGCTCACGTAAATGCCTACCTTTCTATTGAAAAGGCACGATTCTCAGATCGACTTACTGTAGACGTTGACATTGAACCATCATTACTTGAACGCAAAATTCCCACTTTCACTCTGCAACCTCTGGTTGAAAACGCGGTTAAGCACGGAATATCAAACTTACTTGAGAATGGCCGTATCCGTATTTACAGTGAGCCTCACCCTTATGGCAACAAAATAACTGTTGAAGATAATGCGGGCGCTTATAAAACCAAGCAACCAATAGACAGAGACGATCATTGCGGGCTTGGAATGGACATTGTCGACAAACGCTTGACCAATAAGTTTGGGCACATCTCTGAATTAAAAACGGACGTGAAATTAGGGTGTTATACAAAAATGAGCTTTATCATCCCCTCATTAGGAAGCAAATAATATGAACCAGAAATTGACCGCACTGGTGATTGATGATGAGAAGTTTGCTCGCGAAGAGTTGATCGATCTACTGCATGAAAGCGATTGTATTCAAGTAATAGACGAGGCCAACAATGCGATTGATGGCTTAAAGAAAATCCACCAGCTAAAACCTGACGTCATTTTCTTGGACATTCAAATGCCGCTAATCACGGGTATCGAACTGATTGGTATGCTTGACCCCGACAACAATATGCCACACGTTGTTTTTGTCACCGCCTATGACCAATATGCGATACAAGCGTTTGAAGACAACGCCTTCGATTACTTACTCAAGCCAATAGACACAGCGAGACTACAAAAGACCCTGCAACGGCTAAAAAGAACACAACAAGAGAAAGTCTCTTATCAAGCCATCTCTCCAAATCAACTTGAGCAAGTACCTTGTGTCGGGCATAACCGCATTATGCTGATTCCAACTGATAACGTTGAGTTTGCCTGTAGTGAGGTCTGTGGAGTGCAAATTCAAACAGCAGAACATAAAATGACAACGCAACTCACCCTAAAGATACTCGAGGAAAAGACACCACTACTGCGCTGTCATCGCCAATACTTAGTCCATCTCAAAGCGATTAGAGAAATCAAACTAATTGATAACGGGCTGGCCGAAATTACCACTATTAGTGGCCACCATATTCCTGTCAGCCGCCGCTACTTAAAAGATCTCAAAGAGCGTTTAGGGTTCTTCTAACTGGCTAGCAAATAGCATTCACTTTAAGAAGCAAACTCATCCCGAATGCGAAGCGCATTTGCATGGGCAGTTTTCCATTCGGAGCTACTCATTAAATCACTGTAACGTATTGATTTTTTCTTTTGCAGTGCCAAAGCTTTTGGTACTGCAATTAATGGCAAATTGTCCAGCACCTCTATAGCGGCATCGCGCTGATTACACATGAGGATCATATCACAGCCCCCTTCTAATGCCTGCTGAGAACGCTCGGCTGGCCCGCCCATGATGGCAGCGCCTTCCATACTCAAGTCATCAGAAAAAATGATCCCGTTAAATCCAAGTTCTTGACGTAATACCTGCTTCAACCAATAGTGAGAACCACTGGCTGGAGAGGCATCATAACTAGGATAAATCACATGGGCAGGCATCATCGCATCCAGAATCCCTTGATTAATTTGATGACGGAAGATTTCTAGATCTTGGCTAATATCATCACGATTATCATAAGGCGTCTCAAGATGAGAATCGGCTATCACACCACCATGCCCAGGAAAATGCTTACCAGTGGTTGCCATGCCAACACTTTTCATTCCGCGCATAAATGCAGAACTGTGTTCAATGATGGCATTTACACTATCACCAAATGCACGGTTGCCAATAGCTTTACACTCGTAACCTTTATCGAGAACGGGCGCAAAACTCAAATCCACATCGTGGGCAATCAATTCTGCAGCCATAAGCCAACCACATTGTTCAGCTAGCGTGCTTCCCTGTTTGAGCTGCTGGTAGGCTTGTGCCGGCGGAAGCAAAGAAAAACCATCTTTGAAACGTTGTACTCTTCCACCTTCCTGATCCACACCGATCAAGATAGGACGTTTCGCCGCCTGACGAATACTTCTATTTAAAGCAATAAGTTGCTCATTATCATGATAGTTGCGGGCAAAAAGAATCACTCCTCCTACCGTTGGATGAGCCAATATTTCACGCTCTTCTGCGTCTAACTCATAACTTGCAACGTCTAACCATAACGGACCCATGTCGTCTCCTTGGTTGGTAGAAAAAGTTTAGCATCGGTTTAGTCAACCTAGAAAATTTGTCACTCAGCGGGAGATTATTCAGTTTAATTTTCAATTACAATGCTTTTGTGGTGATATCACAAAGGGATGACAGAACATATGCAAAATGAACTTTATATTGGAATTATGTCCGGTACCAGTTTAGATGGTGTCGATACCGTATTAGTTTCGATAGATAAAGAAAAAATAGAACGTTTGGCAACGCACAATTTTCCAATACCAAAGCCACTGCGCGAACAAGTGTTAGCGATGAATTTAAGTCAACCTGTCACCATTGCACAAGTGGGTTCAATCGATCATCAACTGGGAAAATTATACGCTCAAGCCGTCCAAGCGTTACTCACACATTCAGGCCATGTTGCTGATGATATCACCGCAATTGGGTGTCATGGACAAACCGTGTATCACCAGCCTAGTGGCGCTGAGCGCTTTACCATCCAGCTGGGCGATGCCAATCTTATCGCCGCCCAAACCAATATCACCACTATCGCAGATTTTCGTCGTAAAGATATGGCACTAGGAGGACAAGGCGCACCACTGGTCCCCGCTTTTCATCAAGCTATCTTTGGTCTAAAAGACTCCAGCGTGGTCATACTCAATATCGGTGGCATTGCCAATATCTCGGTATTAAATCCTGATGGTACAGTAGTTGGCTATGATACTGGCCCGGGAAACATGTTAATGGACGCTTGGTGTTATCAGCACCAAGGACAATTTTACGACCAAGATGCTCACTGGGCTAAGCAAGGCATCATTCATTCTGAATTATTAGAGGAATTACTTGCCGATTCCTATTTCACCTTGCCCGCGCCGAAGAGCACAGGGCGTGAGTATTTTCATTTAGATTGGCTCCGTCAACATAGCGTAATTGAAAGCATCAATGCTACTGATGTGCAACGCACCCTTTGTGAACTCACTGCACAAACAATCTGCGACCAAATTACTCCTTTCAGGCAAGGCCACTCTCCTGCACTCTATGTATGTGGTGGTGGGGCTCAAAACCCATTATTAATGGAACGGCTTAGTGATTTACTTCCTCACTGGGCAGTTTCAACCACCTCAGAGCAAGGTTTTGATAGTGATGATATGGAAGCCATGGCCTTTGCATGGTTGGCTTACCGTCGCATTCATGGTCTCCCCAGTAATTTACCAGCGGTGACTGGTGCTTGTCGCCCAGCCTCTTTGGGCGTAATTTATTACCCAGATTAATATCAATCAAGGATATGTATGACAAACGATGCCCTGCTAACCGCGCTGTCCCATTTAGTATCAGAAACCCGAAATCCTGACACGATGGATATCGACTTGCTGAGTTCGCTAGATATCGTGACTCGCTTAAATCAGCAAGACAAACTAGTACCTCTCGCCGTAGAGAAAGTCCTTCCAGACGTCGCTAAAGGCGTTGAAGCTATTACACATGCGTTCAAGCAGGGTGGGCGTTTGATTTACCTAGGTGCAGGAACCAGTGGGCGTTTGGGGGTGCTAGATGCCGTAGAATGCCCACCGACATTCAGCGTAAGTGACAGCATGGTAATTGGTCTAATCGCTGGCGGAAAAGATGCCATGTTTAAAGCTCAGGAAGGGGCAGAAGACTCATTAACCTTAGGAGAGCAAGAGCTCACGAATATAGAGTTCGCTACAAACGATGTATTGGTTGGCATTGCAGCTAGTGGACGCACGCCCTATGTAATTGGAGCTATTGATTATGCCAATAAAATTGGGGCAACCACGATTGCAATCTCCTGTAATCCAGACTCACCGATTGCCGAAATCGCGACCATTGCCATTT
This sequence comes from Vibrio tritonius, assembly GCF_001547935.1. NCBI lineage: Bacteria > Pseudomonadati > Pseudomonadota > Gammaproteobacteria > Vibrionales > Vibrionaceae > Vibrio > Vibrio tritonius. The sequence continues at coordinate 2,838,779 of NZ_AP014635.1, forward strand.
CTCCAGTAGTAGGACCTGAGGCATTAACAGGGTCGACTCGCCTAAAATCAGGCACCGCGCAAAAGCTGATCCTCAACATGCTTACGACCGCGAGTATGATTCGCCTTGGCAAGAGCTATGAGAACTTAATGGTAGATGTAAAAGCCACCAACAAAAAGCTGGTCGCTCGCGCGATACGTATAGTCATGCAAGCTACAGATTGCGACCGCACCCAAGCGGAAGCATTACTTACCCAAAGTGAAAATAATGCCAAAGCGGCAATTTTGATGCATTTTACTGGGATGAGCTACGCCCAAGCTAAAGAAAAGCTCAATGACTCTGACGGTTTTCTGCGTAGAGCCATTGAGCCTTAATATCAAGTTTGGTTAAACCGCTACTCAGATTGCGTTGATGATTTTTTGCTAGTCATCAACGCCACAACAGTATCGCCCGTTTGTGGCTCAAAAGCCGCAAGGTCGTAGCACATTTTGATACGACCTTTTACATTCACCAAAAATAGAGGCAGTAAGAAACGATCTTTATGCTCTTGAAGGTATTGAGCATAAGTAAACTCTTCACTCAGTTTGGTGTGTTTGATTTCTGCACCTTGGTTTATCAAACTGGCCAATTTTTTATAGCTGACATCCCCACCTAAGAACGGCAAACCATGATATTCCTGAGCAACATTGTGTTTATCATTCGGATCCGCCTTCACTTTATCGTGCAGACAAAAAACACGTTGCTCACCGAAATCCTGCATAAGTTGCATACAAGCCATGGCATTAAAGTGCTTATCTGACGTGACCGCCACAACATGTCCAATACCGATCAAATTGAGGTAGTTATCTGCATGGCTAGATATCGGATTACCATAATAGTGCTCCAACCCCATCATGCGTGCTTGGCGAATGTAATCCCAGTTTGAATCGGTCACGATTACGCGGCAATCGTATTTACTGATCGCTTGAGCCAAGGTACGCGCGACATCATTAGCACCAATAATAAGAAAGCCCTTCGGTGCGGGTTCTGCAACCTTGAGTTTTAATGCCAATGGACGAGCTGAAGCACTTTGTAAAACAACAGTCCCTATGATGACCATAAAGGTCAAAGGCACAAGCATTTTGGCCCCAGGCACGCCAAGCTCAACTAATTTTATCGCGAAAAGAGATGAAATAGACGCTGCAACAATCCCTCGCGGAGCGACCCAAGAGAGAAATACCTTATCTTTAAATGTTAATTTGCTTTTTAGCGTGGTAAGAAAAATAGCGACAGGCCGAGAAACCAACTGCATAAATACAAACAGACCTAATGCCCCCCAGTTAAAGATCAAGAAATCTTCTGGGTCAATACGTGCTGCTAAAAGGATAAAGAGACCAGTAATCAATAATACTGTAAGGTGCTCTTTAAAGTGCAAAATATGGCGAATATTGACGTCTTTTGCATTAGCAAGCCACATCCCCATCACGGTCACCGTTAACAGACCGGACTCCGATTCCAAATAGTTAGAGACGGAGAAAACACCAAGAACAATGCTTAACACAGCAAAAGGTTGCAAATATTCGGGTAATAAACGACGCCTTAGCACCGCAGCAACAAACGCTCCAGAGACCCCGCCAATAATCAACCCGACAACCAAAATAATGGCCAATACCGTTAAACTATGCGCTTCGCTACTTGAGACTAAAAACTCGTACACCATAACCACAAACAGCGCGCCTAGCGGGTCAATAAGAATACCTTCCCAACGTAAAATATTAGATAGACGACTGTTTGGGCGAACAGTGCGCAATAATGGAACGATAACCGTAGGTCCGGTAACCACAGTTAAACTGCCGAACAAGAATGCGATGGTCCAATCAAGACCAATCAAATAATGTGTCGCAGCACTGGTTAATATCCATGAAATAAGCGCTCCCACCGTAACGATCTGCCAGACCGTGTGGCTAACGCCTCGAATCTCTTTAAAATTGAGGGTTAAACTCCCTTCAAACAAAATCACCGCAACAGCAAGTGAAATCAAAGGAAATAATAAATCACCGAGTAATGCTTGCGGATTTAAAATGCCTGCAACTGGGCCAACAATGATTCCAGCAATCAATAAAAACAAGATAGCTGGCAATCGTAATCGCCATGCCAACCATTGACACGCTAAGCCAACAACGCCAATTCCTGCAACTGATAGTGCGATACCTTCTCCGTGCATCATGAATCCTTATAAAATCTAGTTAACTTATTGATTATAGTCGCGCCAACCACGTTGCCATTCCATTCTAAATTTTTGACCATTTTTCATATGATCACACACACCTTCGTACATTTGCCCACTCAAGCCAATTTGATAAGCAGCGTTAGGATTGCAGTACACTGCAACGCCTTGGGAATAACCCAGATCATAGTCAGATTGACCACTCGCACCTAAGCTGGTGAGCTGTTGGTAAGAACGCTCCTCACGACCACGAATACCATCCTGATACCCCATGCTGTATGCATCACTTTGGTTGGACACGCTCGAATCATTAGTAGCACAACCCGCCAAAAATAATACTAATAAGCAAAATACGTTTTTCATTGAAGTCCTTAATACGATTGATAAAACCGCTCATCATTATGCACATAAGCATTGTAGCGCCTAAGTGTACCGCGTAAACCGTTAAGAAACTGTAAAAACCGCTCACAGTGTTTAAAAACCACTTAAATAGCTATTTGACCACTCATGCTAAAACTACGTGCTTCTCGTTATTTACACTTCTAAAATCAACACAATTATTAATCTTAAAGGATCCTACCCTATGTTGTGGTTTCTTACCTGCGTCGCAGCTCTACTTGCTGGCTATTTTATCTACGGTACCTTCGTAGAAAAAGTTTTCGGCATTAACGAACACCGTAAAACACCCGCCCACACCATGGCTGACGGAGTGGACTTTGTTCCTATGTCAACGCCTAAGGTTTATCTCGTTCAACTATTGAACATCGCTGGTGTTGGTCCTATTTTTGGTCCTATCATGGGCGCACTGTATGGTCCTGCCGCGATGTTGTGGATTGTCATTGGCTGTATTTTTGCTGGTGCCGTACACGATTACTTCTCAGGTATGCTTTCTATTCGCAACAACGGAGCCTCAGTCCCAGCCATCACAGGCAAATATCTAGGCAATGGCGCAAAACACTTTATGAACATTTTTGCCATTGTACTCCTGCTATTAGTTGGCGTAGTTTTCGTTTCTGCACCAGCAGGAATGATCACCAACCTGATTAACGAACAAACTAGCCTACATGTCAGCATGACGTTTATGGTTGTCATCATCTTTGCTTACTACATTCTGGCTACCATCGTTCCGGTGGATAAAATCATCGGTCGCTTCTATCCACTGTTTGGTGCCCTATTAATCTTCATGTCAGTTGGTCTTATCACTGCAATGGCGTTTTCTAGCGAGCACCAAATTTTGGGCGACTTTAAAGTCAGTGATATGTTCAATAACCTTAATCCAAACGACATGCCGCTTTGGCCAGCACTGTTTATCACCATTGCTTGTGGTGCGATTTCAGGCTTCCACGCCACTCAATCGCCATTAATGGCGCGCTGTATGGAAAATGAAAAGAATGGTCGCTTTGTCTTCTATGGTGCAATGATTGGTGAAGGTATTATTGCTCTCATCTGGTGTGCGGTTGCCTTGTCTTTCTTTGGCTCTTTAGAAGCTCTGACAGATGCTGTTAACCATGGTGGTCCTGGCAATGTTGTATATTCTGCGTCATTTGGTCTACTCGGTGTTTTTGGCGGTGTGCTTGCATTCCTTGGGGTGGTTATCCTACCTATCACGTCTGGCGACACTGCGTTTCGTTCAAGCCGATTAATCTTGGCTGAATACTTCAACATGGAACAGAAGTCTCTGCGTAACCGACTACTGATGGCGGTACCTCTGTTCATCATCGGTGGCGCTTTAACTCAAGTAGACTTCGGCATCATTTGGCGTTATTTCGGTTTTGCAAACCAAACCACGGCAGTCATGATGTTGTGGACGGCATCGGCTTATCTTATCCGCCACAACAAACTACATTGGATCAGTACAATTCCAGCCGTGTTTATGACCGCAGTGTGTATCACTTTCATCTTAAACAACAGCACTCTAGGCTTTGGTATGCCAATGCAAATCTCAACCTTAATCGGTAGTGGACTTGCACTCGTTGCTATGGTTATTGTGATGGTGAAATCAAAAAGCAAAGGCGAAATCGACTCAGCACACGATTCAGACCTGCCAACGGCTTAATTGATAACCGTAAGAACGCCCAACAATAAAAAAGGCTCCGAGGAGCCTTTTTTCATTTGGGTATATTTATAATCAAAGAGGAAAGTAAGCAGTCAAAACTAATCAACTTGCTTGATTTGCAATTCTTTAGGCACTTCAAAAAACATATTCTCTTCGCGGCCTAGCACTTCTTCAATATTATCTTCAGCACCCAGCTCTTTAATACGATCAAGAATTTGATTGACCAACTCTTCTGGAGCCGATGCTCCCGCGGTCACCCCAACTAGCTTAGCATCAATAAACCATTCAGGTTTAATGTCCTCGGCACTGTCAGTCAAATACCCTGGCGTACCCAATTTCTCAGCCAGTTCTTTCAAGCGAGTTGAATTAGATGAGTTTTTCGACCCAACCACAATCATCACATCCACCTGTGAAGATAAGGTACGCACTGCATCTTGCCGGTTCTGCGTTGCATAACAGATATCGTCTTTACGTGGTCCTTGTATCGTAGGGAACACTTCACGCAAGCGATCAATTACATCGGCTGTTTCATCAACCGAAAGCGTTGTTTGACTCACATAATGCAGATTATCACCGCTTTTGACTTTTGCTTTAAGCTCATCAACATCTGTCGGGTTTTCCACCAAGTACATACCGCCTTCGCTGCTGGTATATTGCCCCATGGTACCTTCCACTTCAGGGTGGCCCGCATGACCAATCAACACGACTTCCATATGTTTACGACTTGCGCGAGCAACCTCCATATGGACCTTAGTCACCAAGGGGCAAGTCGCATCAAATACGGTCAGAGAACGCTTAGCAGCTTCTTGACGAACAGCTTGAGACACTCCATGAGCAGAAAAGATCACAATATTGTTATCTGGAACTTCCGCTAGCTCTTCTACAAAAATGGCACCACGTTGTTTTAGTCCTTCAACCACAAAACGGTTGTGTACGACTTCATGACGAACATAAATAGGTGGTTGGTAAAGCTCTAATGCTCGCTCAACAATGCTGATTGCACGATCGACGCCAGCACAAAAACCTCGCGGGTTTGCTAACAGTATTTTCATTTTTTTGCTCATGAAATGTATTTATGACCGGTATTCTACGGTAAGTTACTCGACAGACAAAATTTCCACTTCGAAAATAACATCTTGTCCTGCCAGAGGATGATTAAAGTCTACTGTGACAGAATCACCGGCAATCGCGGTAATAATGCCAGGGACTTCAGCACCATCAGGCGCACTAAACGCCATAATGGTTCCCACTTCGACTTCAGCGTCACCAACAAACTTTGCGCGGTCCATATATTGAATATTGTCTGGGTTCGGCAGACCAAATGCATCTTTTGCTGCCAATTCAATAGCACGTTTATCGCCTGTGGTCAGGCCGATAAGATGCTGTTCAAAATTCTCACTGATATTACCGTCGCCGATAACAAATTGTGCAGGTTTACCCAAGTTGTAGGTACTATCTGCGATTGAACCATCTTTCAATTTAATCGTGAAATGTAGAGTAACGACCGAGTGTTCTGTTATTGCTGTCACATGCCTATCCTTGCGTTGGGCGGTAGATTTCCGCTGTTGTGAATATTATGACGCTAAAGAAAAAGGAATTTCCGTTCTTCTTCTAACAAAAAGCGCTCCCCGAATCAACGGACAGCGCTTAGGGTTATTCTGATTTTTGCAAGCCAATGGCTAAATTAGGCTTCTGTATTTTTGGCACGAAAGCCATCGATTAAGATCATTACCGCACCAATACAGATAGCACTATCGGCTAGATTAAAAGCGGGCCAGTGGTAATTACCCCAAAATACATCAAGATAATCCACTACAAAACCGTGAACAACGCGATCAAACACATTTCCCACAGCCCCACCAATAATCAACGCATAAGCAATGTTTCCCCATTTGTCACTCGCGCTTGAACGGCGCATAGAAACCACGAGGAACGCAACCACAGCAAACGCAATCGCCGTAAACAGCCATCGTTGCCAACCGGCCTGATCACTGAGAAAACTAAATGCTGCACCATAGTTATGCACGTAGACCAAATTGAAGAACGGTAAAATCTCAATGCGATTCTCCCATCCAAATCCGATCGTGTTCATCACTAAAAGTTTAATCGCAATATCTGCAATGAAAACCAGCAGCGCTAGCCCTAGCCAGCGCACTCCCGATTGTTTTAACGTTATAGCTTGTTTTGTCATGAATACCGTCTTTTATTAAGCGAACTTACGTACTTCGCCATCACCTTCAACGTTTGACACACAACGACCACAAATAGTTTCATGACCTTTAATCGTGCCTACGTCGTGAGTGTGATGCCAGCAACGCTCACATTTTTCTGCATCCGTTTTCGCTACTTGAACAAACAAACCTTTCACTTCAGTTTCATGCGCATCAGCAGGCTTCTCTGCAAGTGGTTTAACTTGTGCTGCAGAAGTCAATAGTACGAAACGAAGCTCGTCTTCAAGACGAGTTAAATGAGCAGCAAGCTCTTCGTCAGCGTATAGTGTTACTTCAGCTTGTAGAGAACCACCAATCACTTTTTCGTTACGTGCAGATTCAAGAAGCTTGTTTACTGCGCCACGAACATGTTGGATTTCATTCCAGAAGTCATTGTTTAGCTCTTCGCCTTCAGCCAGACCGAATAGACCATCGAACCACTCTTCAGTGAACACGTATTTCGCACGATTTTCACCGTTTGCTTGTTTCACAGGCATCTCGTTCCAGATTTCATCTGCTGTGAATGACATGATAGGCGCCATCCAACGAACCAATGCTTCCACGATGAAGAACAATGCAGTTTGACAGCTGCGTTGCGCGTGGCCACCATTTTTCGCGGTATACTGACGGTCTTTAATAACGTCGAGGTAGAATGAACCCATTTCGATAGAACAGAAGTTCATCAACCGCTGTACAACGTTATGCATGTTGTATTCGTCGTACGCTTTGATGATTTCTTGTTGTGCTGCTAGAGCACGCCCCACAGCCCAACGATCCAACGCCACCATTTCTTCAACAGGAACGATGTCAGTTTCTGGATTGAAACCGTTCAAGTTAGCTAAGAAGAAACGAGCTGTGTTACGAATACGACGGTATGCGTCAGCACTGCGTTTTAGGATTTCGTCAGAAACCGCCACTTCACCAGTGTAGTCAGTTGATGCAACCCATAGACGTAGGATATCTGCGCCTAGTTTGTTAGTTACATCTTTTGGCGCAACAACGTTACCGATAGATTTTGACATCTTACGGCCTTGACCATCTACCACGAAACCGTGAGTAAGCACTTCTTTGTAAGGTGCTTTACCTTTAGTTGCCACAGAAGTGATCAATGAAGATTGGAACCAACCGCGGTGTTGGTCTGAACCTTCTAGGTACATATCTGGTTCGTTACCGTTGAACTCTTCACGGTTATCTACCACTGCGTAGTGAGTTACACCAGAGTCAAACCATACGTCTAGCGTATCCAATACTTTTTCGTAGTTTGCAGCGTCTGCACCTAGTAGGTCTTCAGCGGCTACATCCCACCATGCTTGGATGCCTTTTTCTTCAACCAATAGGGCCACTTTTTCAATGAGCTCTAGCGTATTTGGATGCAGTTCTGCCGTTTCTTTATGAACAAACAGAGCAATTGGCACGCCCCAAGTACGTTGACGAGAAATACACCATTCAGGGCGACCTTCGATCATACCTTCGATACGGCTTTGACCCCAATCAGGCATCCATTTCACGCCTTTGATTGATTCTAGTGCGTTTTTACGCAAACCATTTTGGTCCATAGAAACAAACCATTGTGGTGTAGCTCGGAAGATGATTGGTGTTTTGTGACGCCAGCAATGTGGGTAGCTGTGTTCAAATTCGTTGTAATGCAGCAACGCACCTTTTTCTTTCAATAACTCAACCACTTCAGGGTTCGCTTTGAATACGTGTTTGCCAGCAAAGAATTCGGTATCTGGTAGGTAAACGCCGTTAGAACCAACTGGGTTAGCCACTTCTAAGTTGTATTTTTGACCAACCACAAAGTCTTCTTGACCATGGCCAGGCGCGGTGTGAACCACACCAGTACCAGCGTCTGTTGTTACGTGGTCGCCAAGAATTGCCGGCACTGAGAACGCTAGGAATGGGTGATTGAATTGCTGTAATTCAAGATCCGCACCTTTTGCATAGCCCAGAATACGGTAATCAGCGATTTCCGCACGTGCCATCACATCTTTTAGCAGTTCAGCAGCAACGATAATACGTTCCGCGTTCTCACCTTCAACTTGTACCAATACGTACTCTAGATCTTCACGAACACAAACCGCGCGGTTTGCAGGAAGAGTCCAAGGAGTCGTTGTCCAGATAACGATAGAGATATCGCCTTGACCTTGTTCGCCTTCAAAAGCAAATTTGCTTAATAATGCCGCTTCGTCAGCCGCTTTAAAGCGAACATCGATAGAAGGTGATTTTTTATCTTTGTACTCTACTTCAGCTTCAGCCAAAGCAGAACCACAGTCAGTACACCAGTGAACAGGTTTGAAACCTTTCAATAAGTGTCCGTTGCTTGCGATTTTTCCTAGCGTACGGATGATGTTTGCTTCAGTAGCAAAATCCATAGTGCGGTATGGTTTGTCCCAAGAACCTAAAACACCTAAACGTTTAAAGCTCTCTTTTTGACCTTCAACTTGGCCCGCAGCGTATTCACGACATTTTTCACGGAATTCAGCAGCTGTCAGTTTTTGACCTGGCTTACCAAATTTCTTTTCCACCATCAGTTCGATTGGTAGACCATGACAGTCCCACCCAGGTACATATGGCGCGTCAAAACCAGAAAGTGTTTTGGATTTAATAATAATGTCTTTAAGAATCTTGTTCAGTGCGTGACCAATGTGAATATCACCGTTGGCGTACGGAGGGCCATCGTGTAATACGAAAGATTTTTTGCCTTTCTTTGCTTTACGGATTGCACCGTAAAGATCTTCTTCATACCAACGCTGAAGCATTTCTGGCTCACGATTGGCCAGATTACCGCGCATCGGAAACCCTGTTTCAGGTAAGTTCAGGGTATCTTTATACTCACTCATCGATTCTTAATTCCGTTAGTTGGGCGAAGTTAGACATTATGTTGAAAGGTAGACGATTCCAATCAACCATTATACTGACGCAGCCACACCCTTGCTGCCTCAGCATCCAATTCGATTTGTTGTTTCAATGCAGCAAAAGACTCAAATTTCTCTTCGTTACGCAATTTATGTAAAAGGACAACTTCTAACTGTTTGCCATATAAATTGCCTTGGAAGTTAAATAAGTGCACCTCAAGCTGCTGTCGGACACCGTTTACTGTCGGGCGATTACCAATATTGGCCACCCCACCGATGGTCGTGTCTCCTAACCCTTTAACCTCAACGACGTAGACTCCTGATACCGGAGAAACAGAGCGTTTCAACGGGATATTCGCCGTAGGAAAACCAATGGTTCTACCTAATTTACGACCATGAGAGACTCGCCCACTGATACTGTAGTGACGACCAAGCATAGTTGCAGCAGAAGCCAAATCATCGTGAGCTAAAGCATCACGAATAGCAGTACTGCTCACGCGTAATGTTTCTAGACAAAAACTCTGCGTGTTAACGACTTGAAAGCCATATTCTTGGCCTGCTTGCTGGAGCATAGCGAAATTGCCTTTTCTTTCGCGACCAAAGCAGAAATCATCACCTACAACCAGAAACTTAACACCCAATTGCTTGACCAACAAGTCACGGATGAAGCTTTCTGCCGTCAGCGAGGCAAAGCGATAGTTAAAGTTAACGCACAGCAATCGGTCGAGCTCAAGTTTATTCAATTGAACAAACTTATCTCTTAGTCGTGTTAAACGAGCTGGCGCTCGATCTTTTGCAAACAATTCCATAGGTTGCGGCTCAAACGTCATCACCACCGAGTCCAACCCCAGTTGTTCGGCTTTTTGTGAAACCTGACGCAGCACTTGCTGGTGACCAAGGTGAACACCGTCAAAATTACCTATTGTCAAGACACAGCCGTGGTGGTGTGATTTGATATTATGTATACCGCGAACGAATTCCATCAGAACCTGTTTAAAACCTATTTTTCTTGTTGTTTGGGCGTAAAACTGGCGGATTATACCCTAAAAGACACTAATCTGTCGCCGCTTTTAAATCTTTTAAACGGATACCTAATAAAAGTACACCAGCGACATAAACCAAGGCTCCAAGACCAATCAAACCTATCAATGTCATCACACGCTGAGTTAAATTCCATGTTAACCATACCGACATATCTGATAGTACATAGTCAACCGCTACGAGCATTAAGGCACCAGAGATAATCAAACGAGCGATAAAGAAGAGGGTCTTACGACTCACGACATAGACCCCTTGCAAATGTAATCCCCTATACAGCAGAGCCATATTGATAAAGGCGGAGATAGAAGTCGCAATAGCCAAACCAATGTAACCGAAGAAGTAGGCAAAGATGGCATTAAGAACCATATTACTGATCATCGCAATAATGCCATAACGCACTGGCGTTTTCGTATCTTGACGAGAGTAATAGCCCGGAGCGAGGACTTTGATCAACATAAAGTTAAGTAATCCTGACGCATAAGCTAATAGTGATAAAGAGGCTTGATGGACATCTTCAGGGGAAAATGACCCGCGCATAAACAGTACCATAATCATCGGCTTAGCCAGTACCATCAGTCCCAACATCGCTGGAATACCAAGCAGCGTCACCATGCGCACGCCCCAATCCATTGTCTCTGAAAATCCAGAACGTTGTGCGTCGACGTGTTTGCGCGACAAGGCTGGCAGGATAACCGTAGCAATCGCAATACCGAACATACCAAGAGGGAACTCTAACAAACGATCAGAGTAATAAAGCCAACTGATTGACCCGGTTTGTAAGAAACTGGCAATAAAGGTATCAAACAGCAAGTTTATCTGGCTAACAGAGACACCGAATAAAGCAGGAATCATCAAAGTGCGAATTTTGACTACCCCAGGATCACGCCAACCCCACTTAGGACGGGAAAGTACACCAGCTTTGATTAAGAATGGTAATTGGAATAAAAACTGGACCAGACCACCTAAAAAGACCCCTATCGCCAAACCTATTTCCGGCTGTGCCAAACGAGGTGATAGAAACCAAGCACAAGCGATAATCATCACGTTGAGAAAGACGGGAGTAAAGGAAGAGACTGCAAATTTGCCCATGGTATTCAAAATGGCGCCAGATAAAGCGACAAATGTGATAAACCACAGATAGGGAAACGTAATTTTTAGCAGAAAGCTCGCCAACTCAAATTTTTCTGCTGCTGGTCCGCCATGTAGCCAGTCGATAAACCAACCAGCGCCAAACACCGCAGTGACTACGCCTGAAAAAACTACCCCAAGTAACGTTACTATGGTGACAATAACACCAAGCGTCCCAGAGGCGCGAGCAACCAGCTCACGCGTCTTGTCCATATCTCCAGAAGCATGATATTCAGTGAGTACAGGAACAAAAGCTTGAGAGAAAGCCCCTTCTGCAAATAAACGACGTAAAAAGTTCGGAATTTTGTTTGCAAAGAAAAATACATCGGCACTCGCACCGGCTCCCATCAAGTTAGCAACAACAACGTCACGAACCAGACCAAGCACACGAGAAATCAACGTCATAGCACTTACAATCATGCCTGACTTGAGCAAGCGTTTACTCACAGTTACCTCGAAAAAATACGCTAAAACCACATTATCATCATTAACAGGTAAAGAATGTCAGTTCCTGACTAGATAAGTATTAGCATTGGAAAAAAAATACTGTTAGAATCCACGCCATCTTAACCGCGAAGCTCTTCTTAATCCAAACTTGTTTGGTCTAGCTGGGTTTTTGCACAAATCATTTGACATTTGAGTGCAAATAAGGGATATTTCCGGCCCTTAAATTGTCACCGAACTAAAGTTTTTGGGAGTTAGACCCTTGGCAAATAATAAATCTGCTAAGAAGCGCGCTATCCAATCTGAAAAACGTCGTCAGCACAACGCTAGCCGCCGTTCAATGATGCGCACTTACATGAAGAAAACTGTTGCTGCAATCGCTGCTGGCGACAAAGAAGCTGCAACTGCTGCATTTGCTGCAGTTACACCAATCCTAGACCGCATGGCGACTAAAGGCCTTATTCACAAGAATAAAGCTGCACGTCATAAGTCTCGTTTCTCTGCAGCTATCAAAGCTCTTTAATTAGAATTTGATAATGTAGTGATAAAAAAAACCGGCTTTTGCCGGTTTTTTTATTGGCTAAACACAGCCAAGGAAAATAAAAAATTTTATAGCTCTATTCGGTCACACAAAAAAGGCGATGTAACACCTCCATAAGTGACTTCACTTCATTACTGCTCAACGTGTAATACACGGTTTGCGCTTCCTTACGGGTTTCTACCAAACCATCCCTTCGTAACCACGCCAGGTGTTGTGAAAGAGCCGATTGACTGAGCGCCAACTGACCACACAATTCGCCAACAGACAATTCTTGATTATGCAACATACACAAAATCTGCAAACGTCTCTCATTGGCCATCGCTTTAAGCAAAACAACTGCTTCAGCGGAATTTTTTTCTATTTCTTGTAGGTTCATGAGCAAAAAGCCTCATAGGACAACTATTCAAAAACGCAGTACATTCAGCAAATGTCCATAAAGTTAAGAATAAAACGTATAGGGCTTACTTACGTAAACAGGGTGTATTTTAAGAAAGCCTAAAATAACAACTTTTATGAAATTGCGAACACTAGAGCGAGACAAAGCCAGCGCTGTACATATCATTTTTAAGATAACAATGATATTTATTACTGGGTTATGTGATATTAATTCATTTAATCACTCTAATAAATGGGTTAATCGAATAATTTATTAAAATTCGCATCACACACATTTTTTACCGCAGGATGTTGAATCATTCTTTCCGCAAATATCACGTAGTATTCTTCTTTTAATTCATCAATTTGTTCTATTTTATGTAAAGGAATATCCGCTTCTATTTCTTGAGCATAAAAAGAAGGTGCTAGAAAAATCGTTTCAGGATGATAAAGGGAAAATGCATTCATTAACGCAGCGTCATCAAACTCACCAAGGATATTCGGCTGCAACCCTTGACGATCAAACCATTGGCGCACTTTTCTTCCCATTGCAGTGCGACTACCTGGTACTAGTAATTTCTTGTCCTGTAACAAGTCGGGGAACGTCCCTATCAACTCGGAATTACGGCAAAAAAAGCTCATACGGCTTTCGCCAAGCTTTTTACTATACAAACCAGGGCTTTGACTAGAATCAACAGGGCAATCAGAAAGAATCATATCTAATTTATGCTGCGATAACTGCTCGAGAAGCATTTCATGCGTCGACTCAAAACACCGTAGATGAATTTTCTGCTCAATCGGTATAGTCATCCCCAGTATCTTACTGACAAGGCGTTTGGAGAGTGCGTCAGCGACACCTACATCAAATAACAAGTTAGCTCGTTGACTGTAATTGACAATATCCATCATCTCATAGCTTAAGCCAAACATTCGGTCTGCATACTTAAACACGAGTTGCCCCAATTCGGTTGGCTCAATACTTCGACCTGTACGTTTGGTCAGTTTTCCATTCATGCGCTCTTCTAATGCTTTTATTTGGCCCGTCACAGTTTGGGGCGTTAAAAACAGAGCATCGGCAGCTTTAGTAATTGAACCTTGCTTGCAAACCATCCAAAAATAGTAAAGATGGTTATAATTGAGATGTGACATTGTATTTATTCCGAAAGTTTTATAACGATCAATATATTCTTCATTTTTTATGCTTATTTCAGAGTATAAACTCAAATAATCAAATTCTAATATAATATGTGATTTAGAATATTTTTAACCATTTTAAATTAATATTAAAAAAGCGCCATCATAGGCGCTTTTTTATTAAACAGAAAATGGATATTGAATAGGATCGTGATATTCATATCCAATTACTTCAAAGTCATCTAATGTCACCCAAGTCTCCAAATCTTCTAATGATTGAATTTTCGGATTGATCTTAAACTGAGGAGCCGCTAATGGTTCACGCTTAAGTTGAACATCACGCATCAACTCCAATTGGTCCTCATAAATATGGGCATTCACTATTTTATGGTAAGCCTGCCCCGGTTTTTTACCGGTTATCTGCGCCATGATCGCTAAGAATGCATACACTTGAACCATATTGAAATTGAGTCCTAGCGGAACATCGCAAGAACGCTGGGTACTATTTAGGTACAAGGTATCACCAAGTAGCGAGAAATGATGACTGTACATGCATGGGCGCAAGCAACCCATATGAAATTCACCTGGGTTGTAAAAATTGAGGATTTCACCACGGTCGTCAACCCCACGTTTTAAATCATCAACGATTTTACGTAATTGGTCGACATGTCCGCCATCAGGCTTAGCCCAAGAACGACCTTGAACGCCATACACGCGTCCCATGTCATCTTCGCCTTTACGAAACGGGTTGTTTAACCATGCGTCGTTTAAGTTCGCATTAGCATCCCAAGTTTTGGTACCTAGCTTGCGAAAATCTGCCGCGTTATCGTAACCACGAATGTAGCCAAGTAACTCAGCCACAGCTGCTTTCCAGAAACTCTTACGAGTAGTGACCAGTGGGAACTGATTCGCTGCGACATCATAAGTCAAATCCGCATTGATAACCGTTAAACAGCGTTTACCGGTTCGTTCATTTTCAATCCATTGCCCTTGCTCTACGATTCGCTGGCAGAGATCCAAATACTGTTTCACTTTTAACCCTTATTTTCTGCTGTGTTATCTTTGTATACACCACGTTTGTATGACCAAACAATCAAGCAAATACCAATAACTATCATTGGAATTGAGAGAATCTGTCCCATGGAGATAACGCCATCAAACAGTCCAAGTTGCGGGTCTGGCTGACGGAAGAATTCGATGAAGCTGCGGAATATACCATAAAGCACTAAGAATAGCCCAGAAACAGACCCCAGCGGGCGAGATCGGCGCACAAAGACATTCAGAACGATCAACATTACAACGCCTTCTAAGAAGAACTCGTATAGCTGTGATGGGTGACGAGGAATAGGACCACCACCAGGGAAAATCATCGCCCATGGCACATCCGTTTGACGTCCCCAGAGTTCGCCGTTAATGAAATTACCCATGCGTCCAGCACCCAAGCCAAATGGCACTAAAGGAGCAACAAAGTCAGCAATGCTGAAGAATGAACGGTTATGCTTGCGCCCATACCAGAACATAGCGGTGATAACACCAAGTAAACCACCATGGAAAGACATGCCCCCCGTCCATACTTCAAATAGATACAACGGATTATCAAGGAACAAGCCAAAATTATAGAATAAGACGTAACCAATTCGTCCACCTATAACCACCCCCAAGAACCCAGCAAACAATAGGTCGGATACCTGCTCGCGAGTCCAACCACTTCCAGGCTTATCTGCTCGGCGATTAGCCAGCCATAAAGCGAACATGAATCCCACTAAATACATAAGCCCATACCAACGGATCGATACAGGGCCAATAGAAAAGATCACAGGATCAAAATTGGGAAAATGAAAATAGTCTTGCGACATAAATGAAGCTCTCTTTTTGTTAGTCTGTATCCGTTATTGCATCATCATTGTAGATGCAACGCACATAAGAAATAGGGAAAACACTCTTTTTAATACAGCGGATGGTAAACGCACCGCCAGTTTAGCCCCAAACTTTGTGGTCAGCATTGACGTACTAGATATTGCCACTAATGCTGGCAAATACACGTAGCCAATGCTGTATTTAGGTAATCCTTCCACGTGGATACCATGGAGAATAAACCCCAGCATACCCGAAATTGCGATACCAAAACCGCACACTGCCGAGCATCCCACAGCTTTACGCATTTCTATACCATGCTTGTTCAGAAATGGGACCGATAACGAACCTCCCCCTATTCCCGCTAAGCTGGAAATAATGCCGATACCACTTCCCCATATTGCCGTAATCCAAGCATTTGGCAGTTCACGATAGGAATGAATACGAATCGAACGATACATTTGTATCGACAACCCAAACACAATCACACCAAACACTTTAGGCAGATATTGACTGGGGATCCACTCAGCTATCGCAGAACCAAGAAAACCGCCAATTAACACCCCCGGCATGAGCCATTTAACAACGTAAAAATCGACGTTACCTAGCTTAAAGTGATTAAATGCAGAAGAAGCGGAGGTCACAATAATAGTGGCCAATGAGGTTGCCAATGCCAAATGCATGACAATATTTGAAGAAATGTTGGCATAAGGAAGTAGAAACAGCAGTGAAGGTACAACCACCAGCCCACCTCCAATCCCCAGCAAACCGGCGAGCACCCCGACACATGACCCTAACACCAGCATTAGAGCCATCAATTCTATATTCACATTCTGTTCCTATTTTTTGCCAGCGCGAACAAAGCCAGAAAAACCTTTCTCGTTAAAGTGCGCCAGCATCATATTATAAATATCTTTACCATAAGAGTGCAGAAGTGCTTGCTGAGCGAGTTTTTTCAGATCGTTGAGATCTGAATTACGTAGCAAATATTTTATCTTCGCTACGTTGGATGTATTCATACTTAATGACGTAAATCCGAGCCCAGCCAACAACAACGCTCCCATAGGATCACCTGCTAGCTCACCACAAACACAAGCAGGAATGCCATTATCATGACAAATCTGCTTAATTTGATTGAGCGCCATAATAACGGAAGGATGCATAGAGTCATAGACATCAGATACACGAGTATTGTTTCTATCTACTGCTAATAAATATTGTGTCAAATCATTAGTGCCGACCGAGACAAAATCGATTTTACTCGCAATGCGCGGCAACAGATAAAGCATGGATGGAACTTCCAGCATGATCCCAACCGGAGGCATCACCACACGAGGATCGACCAAAGCAGCATCTTGATAAGCTTGCTGAATAAGACTTAAAGCGTCATCAAGCTCTTTGGAATTGGAGATCATCGGCAGCATAATTGCTAAATTTTGATATTCCGCTCCAGCTTTTAACATTGAGCGTAACTGAATTAGAAAAATA
Organism: Vibrio tritonius; assembly: GCF_001547935.1. Lineage (NCBI taxonomy): Bacteria > Pseudomonadati > Pseudomonadota > Gammaproteobacteria > Vibrionales > Vibrionaceae > Vibrio > Vibrio tritonius. The sequence goes on from NZ_AP014635.1 coordinate 2,856,090, forward strand.
TCTGGATGATCTAGCGTGAAGCGAATACCACGCCAGCCCAAAAAGGGGTTGTCCTCTTCGATAGGTAGATAAGGGAGTGGTTTATCTCCACCAACATCGAGCGTCCTCATCACTACACGTTTATCTGGATAAGCACTTAATATCGTTTTATACAGCTGAATCTGCTCCTCTTCTGAAGGAAAGCGATGCTGCATAAGAAAAGAAATTTCGGTGCGATACAAACCGATACCATCAACACCTTGATTAACAGCAACCGATGTTTCACCAGCTAAACCAGCATTAAGCAATAACTCGATACGTTGACCATCTTGGGTAAAAGCAGGTTCAGAAACCGTTTCGTTGACCATATTGGCCAATTCACGCTCTTCATTGGCTAACGCTTTATACTCACGCAGTACTTGACGGTTAGGAGTAATAAACAACTTACCGCTATACCCATCAACAATACCGCGTTTGCCATTAAGTTCTTTGAGGTTCAGCTTAACCCCAACAATGGCAGGAATCCCTAAAGCACGGGATAAAATAGCTGCATGGGAGTTAGCAGCCCCTTCCAAAGAGACGACAGCCAGCAGTTTATCTTTTGGGAGCGTCGCTAAAAGGGATGCAGTCAGCTCTCGGACTAACAAGATGATGGGTTTTTCGATATTTTGCTGATCGTGCTCAGTGTTGTAGAGAAAATAGAGCAGGCGCTGCCCCAGCTCACGAATATCTTGAGCCCTCTCTCGCAAGTAGACATCTGACATACGCGCAAATCGGTTGGAATACGCTTCAACCACTTGGCGTAAAGCCCAATCCGCACGATCTCCTTTTTGCACTTGGTCCTTAAGATCCTTTCTTAACATCGGATCATTAAGTAAGTGAGTGAACAAATCGAAGATCGCCAGTGCCTCTTTATGAATCTCACTGTCGAGCTTTTTACGCATCTTGCGAAAATCAGCTAACGCACTTTCAATCGCAAGAGTTAGCCACTCTTGCTCGCGTTGCACATCCAAGGTCGAGGCTGGGTATACTTCTGATAATTGGGGCTGTGTATCATCCCACCAAAACTCACCAATCGCGACCCCCGAAGAGGCAGCAATACCGCTCACTGCTCTCTGCTTCGACAGGAGCCATTGTCCCTGCGTTTGAGCATGAGTAACAATGACTGCCAATTGTGCCGCCAACGTGACAAGGAAGGAGACTTCCATTTCACTAAACAAGCGTGGCTTTTTCTGTTGTACCACCAGCACACCTAGTACCTGCTTACGATGGATAATAGGAGTGCCAAGGAAGGAGTTATAGACCTCCTCCCCTAACTCTTTAAAATATTTAAAATTAGGGTGTTTTGATGCTTCAGCAATGTTCAACGGCTCTGCTGAGCGTTTAACTAACCCCACCAAACCTTCATCAAAACCGATATGAATTTTATCGCCTTTGAATTTTAAGCCTTGAGTGGCCATCAACTCGAGTCGTTGTTGCTCTTCATTAGCTAGATAGACAGTACAACAATCTGTACCCATAGCCTCGCATATTTGCTTTACAAAAGTATCTAAGGCCAAATACACATCTTCGACCTTTGAGACTTGTTCAACTATGTCCCTTAGCTGAGAAAGCATCTCTTTCGTCTATCCTCTTCGGTTCTTTCGCTTACCTTTTATTTTTCGTTCTTTAAAAGGCATAGCCATCGATGCAAACTCTTTCATTGCTCGACGATAAACATCGCGCTTGAAAGAAACAACTTGTCGCACTGGGTACCAGTAACTCACCCAACGCCAACCATCAAATTCAGGGGCACTACCGCGTTGCATGTTGATTTTTGACTCTTCACATTCAAGACGCAGTAAAAACCATTTCTGTTTTTGTCCAATACAGACAGGTTGAGAATCCCAACGTACAAGACGTTTTGGCAATTTATAGCGTAACCAATGCCGACTTGTCGCTATGATTTTCACATCTTTTTTCGTCAGACCCACTTCTTCGTAAAGCTCTCGAAACATCGCTTGTTCTGGAGTTTCACCGTCGTCAATTCCACCTTGAGGGAATTGCCATGAGTGCTGCCCGTATCGTTTCGCCCAGAATACCTGACCATGGTTGTTACATATCACGATACCAACATTAAGTCGGTAACCATCGCCATCTATCACTGGCAAACCTCTAGCAAATTCTTAATTATGGTGATTTTTCCACATATCCCCAGCCGGAGCAAACTAACTAGTGTGATAAACACGATATTTATGTACGAGAAGGAGAAAAATGTGTGTTTTTTCAGCCCCGGTTAACTTATCAACAATAGAATGAGATACAGAGCACATTTATTCACGTTTTCTGTGAATAAGTTTGTGTAGAAGCTGATTTTTCGTTTAAAAACTCATCAAAGAGAACAAAAAAGATCCTACCAAGCCAGGGAGCCACCAGACAAAAACTAAAGTAAAAACATCAAGTTAAACAATAAAAAGCACATTACCTCACTGAGAGTATAAAAAAGGATCATTCACAAAACAAAATCGAACAAAGATCCACCATTATTGAGGTTATCCACACACACCTCGATATTGACTCTTAGAAATAACCCGTTTTTGCTCGAATTTGCTACTCAACCCCCTGTTTATCTATACATATCTCTGTTTCTATCACCTAGTGCCGTTAATTAATTGTGGATAACTTTTCTTTGTGATCCCATTTATTCTCAAAGAATTTGGTGTAGGATCTTTTATCCCCAAATGACCTCAAAATAAAGGATTCAGTTTCTTGAGGTAACTTGAGTATCGCCAATTGTTGAGAAGATCGTAATGAAACCAGAACCCAAATCCGAACAAGAATTGCTTGAGCGAGCACGAAGCATTGCAGGAATGAGCTTTGCCGATTTAGCGCAAGAAGCCAACATGACAGTACCTAACGATCTTCGTCGTGATAAAGGCTGGGTAGGACAATTACTTGAATGGCACTTAGGGGCAACGGCTGGTAGCAAACCTCAACAAGATTTTGCCGATTTGGGGATTGAGTTAAAGAGCATCCCTATTGGTTATAATGGACAACCTTTGGAAACCACTTTTGTTTGTGTCGCACCTTTAACTGGAGTTTACGGACTGACATGGGAGCAAAGCCATGTTCGTAATAAACTGTCAAGAGTGCTGTGGCTGCCCGTAGAAGGCGAGCGAGATATTCCTTTACCCGATCGTCGAGTCGGAATGCCCCTCATTTGGAGCCCCTCTCCAGAAGAAGAAGCGGAGCTTAAAGCCGATTGGGAAGAACTGATGGAAATGATCGTTTTAGGACAGTTTGCTGAAATTACAGCAAAGCACGGCGAAGTGTTACAACTTCGCCCTAAAGCCGCGAATGGAAAAGTACTCACCGAAGCCTATGGTGCGACAGGAAAACCGATTCGGACTCTACCTCGCGGATTTTATCTGCGCACTCAATTTACCGCTCGGATTTTGCAGAGAAACTATGTTTGAAAAATCGCAGTAAAAGAACGTAGAGACAAAGCTAAAGGTGTACCCAAATACCTCAAGAAGTAGCATTAAGAACTTGAGGTTACTCGGGCACATTAAGCATCAAAGACGACAGGCCACCGATTTCAAAAGTCAGTTAAGGGTAATTCCATATCGCTATAGCGCTGCCCTCCAGGAGCTCCACACTCTTCATAGGGGGTAAAGAGCCGCAAATAAGCATGACTAACACCCTGCTGCCTGAGATGATTTTTCGCTTTATCAAGTGACTGAAAATGTATCACCCCTTTTTCATTGCGTAGGGGCTCCATTGTATGTCGATATTCCACTGCAATAGAATATTGTGATAAATCGGCACCGCCCAATACAAATACTCTAGGCTGATGTTCTTGGCTCGTATGGTGTATCCATTGATGGAATTGGTTTTGATCCATCATATCCCCCTTGATTGAACTAGTGTGTAGTGGCTTCTACGTCATAAAAAGGGGTGGGGATCAAAAGTGATCTCTATTTCAGAAAGTCCGAGTATTTTCAAGACACTATCGACGTTTTATCCAGGACAGCGTACAGTCTATAAAGGTGTCTCAGAACAACCTACTAAGAAACACATATATCCAAAGTCGTTGATGAGTGCGTAAAGAGGCAATAACTCCATAGATTAAGACATAGGTCTCTTGAATCGATTCGCTATCTTCACTCTCAATCACTAGGATAACGGCCCTAAAAGCAAGGAAGAGCTATGCAATACACTAGACTGGCTAATTCGTCTTTAGAGATCAGTAAATTGTGTCTTGGCACCATGACCTATGGTGAGCAAAACACGCAAGCAGATGCGTTTCAGCAGTTGGATTACGCACTTGAACGAGGTATTAATTTTATTGATACCGCTGAAATGTATCCAGTGCCACCTAAGACAGAAACTCAAGGAAAAACCGAAGAATTTATTGGTAACTGGTTAGAAAAATCAGGAAAGCGAGAAAAGATCATTCTGGCTACCAAAGTTTCTGGTCCAAGCCGAGTTAACCATATTCGCGAAAATATGGCGTTAGACCATCGCAACATTCATCAGGCAGTTGATGACAGCTTGCGTCGATTGAAAACAGACTATATCGACCTATATCAAGTACATTGGCCACAACGTAATACCAATATGTTTGGTCAACTGAACTACCCGGATCAGGAAGAAAAAAGTGCGGTGAGTTTGATTGAAACTCTGGAAGCGCTTAACGACATCGTCAAGATGGGGAAAGTGCGTTATATCGGGGTTTCCAATGAAACACCTTGGGGGCTGATGTCTTATCTTCGTCTTGCAGATAAACATGATCTACCTAAAGTAGTATCGATTCAAAACCCATATAACTTACTCAATCGCACCTACGAAATTGGTTTATCAGAAATAAGCTATTACGAGGGCATTCCCCTGCTGGCCTATTCACCAATGGCATTTGGGATCTTAACGGGTAAATATTTAAATGGTGCCAAACCGCAAGGTGCTCGCTGCTCTTTGTTTGAGCGCTTTCAACGTTACTTCACACCGCAAGGGATTAAAGCTACCGAAGCTTATGTAAACTTGGCCAGAGAATTTAGTCTCGACCCGGCACAAATGGCGCTGGCGTTTGTTAACCAGCGTCCTTTTGTGGGGTCAAACATCATTGGTGCTACCACAATGGAGCAATTAAAAACCAATATCGATAGCTTAGACATTACTCTTAATGATGAACTTTTACAGCGCATCGATGAGATTGCGACTGTTTATTCCAATCCGTGCCCTTAGCGTGTCATTTAACACTAAGAACTCAAAAACTTATCAGGGGGAAGCATTACCTTCCCCCTTAACATTATGTCGGTATTCGCGACGTTAACACCCGACGTAAATGACGAACGCGACGTTGAGCGATGATGGCATCAGGTAACGTGCATTCACCAACAACACGTCCATCCAGTTCTAAACCAATATCTTTCAGTAGATGAGCATTATCCCAAGGAATATCGTAACGCACACGGCGAATTTGGCGTCGCCAACGGCGCTCTTCTCTTTTGATATCAGCACGAACAAATAAGACGGCTAAAGTAAGGTAAAGTGATTGTTGCATGATTTTCTCCAGCAAAATGGATAGCTGAGGAAAAAGACAATACAGGTAGGAAACTAGAATAGATCGATCCCGTCACAGACTGCCTTTCCCGCAGCCTATTAAAGGATACGGACAATTTATTTCTTGGGTTTGCTCGCGCTAACGGTGAGATCAAATCGATCCACGGTTAAATTTTGGCGATCAGACGCATTGATATGAGTTACGTTCATAAGTTTCATAATGCGCCTCCAAGCAAATAAAAAAGTCCAAATAGATTTAAATTCAGTGAGTTAAGCTCACGGTTAAATGATAACCTCCAGTGATTATTATTCAACCAAAAAAGTGAACAAATTCAAAAAACAATTCATTAGGCTAATAAATACAAAAAAACACAGATCATTAAAGAGAATATGACCTGTGTTTCATTAATAATTCAGAAGATAGCTCTATCGACCTCCCTCTTCACGAAGGGATCAAGATGTATAGTGCGTATCGGAAATAAGATTATGTTTGTTGAGCAGGCGGTACATGGTGGCTCTTGAGATTCCAAGCTCTTTCGCAGCCAATGAAACCTGTCCTGAATTCGATTCCAGAACTAAAAGCAGCGCATCACGTTCAGAACGTTCACGAATGGTTTTCAGACTGCGTTTACCATCAATGCGTTTTGGTAAGTCTAAATCCCCTTCTTGCAGCATAACGCTATCAGACATTAACACAACGCGTTTAATCTGATTCATTAATTCACGAATATTACCTGGCCAGTAATATCGCATTAGCGCTCGCACAGCATCTTCTGAGAAACTACGCGCCTGAGCATTGTACTCTTTTGAGTACACTTGTAAGAAATGTGTCGCCAATGGCGCAATATCAGCGGCACGCTCTTTTAAGCTCGGGACATTGATTCGCAATACATTGATGTAGTGATACAGCTCGTCATTAAAATCGCCATCGATTAATGCCTTTTCAATATCAGACGAATTCGCCGCCAAAATACGAACATTAACCTCTTTGGTACCGTTAGGGGTTTCCACCATGCCTTCTTGCAAGAAACGCAGCAGGTTAATTTGCTGTTGTTTTGGCAACGTTAAAATATCATTGAGGAGAATCGTTCCGCCATTAGCTTGAACCGGTAAGATGGTATCAACATTATCGTTACCAATACCAAATAATTCTTGCTCAATACGTTGCTCAGACATTGCTCGACAATTAACCGACAGAAACGGCTTTTGGTTACGAGATGATGTTTTATGAATTGCGCGAGCAACCGTCTCTTTACCAGAACCACTTTCACCATAAATTAAGATGCTGACATCCGTTGGACCAATACGTTTAATTTGATCACGCAGACGTTTAACAGCGGTCGACTCCCCTAACAACCCCATATCACCAACAGAACCAAAGTTTGGCCATACTTTTTTCTCAAGCTTCAGCATACCTAATTGGTGGCCTATCGTACTCAATAACTGAGCATCAGGAATCGGAGCAGTAAAGAAGTCGATACAGAAGTTCACAATGAATTGGCAAATAGTATCAGATCCTAATTGCGCTTCACGAATGAAGGCCAACCAACGTACCTGCTTATGGCTGCTAACCAAGTTAGCAATACCATTGAGACTAAACTCATCCTGGCTCAAATCAACAATACCAATACAGGGGCCGGTCTCATTAAACAAAGAATCTGCTTTACGCAAGTCAGAACACAGTTTACAGTTCCAACCTGCTTGCTCTAATACAGACAACCACGGTTCATATGTCCCTCCAACGAGGATTAATGATCCCGGCGCTGAATCCATTCGAAATTGTGTCCCCATGTAACCGTTCCTTTTCTAAACTTAAAATGGTTGTGTCAATTTTGGCACTAAATCTCTATATCGATACAATAACGAGACTTTCCCGATTAATCTGTCTCATATTTAAGACTAGTAGTGATTAGCCTTGTTTTCCACTCAGGAAGCCAATCGTTTGAACTAATTTGAGACTGAACTCGAGAAAACACCAGAGACAAAAAAAGCCGCCTAAACTAGGCGGCTTTTGCAATATTCTCTAGCGATTAGTGCTGTGGACGCATCGCAGGGAACAGAATCACATCACGAATGGTGTGTGAGTTCGTAAATAACATAGCTAGACGGTCGATACCGATACCTTGACCCGCAGTTGGCGGTAAGCCGTGTTCTAACGCAGTGATGTAGTCTGCATCGTAGTACATTGCTTCGTCATCACCCGCATCTTTCGCCGCAACCTGTGCTTTGAAACGAGAGTCTTGGTCTTCTGCATCGTTCAACTCTGAGAAGCCATTTGCCACTTCACGGCCACCGATGAAGAATTCAAAACGGTCAGTGAAGAATGGGTTGTCATCGCTACGACGAGCCAGTGGAGAAATATCCGCTGGGTAGCCAGTGATGAACGTTGGTTGAATCAGTTGAGGCTCCGCTGTTTCACCGAAGGTTTCTTCAAGAAGCTGACCACAAGTCCAGAATGATTCCACTTCAACACCAACTGATTTCGCGATGCGAACCATTAGGTCACGATCTTGCACGCTATCTTCAGTCATCGCTTGAATTTCAGCGTGGTCTGGGTTGTATTTCTTGATCGCTTCTAGCATGGTCATACGTGCGTATTGACCGCCGAACTCAACCATTTCGTCACCGTAAGGAACAGCAGTTGCACCTAGTACTTCCATTGCCACTGTGCTTAGCATTTCTTCTGTCAGATCCATCAGATCTTTGTAGTCAGAATAAGCTTGGTAGAATTCCATCATGGTGAATTCTGGATTGTGACGAACAGAAAGACCTTCGTTACGGAAGTTACGGTTGATTTCGAATACGCGATCAAAACCACCCACAACCAAACGTTTTAGGTAAAGCTCAGGAGCAACACGTAGGTACATGTCGATGTCCAATGCATTGTGGTGAGTCACGAATGGACGTGCAGTCGCACCGCCAGGAATCACGTGCATCATTGGCGTTTCAACTTCTAGGTAGCCTTTAGTTGTCATGAATTGACGAATTGCAGCGACCAATTTAGAACGTACGATAAACGCATTACGAGAATCTTCGTTGACGATAAGGTCAACGTAACGTTGACGGTAACGCATTTCTTGGTCAGTTAGACCATGGAATTTTTCTGGTAGTGGACGAAGTGCTTTCGTTAGCAATTCGTACTCTTCCATGTTCACGTAAAGATCGCCTTTACCTGATTTGTGAAGCGCACCTTTCACACCGATGATGTCACCGATATCTAGACCTTGATATTTCGCTTTAAGCTCTTTTTGCACATCTTTAGCAGCGTATGCTTGGATACGGCCAGATGTTTCTTGAAGTACGATGAATGGACCACGTTTCGCCATTACACGGCCAGCTACTGCTACGATGTGGTTTAGTTCTTCTAGCTCTTCCTTGGTCTTTTCACCGAACTCTTTCTGAAGATCACCCGCTAGACTGTCGCGACGAAAGTCATTTGGGTGACCATTCGCCTTTGAGTCTTTACGGATGTGCTCCAGCTTGCTACGACGTTCTGCAATCAGTTTATTTTCTTCTTGCGCGATTTGAGCTTGGCTCTTTTCGTTGTGAACAGCATCAGTCATTTTGCATGTATCCTGTTATTTGTCGGTAAAAAGCTTAAAGGCCAGATTTAAGGCTAGCTTCTATAAATTTATCTAAATCACCGTCGAGAACCGCTTGCGTATTACGGTTTTCAACGCCTGTGCGTAGATCCTTGATTCGGGAGTCATCTAACACGTATGAACGAATTTGGCTGCCCCAGCCGATATCTGATTTCGCATCTTCGTTTGCTTGTTTTTCTGCATTTTGTTTTTGCAATTCATATTCAAACAATTTTGCTCGAAGTTGCTTCATCGCCTGATCTTTGTTCTTATGCTGAGAACGATCGTTCTGACATTGAACAACGATATTGGTTGGCAAGTGAGTAATACGTACCGCAGATTCAGTGGTGTTAACGTGCTGACCACCAGCACCCGATGCACGGTATACATCGATACGTAAATCTGCTGGATTAATATCGATATTGATGTTGTCATCAACCTCTGGATAGACAAACGCAGATGCGAATGACGTATGACGGCGACCACCTGAATCGAACGGAGATTTACGAACTAGACGGTGCACGCCAGTCTCAGTACGCAACCATCCATAAGCATATTCGCCAGAAATACGAACAGTTGCCGATTTTAAACCTGCAACCTCACCTTCTGAAACTTCGATAACTTCTGTTTTGAAACCTTTTGCTTCAGCCCAACGCAGGTACATGCGCAATAACATAGAAGTCCAGTCTTGAGCTTCAGTACCACCAGAACCCGCTTGCAAATCAAGGTAACAATCAGAGGCATCATGATCACCGGCGAACATACGACGAAATTCAAGCTTCGCCAATTTGTTTTCCAACTCATCCAGTTCAGGACCGATTTCGTCAAATGTTTCTTGGTCTTCTGCTTCAACAGCCAGTTCCAAAAGACCTTCAACATCGTCGACACCTTGATCAAGATCATTAATCGTTTCTACGATAGCTTCAAGAGATGAACGTTCTTTACCAAGAGCTTGGGCACGTTCAGGCTCGTTCCAAACATCTGGTTGTTCAAGTTCTGCGTTGACTTCTTCTAGACGCTCTTTCTTTGCGTCATAGTCAAAGATACCCCCTCAGGATATTTGTGCGCTCAGACACATCCTGCAGACGGTGTTTAATAGGATTGATTTCAAACATTTTGGCTTAATAGTTATGAATAGAATTTAACCGAAGAATTCTACTGAAAAATGACTGCAAGATACAGGAAAAAATCGTGAATCTCACCTGATATGGTTTATTACATGTCTTTGGTGAAATTACCTCACCATCTCGTTATTCATTGATAATTTAATCCACACCTAAAACAAGAAAAGGCAGTGATAACTCACTGCCTTGATCTCACTAAACTTCAACCGAATTTATGCGGTTTCTTCTTCCAGTAGGCTTTCATCGCTACTGCCAACAAAGAACATAGCAAGCAGTGTCGCCAATGTTGGTAGAACCCAACCCATACCATCGCTAAATAGCGGTAAGAAATTAAAGAATGACACATCTAGACCGACAATCTTCGCCGCATCAATCAGAGCAAACATCAACGATACGAGCAATACTACGCGATAAGACAATGTTGGGTTTGGTAATTTATTGCGAACAAATGCGAGGATAACCAGTGCAATCGCCACAGGATACAAGGCAAATAGTACAGGCACAGATAATGAGATTAGTTGTGATAAACCTACGTTTGCGACAATCGCACAAATAACACCGATAATCACAACCCAGTAATGATAACTCAGACGAGTAATACCACTAAAGTAATCGGATACGGAAGACAGTAGGCCAATCGCAGTCGTCAAACAGGCCAATGTCACGATAACAGACAGCACAAATTGACCGTAGTTACCAAATAACGCTTGGATGTAGATACTGAGGATCTCACCACCATTGTCAGAACCTGCGGCGATAGAGAAACTGGTAGCGCCCAAGTAGAACAATGAAATATACACGAACGCCAAACCGGCAGCGGCAATGAGTGCAGCACTGATCAGATACTTGGTGGTCGCTTTTTCTTCCGTAATGCCTTTACTGCGCAAACCTTCAACCACCAAGATACCAAACATCAAGGATGCGAATGTATCCATGGTGTTGTAGCCCTCAAAGAAGCCAGTGGTAAACGGTGCAGTGGCATAAGCTTGCTGTGCTGGCATGATATCCCCTTGCGGAGCAATAAACACAGAAACAGCCAAAATAGCCAAACAAAGGAACAGAACTGGGGTCAGAAGTTTACCGATCATGTCGATCAATCGGCCACGAGACCAAGAGAAGAACATCGCGATAGCAAAGAAAACAACTGAGAAAATAGCCAAAGTTGTGCTGCTTGGCGCGTGAATTAACGGCTTAACCGCCATTTCATAAGCAACCAAACCGGTACGAGGAGCGGCAAATGCAGGACCGATAATGATAAAGATCAGTGACGCCATGATGGTCGACACTTTCTTAGGCAAGTCTTTAGTTAAATGCTCCCAACTTCCTCCAGCAATCGCAACGGCGATGATACCAGAGAGAGGAAGACCTACGGCTGTCAAAAGGAAACCACCCATTGATGGCAAAAGGTTTTGGCCCGCAAGTTGTCCTGCCAAAGGTGGGAAAATGATATTACCTGCGCCCAAAAAGAACGCAAAAAGCATAAAACCAAGAGCGATAATATCTGTTAATTTTAAACGCTGATTCACAGATAATCCTTAATTAATTATGTGTTAGATGTTGTGTGCAGATGGAGGTTTGATACATTCCCATCCCCCACCCAAGGACAGAATAATGAACAAATCGTTAATTTTTCGCAAGTCTAAAGAAAAAAACACTAGATTAATTTACAACAATAGCAAATAGGCAGTCATTTTCACTGGATTTATAGCTAAAATATAGCATTTATAACTATAAAACAGAGTACATATATCAACCAAAAATAGAACAATTATCTATACAATTGATCAACATTAGAGATATTTACTTAAATTGACGTAAAAACCGATATTTAACCAGAGTGATAAAATGAAAAAAAAAGACTTTAAATTCAAACAATTCACTATCACTAATCGAGGTGATATTGGCATGCCAGTCAGTACAGATGGCGTAATGTTAGGAGCTTGGGCATTTCAAAATGCACCGCAGGCAGTGTTAGATATAGGTACAGGTTCAGGCTTGTTAGCATTAATGTGTGCTCAACGCTTTCCAAACACGTTAATTCAAGCCATTGATATCGATAATAAGGCTTACTTTACAGCATCAAATAACATTGCCCAGTCTCCTTGGCATGATCGTATTGAGGTAACCCAGCAAGACATACTGGAACATGATTTACCCCATCATTTCGACGCAGTGATCTGTAACCCACCCTATTTTAACTCCGGTGAAACAGCACAAGATACCTCTCGAGCAATTGCACGCCATACACAAACATTGGGACACAATGATCTTATTCGTCAGTTAGATTCATTACTTACTCCCAAAGGTATTGCAGCCTTTATCCTGCCAACGCCAGAAGGAGAAGCATTTATTAAACTTGCCAGCACTAAAGGTTGGGGCGTAGCTCGGCGCTGTAATGTGACAACAACAGCACGTAAACCTGCGACACGCTTACTGTTTGAGCTACAACGAGACGCGACTTACACAATAGAAGAACACCTAACTATCAATGCAGATCAAGGCTACAGCGATCAATTTATCGCCCTTACTCATCAGTTTTATCTCAAGATGTAGAAAATTAGATATGATCTAGTCATTGATCCCACTATAATGTGCGACCTAATTTTTGACTGAATTATCCATACCTGTGGAGACAACACTGTGATCAAAACCTTTGCTGACCTTGAACTGGACCAAAATATTGTTGAGGCCATTGAAGAGCTAGGCTTTACCCGCCCAACTCAAATTCAGGCTGAAGCGATACCTCAAGCCTTGGACGGTAGAGACGTTTTAGCATCTGCTCCAACAGGAACAGGTAAAACTGCTGCATTTGCGATTCCAGCTCTGCAATACCTGCAAGACTTCCCTCGTAAAAAAGCCGGCCCTGCTCGTATCCTTATTTTGACTCCGACACGTGAACTGGCGATGCAAGTTGCCGATCAAACACGTGCATTAGGTAAGAACTCTCGTCTAAATGTCATCACTATCACTGGTGGCGTACAATACCAAGAACACGCAGACATTTTGGCGCAAACTCAAGATATCGTAGTAGCCACTCCAGGACGCCTATTGGAATACATCGATGCTGAACGCTTCGATTGCCGTGCAATTGAATGGCTCATTCTTGATGAAGCAGACCGTATGCTGGATATGGGCTTTGGTCCCGTAGTTGATCGCTTGTCTGCAGAATGTCGCTGGCGCAAACAAACGCTTTTGTTTTCAGCAACATTAGAAGGTAAAGGGGTAGAAGGCTTCACCGCGGACCTACTAAAAGAGCCCGTTGAAGTGAGTGCTGAGCCATCTCGCCGTGAGCGCAAAAAGATTTCTCAGTGGTATCACCGTGCCGATAGCTTAGAACACAAAAATGCATTGCTGAAGAAAATCCTGACTGAACAATCCGAAAAAGCGATCGTGTTTGTTAAAACTCGTGAACGTCTGGCCGAATTACGTTCCGAGCTCGAACGCTCACAAATTCCTTGTTCTTGGATTCAAGGTGAAATGCCACAAGATCGTCGAAACAACGCGATCAGCCGTTTCCGTAGCGGTGAAATTACCGTTCTTTTAGCAACAGATGTTGCAGCTCGTGGCATCGATATTCCTGATGTGAGCCACGTGATCAACTACGACATGCCTCGCACAGCCGATGTCTATTTACACCGCATTGGGCGAACAGCTCGTGCCGGTAAAAAAGGGTCGGCAATTTCACTAGTGGAAGCGCACGACCAACCAATGATCGATCGTGTCAGTCGCTATGTAGACGAAGAGATCAAAGAGCGCTACATCAAAGACATGCGCCCGCAACACAAAAAACCAGTATTTAAAAAGAAAAAGAAAAAAGAAACAGACAAAAGAAAAGCGCCAAAAAGAACGTGAAAAAGAAAAAGTAATTTTTCTTAGTAATACGCTTTTTGCGCACTGAGCATAATCGCTGTAAAGAGACAAAAAAAAACCGCTGACTGAACAGCGGTTTTTCTTTATTTATCGTTCAGACTTGAACAGCATTGCTAAATAGCAAATTAATGCTCACGAGTTGCGCGGAAATCCACTTCAGGGAAGCGCTCTTTCGCCAAGTTCAAGTTAACCATCGTTGGAGCAATATACGCTAGGTTATCACCACCATCGAGGGCTAGGTGAGTTTGGTTCTTACGCTGGAACTCATCGAATTTCTTCGCATCATCACACTCAACCCAACGAGCTGTCGCTACGTTAACGCTTTCGTAAATCGCTTCAACGTTGTATTCAGATTTCAAGCGAGCAACCACCACGTCAAACTGCAGCACACCGACTGCGCCAACGATCAAATCGTTGTTTTGCAATGGACGGAATACCTGTACCGCACCTTCTTCAGAAAGTTGCACTAGACCTTTTAGCAATTGTTTTTGCTTCAATGGATCGCGCAGACGAATACGACGGAAAAGTTCTGGTGCAAAGTTAGGGATACCCGCAAATTTCAGATTTTCGCCTTGCGTGAAAGTATCGCCAATCTGAATAGTGCCATGGTTATGTAAACCAATAATATCACCAGCGTATGCTTCTTCTGCACGAGAGCGATCTCCAGCCATGAAGGTAACCGCATCAGAAATACTTACTGTTTTACCAGTACGAACATGATTCATCTTCATACCTTGTTTGTAGGTACCAGATACCACGCGCATAAATGCAATACGGTCGCGATGTTTAGGATCCATATTTGCTTGAATCTTGAAGACAAAACCAGAGAAGTTTTCCTCAGTTGCTTCCACAACACGCTCATTAGCATGACGAGCTTTTGGCATTGGTGCCCACTCGGTCAAACCATCCAACATGTGGTCTACACCGAAGTTACCCAATGCAGTACCAAAGAAAACAGGTGTCAGTTCACCACTTAAGAATAAGTCTTCATCAAACTCATTCGATGCACCAATAACGAGTTCAAGCTCATCTCGAAGTTGCGCAGCAAGATCTTCACCCACTGCTTGCTCAAGTTCTGGGTTATCCAACCCTTTCACAATTCGAACTTCTTGAATAGTATGGCCTTGGCCTGTTGAGTACAAAATCGTTTCATCACGATGGATGTGATAAACACCTTTAAACTCTTTACCACAACCGATAGGCCAAGTAATTGGAGCACAAAGGATGTTAAGTTCGTTTTCAACTTCGTCCATCAACTCCATTGGGTCACGAATGTCGCGGTCCAATTTGTTCATAAAGGTGATGATCGGCGTATCACGCAGACGAGTTACTTCCATCAGTTTACGAGTACGATCTTCTACACCCTTCGCGGCATCGATAACCATTAAACATGAGTCAACAGCAGTTAGAGTACGGTAAGTATCTTCAGAGAAATCTTCGTGTCCAGGGGTATCTAGCAGGTTAACGAGAGAATCAGCATACGGAAATTGCATGACCGATGTGGTTACAGAGATACCACGTTCTTTCTCCATTTCCATCCAGTCCGATTTAGCGTGTTGTGACGAACCACGACCTTTAACCGAACCTGCTGTTTGGATCGCGTGTCCGAACAATAACACTTTTTCTGTAATGGTGGTTTTACCCGCATCTGGGTGGGATATGATCGCGAAAGTACGGCGTTTCGATACTTCGCCGACAAATGGACTATTTGACATGTGAAACCAATCTTCTTTTCTACCTAACAGGACACTTCCAAACAGCATCCTTGGCTATTCGGTTCAAATTTGGTCGGTATTCTCCCCTATTATCACGCTGGGGGCAACTTAAAGGCTAAAATGTCTCGCTACTAAGCACTTTCACCTGCCAAATCAGGGATCTTGGGCTATAACTTTAAGACATTGAAATGGATCTTTGAGTCTATGGTAGAAATAAAACCCACCCAATCCATCGCCTTTAAACAAGCGATTACCGTGTTTATCGTATCGATGCTACTGGGAATGGCCTTTAGCATAAACTATACGTTGCTCGACCTTCATCAAGAAAAAAACCGTCTTGAGGAGCATTATCGTTTTCAGCTTATGCAGAGTTATACCAATGCAAGTCAGGCAGCCTTCCGACTTAACCCTATCTTAGCCGAGCAAGTTGTTTCTAGTCTGATGAACGATCCTGCGATTCATCATGTGCAAATCATGGATGACTTTAACGAAATCCTATTTCAACAAACCAACCCAGCTCCCAAAGTGAGCGCATTTGTTGGGTTAGTGTCAAATTATATTTCTCCGACTAGCACCACATTCTCAACCAGCTTACATCAACCGAACTCATCTACCGTTGTGGGCTATTTACTCTTTTCGGTTAATACCAACACACTCGCGCAACGCTTCATCACCAAGCACGCAAACATGTTGCTCTTAGATTTATTGAGAACCTGCTTGTTGACCATCATTCTATTGATTTTTTTTTACTACAAACTGTCTCTACCCTTAATTCGATTAAGCCGTTGGGTACGCTCTTTGCGAGACAAGCAACACAGTTCACCAGACACATTATTTCGGGGTAATAACGAACTTAAGGAGCTAGCAGGTACCGTCCATCAGCTATGGCAAGAACGTGAAAGCGCAGAAGGAAAATTAAATAAGCTGGCTTACTACGACACACTAACAGGCTTAAATAACCGTAGTATGTTGATGAAAATGCTCAACGTGAACATAAAGAAAAGCGTCAAAGAGGGAACACAAGGAGCCCTGCTGTACTTAGATTTGGATCGTTTCAAAACCATTAACGATTCGTTGGGACACACCATTGGTGACAAGCTACTGATAGCCGTTGCAACCCGAATAGAAGAGTGGTCGCATTACAATTATGTCATTGCGCGTATCGGAGGCGATGAATTTGCCGTACTGATCCCTAGCTATCATGATAATGAAATCGAAGAAGTCGCTCAGCAACTGCTCGACACCTTATCTGCCCCATACATCGTCGATACACACCAGCTCTATTGCAGTAGCAGTATTGGTATCGCCCTATTTTCCGGTGCAAATAACGCCAATATCGACGTACTTCGACAGGCAGATACAGCACTCTATCGCGCTAAAGTACATGGCAGGAATACCTATCAGTTTTATCAACCGGAAATGCAGTCACAAATCGAAAGTTTCTTAAACATCGAGAAAGGGCTGCATGAAGCGCTTGCTTCAAATCAGCTTGAGCTTTTTTATCAACCTCAAGTCAATGCCCAGCATGAGATTGTCGGTGCTGAAGCACTAATTCGTTGGCATCATCCCCAAAAAGGTATTATTTCCCCTGGGATCTTTATGCCCATCGCAGAGGAAACTGGGCAAATTTTGCCTATCGGACACTGGATCATTGAAACCGCCTTTGCGCATTATGCCCAATGGCAAGCTCAAGGTCTTCTTCCTAAAAGCTTTTGTCGCTTGGCTATCAATATTAGTCCTCTTCAATTTGCTCAAGACAGTTTTGTCGAACAAATAGATCAAGCACTGAATAAATACCGCATTTCAGGACAGTCTATTGAATTAGAGATCACTGAGAACCTGCTGCTAGAGAATGTCGAAGTCGCCAGACAAAAAATGGCCCAGCTCAAGAAGTCTCACTTGCACCTTTCCATCGATGACTTTGGTACTGGTTACTCTTCTTTGCGTTATTTAAAGCATTTGGATGTGGATGTCCTTAAAATTGACCGTTCTTTTGTCACCCAACTCCATCAAGATGAAAATGACCAAGCGATTGTTGACACCATTTTAATGATCGCTAAGCGATTGAATCTAAGAGTGATTGCAGAAGGTGTAGAAAATGAGAACGAACTTAGAGCATTAAAACGCATGGGATGTAAACAGTTTCAAGGGTACTTATTTGATAAACCGTTAAATGAAGAAGAGTTGTTGCTCCGCTTTAAAACCACGCCCTATCAAGACGTGGCTAAAGAGACGACGGAATTAGATATTCATTCAGCAAAAAACATATAACTCATGATTAACGCGTCTTCCTTCCCTTTATTTGTCGGATAATAGTTAAGACGACGATCAATTTCATGAAACCCTAGTTGATCATAAAGTGCAATTGCTCGCTGATTACTTTCACGGACTTCTAGCCAGGCACTTTCTGCATTGGCTTGTTGACACAACTCAATAAAATAATTCGCTAGCAATCGGCCATACCCTTTCCCCTGCTCTTGAGGGGCAATAGCGATATTCAGTAACGATACTTCACCAACAATGTTCTGCGCATAAAAATAACCAACCACTTTGTCATCCACCAACATCGCGCTGTGCAATTGACCTCGACTTTTTAAGTCGTAAATCATTGACTGTTTCCATGGATGAGAATGAGCAGACTGCTCGATGGCCCAAACAGCATCAAGGTAACACTCAGAAAGAGCGACGAAAGAAACTGACATAAAACGATTAATCCTCGTAGGAACAAATCTGTTGCCACAGTGCTCGACGCTGTTGAGTATTACCGTCGATATCACGTAAATGTGGTGAAACCAATTGTTTGTGAACTGAAGTGGGTAAAGGTTTGCAACCAGCAAACCACAACCATTCTAGAGTGGAAAGATCAAATTGCATCAATTGAGCAAGATGAATAAAACACGTTTCACTGTTAATAACATGGAAACTATTGATCACTCTATCAAACATAGCCACTTCGACGGCTGTTGGGTATTCATCGCTGACCAAAACCAAACGGCAATGACTTGGCAGTTGATTTAGGGAAGGCTGATAGCCTTTTAAGCGTTCAGCATGCGTTAATTCCCAGCTTTGAATCCCCATCTCCTGAAGATAGGACAGGTGTGAATGTGACATAGAGTTGATCTGTTATTTTCGAAAGCCCAATGCTATCAAATAAGCACTAACTGACTCAAGCATCGAGCCTTCGCAATGACAGGTTAGACCGTTAATGCATAGCTCTGAAATTCGGAGCTACACTCAACTATGCCTGCTGGGGCACCCGCTTCGGTTTCCCAAAGGGTGAAGGTATGGCAATCATTGTCCGCCAACGTCAAGTTTGGGTTCGATTGAAAACCTAGTGATGTCCAAAATTCCAACTTTCCGGTAGCGATACATCCTGGATAACCTAAGTCGGAAAGGGAATCTAATCCCTCACGGATAAGTTGCGAACCAATACCTTGATGTCGATGAGGCTGACTTACACACACAGGAAAGATGCCCTGCCAATTGGTCTCTTCCCCTGAGATGGTTAAGGGGCTAAACATGGCATGTCCAATCACTTCACCTTCATCAGTACAAGCAACAAGTGACAAGGTCAAATGACCATTTTCACGAAGAGACATCACCAAATCAGCTTCCGCTTCAGTGGTAAATACCGACTTTAATAACCGGTCAATTAATAGAATATCTGCTGGTGCTTCAGTTCGAATAAGCATGAACTACCTCATTATTGGATTGTGCAGCAGGCTCAGATAGGCCTTTATGCACAAATTCAGCTAATTGTTGAAGTACAACTTGCATCGGTTTCGGGAATTGTTCTAAATCGATGCTATCCATCAAATTTTTCACTTCTAAACCAAGCTCTGTATCGCCTTCAATCAGTAAACGGCGCTGAAAGAAAAGAGTATCTGGGTCTTCTTTGCGTCCGGCTATCAATACTAAATCATTCAGGTTGCCACTGAAACGAACATCTTCAATTACTTCTTTATTAGCGATAATTAAATTGTCATTTTGATAACTTATGTACCAATGTAAATTCATATCGTGAATTTCGATTTTAAGCCATTTATCGCTCAAAAAAGCAAAATCACCATCATCAATAGCTTCCCGAAAAACCATCAACATACTGTCTAGCATGGCTTTTTTTTGAACAAACGAAGGAATTAAGTGTACTGGAGATCGCAAAATAGACGCGGCATTTTGCACTAATTGAGAACGTATCTTGTTAATCACGAGCATTATCCGTACTGTAGAACAAATAAGTCTCATACTAGATTAACTCTTAACCACAATTTCTGTTATGTATCAAAAAAACAGCGTCTAACTCCTTCTAATTGACATTGATAACGCAAAGTTATAGTTAATAAGCTTGGGATTATGTAACATCGTATCAATCGCATTTGGGGACTTTGGTAGTATTTTCATGCCTGCGCAAACATTATTGGACAATTTGCAGCACTGGTTCGCGAAGTTAACCGCTAATCGCACGTTTTTCTTTGCTATTTTGGATAGAGAGCATCGCTATGTCATGGTGAATGAGCGCTATTCAGAATTGGCACAACTGCAACCAAGTCAATTGGTAGGAATGAGTGATCAACCAATACTTGGCGACCATTATTATCGGTACTTGAAGCCGTTCTATGAACGAGCATTCCTAGGCGAGAACGTGGAAAATGAGATAGAATTTGAGCACCAAGGCATCCAATTCAGTCTCCTATTTACTCTTTCTCCCATTACATATAATGGACAAATTAGTCACGTTATTTTCCAAGCAAGCGACACTTCAGAAAAACATCAATTACTGAGCTCCTTAGACGAATCAGAACAAAAATTTCTTACCTTATCGACTCTGATTAAAGATGGCTTATTACTGGTTGAAAACAATACTATTCTTTCAGCCAACCCAGCAGCTGCACGTTTACTTGGCTTTGAAGATCACAGTGAATTGTTAGGAGAAGAACTATCTCCACTATTTATTGATGGGCAAACGCATTTGGGGATGGCGCCAGGCTTCACAGAACAGCTATCAACCTCCCCTATCATCTGTCAAACCAGTACTCGTTGTGGCTTTGAGAGGTTAGTCGCCTTAAATACCGCCTGGACTCCCATGTGGGGTCAACACTCACAGCTCATCTTGATGCAAGAGTACTCTCCCAGTCCAAGTGAGTCTGTGCCAGCAGCTCTCAATAGCCTAGATATCCACCTCGACCCTCTCACTGGGTTATATAATCGTTTGGGGTTTAGTAAACGGGTTGATCAGCTCATTAAAACATCAACTCCGTCACTTATGCTCTATTTGGACGTGGATAACTTTAAAAATATCAATGACTCACTAGGCCACCACGTCGGTGATAAAGTCATTCGTGAAATTGCAGCGCGTTTAAAACGAATTCTTCCACCCCATGCCATTCTTGGTCATTTGGGAGCGGATGAGTTTGCTATCATCTGGCCAAATCCCGAACATCAACGCGCAGCCGAAATGCTGTCTGATCGAATCATCTCTTTGATTAATCAACCATTTGATCTGCACCATTTTACCAAACGACTTTCCTGCTCCATCGGCAGTGTTCGTTATCCAGAAAATGGGCAAAATGCTCGGGTATTACTGCAAAATGCAGATACTGCTATGTATGAAGCCAAAGAGCGTGGGCGTAACCGTTTGATTATTTACAATGATCAGATGAATAAAGAAGCGCGAGCAAGGTTATGGCTTGAGATCGAATTGCAAAAAGCATTGCAGCAAAACGGGTTAGAGGTATGGTATCAGCCGAAAGTGAATGCCCGTGATTTTAGTATTAACGGCGCAGAAGCACTAGTGCGCTGGAAGCACCCCGTCGAAGGCTACATTAGCCCCGCTTCTTTCATCCCTGTGGCTGAAAAATCAGGATTGATTGAACATTTAGGTCGGGTGGTTATTCGCGAAGTATTTACCACGGTAAAACGTTGGAAACAACAGGGTATATTACCCGGACGAGTTGCGATAAACCTTTCGCCTGAGCAATTTGGCAATAGACAGCTACTTGATTACCTAGATAAACAACTGCGTATTACTGGATTAGAACCGAGCTGTATTACCTTTGAGCTTACCGAAACAGCCGTAATGAGCAATAGTGATAACACCTTGCAAATGCTCAATGCCATTAAAAAGTTAGGCTTTACACTTTCGATTGATGACTTTGGAACGGGTTACTCGTCATTAGCGTATTTAGCTCGCTTTCCACTAGACGAACTCAAGATCGACCGCGGCTTTATTAATGATATTGATCAACTGCCAAAACAAATCACTGTAATAGAAAACATCATAAACTTGGGCAAATCATTAGATATGAGCGTCGTGGCGGAAGGGGTAGAAACCCAACAACAAGCCGCCCTACTATCAAATCTAAATTGTAATACGATTCAAGGCTTTCATTTTTACCGCCCTCAACCAAAACAAGAAGTAGAAGAACTGTTTGTCAAAAACTGCCGTCACAGAAAAAGAAACAGCGAACTTTAGAATGAACTAAACCTAATTTACATCAAACCCTTTACGCAATTTTGTTCATAAAATACCACGACTTATTAGACACAATAGTAATTGAGCCATGGAACTTTTATGTCCGGCAGGGAATCTTCCTGCCCTAAAAACGGCGATCGATTGTGGTGCAGATGCCGTCTATATCGGTTTTAAAGACGACACCAATGCTCGACACTTTGCAGGCCTTAACTTTGCTGGTAAAAAACTCGACAAAGCGGTAGATTACGTCAAAAATCACGGGAAAAAGCTGCATGTTGCAATAAATACTTTTGCCCATCCTGATGGCTTTGAACGCTGGACAAACGCCATTGATCAAGCAGCACAACTTGGCATTGACGCACTCATTGTCGCCGATATTGCTTTATTGGATTATATCAGTGAACACTACCCACAGATTGATATTCACCTTTCAGTACAAGCTTCCGCAACCAACAGTAAAGCAATTGAATTTTATAAAAATAACTTCAATATCAAACGGGTTGTGTTACCCCGAGTACTCTCTATCCATCAAGTGCGCCAGCTCTCCCGCTCCATTCCTAACGATGTCGAGCTAGAAGTATTTGCCTTTGGTAGCTTGTGCATTATGTCCGAAGGTCGTTGTTACCTCTCTTCTTACTTAACCGGAGAGTCACCGAATACGGTAGGAGCTTGCTCTCCGGCGAAATATGTTCGCTGGCAAGAGACACCATCCGGACTTGAATCTCGCCTCAATGAAGTGCTAATCGACCATTATGCACACGGAGAGAATGCTGGCTATCCAACCCTGTGTAAAGGTCGCTTTATCGCTGAGTTGGAAGGACAACCTAAGCGCTATCATGCTTTAGAAGAACCCACCAGCTTAAATACCCTATCCATGCTTCCTGAATTATTTGCAGCCAATATTGCCTCGGTAAAAATAGAGGGGCGTCAACGCAGTCCTGCCTATGTTGAGCAAGTCACTAAAACATGGCGATCGGCTATCGACCGCTATCTCGCCGCACCGCAGCAATACAAAGTCGCTCCAGCATGGGATGCAACTTTGGCTAACGTGTCAGAAGGTACGCAAACGACATTAGGCGCTTACCACCGTAAATGGCAATAAATAATTCAGCTTGGAGAACAACATGCGCTACGCACTTGGACCACTGCTCTACTTCTGGCCAAAACAGGATGTGGTAGAGTTTTATCAACAAGCTCGAGATAGCTCGGCAGATATTATCTATTTGGGGGAAACGGTCTGCTCTAAACGTCGTGAAATGAAGTACTCAGACTGGCTAGATTTGGCTAAAATGCTCGCCAAGTCGGGCAAACAAGTCGTGTTATCAACCATGGCTTTACTCGAGTCTCCGAGCGAAATCAATGTGATGAAAAAGTACATCGACAATGGCGAGTTCGCGATTGAAGCCAATGACGTATCAGCCATCCAATTAGCAACGGAACATCAGGTGCCCTTTATTGTCGGGCCAGCTATCAATGCCTATAACGCTCGCGCATTGAATATTCTGCTCAAACAAGGCATGACTCGCTGGTGTATGCCTGTCGAGCTGTCTAAAGAGTGGTTAGTCAACACGCTCGACCAATGTGACGCATTAGGTATTAGAGGACAGTTTGAAATAGAAGCGTTTTGTCATGGCTATTTGCCTTTGGCCTATTCAGCACGCTGCTTTACCGCCAGAGCAGAAAATAGAGCAAAAGATGACTGTGAAACGTGCTGTCTTCAGTACCCAACAGGCATCATGGTTGACAGCCAAGAAGGACAGCGAGTGTTTAACCTGAACGGAATTCAAACCCAATCAGGCTATTGCTATAATTTAATCAATGATCTCAAACACATGCACGACATTGTTGATGTAATACGCTTAAGCCCCCTTGGAGCAGAAACCTTTGATCATTTACATGCATTTCGCTCGAATGAACAAGGTGAACACCCAATCCACCTTGATAAGCGAGAATGCAATGGCTATTGGCATCAAGTCCCGGGACTCAATGTCATCGGTTAAGCCCAGCCAAACCTAATCGTTAATGAATAAAAAACTGGGAGTATTGGCTCCCAGTTTTTTATTGGCGATAACCGGTCGGAAAGATGGCTTGGCTTATCGGTTTGTTTCTCTGTAACTCCCGCCACAGCATAACCGCCGCCACGATACCTAATGCAATATTAGATAACGGAAACGCTAACCAAACACCGTTTAATCCGAACCAAAGTGGTAATAAAAATAGAAAAGGCATTTGTATAGTAATGTTTCCTAACGTGATAAACATAGCTTTACGGCTATAACCTAAAGCTTGAAAGTACGCACCAGTCACAACCAAAAAACCATCAAAAAACAGCGCAAAAAGATGCAACCGAATCGCAACTTCCGCACTACGGATCAAATCAAGGTCATTACTATTGAATATTTGAATGATCGAGATTGCGAAAATATTGACTCCCGCTACAAATGCAATCCCCCCGACTACCACAACAGACATAGAAAGCCGCAATAAGGTTCTAATCACTGGATAGTTTTTAGCGCCATAGTGGAATGAAGCTAATGGCTGCATACCATTGGCTATACCTTCAACTGTCAGATAGTAAACGGTGATGATATACCCCAAAATCGCGTATGCACCAATACTGACCGACTCCCCATAGTAGGCAAGCTGACTATTATGTAGAGCCACAGTCGTCGCACTATAAATGTACATAAAGAAGCTTGATAACCCTATTAGCACGATTCTGGGTAAGTATTGCCACTCCATACGCAAACATTGACGCGTTAAACGCAAAGTCGCCCGTGAAGAGAAAAAGTAATGCCCTCCTGCAAGCGTCACCACCATTTGAGCAAGTAACGTGGCCAGAGCCGCACCTCGTAATTGCCATCCTAGAACCGCAATAAAAAGATAATCAAAAATGATATTGGTTAGAGCACCAGCTATCATCAAGATAGTTGCCAAATTAGGGCTATTATCGTTTCTCAGTAAAAATGGCGTCGCAATAGAACCAAGCGTAAAAACGCAGCCAATGGTCAACACATCCAAATACTGACGCGCAAGCAGCAAGCCCCCGTCATCGGCACCTTGCCAAGACAAAAAGTAAGGCGCACCAAAATAGATAATAGTAGCGATAACCGGAGCAACGCAGACTAAGGTTATAAGGCCAGTAGCCAAGATACGCTTTGCCGCCTCTCGATCGCCTTCCCCTTGTTTTATCGATGAGAGAGCGCCAGAACCCACCCCCAACAACATACCTAAACCGAGAGACATAGCGATAACAGGCCAAGCGAGATTAATGCCAGCCAATCCATCGGCTCCCATATAGTGACCAATAAAAATGCCATCAACGACCTGATAAAGGCCATTAACCAACATTGCAGCCACAGTGGGTATGGTATAACGCAGAAATTGACGATAAATAGGCATAACACCACCGATTAGATAGTTAGAACAACTAACTACCTAAGACTATTAGCTTAATGATTTGTGTAGAAGAGTATCTAAGAAAACCGCTTCTTCATCAGTCAAACGTTCCGTCATCTCTAATGCCATTAGAGCGTATACCTTACTTTCATTGGACAGATGTTTTTCTGCTTCTTCAGTTAATTCGAATCGAACTGATCGTGCGTCTTCATGACATAAAATTCGACGAATCAAACCACGGCCTTCTAAACGTTTTACCATAGAAGACGCGGAAGGTTTCGTCACTTCCATTTTTTTGGCTAGATCGGTTAGACGAATCGGCTCACCAGCACTCTGGATCGCTTTAAGATAGTCATACTCGTTAAAACTTAAATGAGAAATTGGATCTTCTTTCCCATGTTTTCGCCAAACTTTGGCTGAAAATCTCTCTAATTGTTCTAAGTTCATTGCCAAACTCATAAGAGCCTCAAATGGTTAGCTTACCTAACTAAATAGTTCAATAATCAGGCGCTAATTATCAAAAAGGCGACTCTAACGAGTCGCCTTTCAATAGTCAATCACTTACTGAAATTATACTTTTTCTTCTTGCTCTTTAGCCTGCTTAGCGGCTTTTTCCGCGGCAGCTTTATCGTCACGAACCTGCTTAAAGATACGTTCTAACTCTAAGAAAGAATATCGGTGCTCAACATACTCATAAACATTCATAGAGATGGCCAACTTATACAACGAAAGCGCATGCGCGAGTTGACCTTGCATTTGATAACGCTTACCCAGATAAAAATACGTTTCTGTTAAACGTTGAGCGAGTAGCTGATTGTCGTGTGTGTGTTCCAAAATAAAAGTAAACGCCTGCTGCTCAGAAACTTCATCTAACATCAACGCAACAATAGTCCAACCCCAAGAATCATTATGAGCACTATAACGATTTAATAACTGCTGCTTAGCTTGTTCAGGATTAATATCATACTCGATGATGTAGCTCCAAAGCGCATTAAACGGATCGTTAGGCGTTTTCTCATCTAATGCTTTCATATCCTCTAAAGCGAGCTCTGGTCGCTCACCATAATAAAGAGCAACAGCGCGATTACGCAGAGCATAAATGTCATCAGGATTCATCTCTAACGCCGTGTCAAAAGACTCATACGCGGCATCATGCTGATCTACACCAGTGTAGTAAACTCCAAGCAGATTAAAGATATCCGGTTGCTTGGGATCAATTGCCAAAGATTGAGAGAAATCGAGACGCGCTAAGTCTTGCAGCCCAACGCTATCATAAGCATTACCACGATCATTTAGCATTTTGGTTCGCACTTTATCGCTCAAATCTTGGCGTTGCAGTAATTGAGTCAACCGAGCAATTTGTACCTCTTGTTGTACTGAATTTTGCAAAGGAACCGCCATAGGTGGATAAATCCATTGCGCTTCTTGTGCGCCTTTTGATACACACCCAGCAAGCAGCATTAAGGCTAGGCTAGCCGATACGGTACGAAACCATTTCACAGATAGATACTCCTGTTATCCGGTGGAGATTCATGTTTTGGTAGACATCATCGCCTACCTTATGTCCCTAAAGTAAAAAAGGGAGCGTAAACGCTCCCTTTATAACATGCTTTCGAAAAGAAATGTGAAATTACAGTTCTAATCTAGTCGGCAATTATTCAGCTTGGTTGTCTGCTGAATCAGTAACAGTCTCTTCTTCTGTTTTCTCTACCGCTTCTTTCATGCTTAGACGAATACGGTTTTGACGGTCGATTTCAAGAACTTTAACTTGAACTTCTTGACCTTCAGTTAGGTAATCAGACACTTTCTCTACGCGTTTGTCTGCGATTTGAGAAATGTGTACAAGACCATCTTTACCTGGAAGTACAGTTACGAATGCACCGAAGTCTGCTAGACGAGCAACTTTACCTGTGTAGATTTTGCCCACTTCAACTTCAGCAGTGATTGCTTTGATGCGTTCAATCGCATCTTTCGCTTGGTCACCGTCAGTTGCAGCAATCTTAATCGTACCGTCGTCTTCGATTTCGATCGTAGTGCCAGTTTCTTCAGTAAGCTGACGAATCACTGCACCACCTTTACCGATAACATCTTTGATCTTATCAGCGCTGATTTTCATGGTGTGGATACGTGGAGCAAATTCAGAAATGTCGTCACGTGCGCCAGAGATCGCTTGGTCCATTACAGAAAGAATGTGCATACGTGCACCTTGTGCTTGGTTAAGCGCAATTTGCATGATTTCTTTAGTGATGCCTTCGATCTTGATGTCCATTTGCAGTGCAGTCACACCGTTTGATGTACCTGCTACTTTAAAGTCCATATCACCTAGGTGGTCTTCGTCACCCAAGATGTCAGAAAGAACAACAAAATCGTCGCCTTCTTTTACAAGACCCATCGCGATACCCGCAACAGACGCT
The DNA here is from genome assembly GCF_001547935.1 of Vibrio tritonius. NCBI lineage: Bacteria > Pseudomonadati > Pseudomonadota > Gammaproteobacteria > Vibrionales > Vibrionaceae > Vibrio > Vibrio tritonius. The sequence goes on from NZ_AP014635.1 coordinate 2,884,185, forward strand.
TTGATTGGCACACCTGCATCCATAAGAGCAAGAGAAGTACCACATACAGAAGCCATTGAAGATGAACCGTTTGATTCTGTGATTTCAGAAACAACACGTACAGTGTATGGGAATTCATCAACAGAAGGCATTACCGCTGCAATACCGCGTTTCGCTAGACGACCGTGACCGATTTCGCGACGTTTTGGTGAACCAACAAAACCAGTTTCACCCACACAGTATGGAGGGAAGTTGTAGTGTAGTAGGAAGTGGTCTTTACGCTCACCCGTTAGCTCATCGATGATTTGCGCATCACGTTGAGTACCAAGAGTTGCAGTCACCATTGCCTGAGTTTCACCACGAGTGAACAATGCACTACCGTGAGTACGTGGTAGAACACCAGTACGAACATCAAGTGCACGAACCATATCTTTTTCACGGCCGTCGATACGTTTTTCGCCAGCGATGATACGACCACGAACCACATTCTTCTCTAGAGAACCAAGCATGTTCTTAATGGTGTTTTCATCGATGGTTTCGTCTTCAGCAACAATCGCTGCAACAACGTCAGACTTAATGTTACCAACTTGCTCGTAACGAGCCATTTTGTCAGTGATTTGGTACGCTTCAACGAAACGAGCTTCAGCTAGTTCAGCAATTTTCGCTTTCAATTCAGTGTTTACAACTGGAGCAACCCATTCCCATGCAGGAGTAGCCACTTCAGCAGCGAATTCATTGATTGCTTTGATTACCGTTTGTTGTTGGTCGTGACCGTAAACAACAGCTGCAAGCATTTGCTCTTCAGAAAGAACGTCTGCTTCAGATTCAACCATAAGAACCGCACTCTCAGTACCTGCAACAACTAGGTCAAGACGAGAATCTGCAAGTTCAGTTTGGCTTGGGTTTAGAACGAGTTGATCGTTAATAAAACCAACACGTGCAGCACCGATAGGACCGTGGAACGGGATACCAGAGATAGCAAGCGCTGCTGAAGTACCGATCATAGTCACGATATCAGGTTGAACGTCTGGGTTTACAGATACAACTGTCGCGATAACTTGAACTTCGTTTTTGAAGCCGTCTGGGAAAAGAGGACGGATTGGACGGTCGATAAGACGTGCAGTAAGCGTTTCGCCTTCAGATGGACGACCTTCGCGCTTAAAGAAACCACCAGGGATTTTACCTGCAGCGTAAGTACGCTCTTGGTAGTTTACTGTCAGTGGGAAGAAGTCTTGACCTTCAACCGCTTCTTTTTTACCAACAACAGAAACGAATACTGAAGTATCGTCCATGGTTGCCATAACTGCCGCTGTTGCTTGGCGAGCCATTACGCCAGTTTCTAGAGTAACGGTGTGGTTACCGTACTGAAACGTTTTAACTACTGGTTTTTCAAACATGAGTGTTCCTTTACTCTAAGTATCTACTACTTAGATTTTTCAATTGAATACTCAGTGCATCACTCATCGCGACTAGTAAAAACAGACGAAACATACTCGCAGAAATGCACGAGCGAGCATCTGCTTTGAATAGCCGCGACCAAATGGTCGACTAAGGTGACAGCAATGCAAAGAGTCGATGTAACCGGCCAATAATTCATATTATTGAACCGCGAGTAGTATAAACTACTTCCCTAAGATTTTGCTAAATTTAGATAACAAAAAAGGGGCATAAAGCCCCTTTTTCAAACAAACCAATCTTAGCGACGAAGGCCTAGACGTTTGATTAGGTCTTGGTAGCGTCCTAGATCTTTACCTTTTAGGTAATCTAGAAGTTTACGACGACGAGAAACCATGCGTAGAAGACCACGACGGCTGTGGTGATCGCCTTTGTGAGCTTTGAAGTGACCTTGTAGGTGGTTGATAGAAGCAGTAAGTAGTGCTACTTGTACTTCTGGTGAACCAGTGTCGCCTTCGCCACGTGCGTAATCAGCAACGATTGCTGCTTTAGTTTCTGCATTCAGAGACATAATTCTCTCCTAAGAGTTAAGTTTATATTTGTGTCAGCCAATCTCTGATTCAGCCGACACGAGGAACGCGAATTATAGAGAATAAAAGGTAGCCCGACAAGGACTATCCTCTTTTATGAGGACACATTTTTATGCGTCGTCTTCTCCGTAAACCACTAAGCGTTTTGGTGCTACTTTGCCATCGGCATCAATTTCAGCCACACCCAAGAAGAGACGCTCTTCTCCGCCAGTCATGCGAACTTGGCCGTGGGTTGGCACACCTGAGATTTGTACCGCTTGCCCGTGTTGAACAAGATGAACCAATTCAGGAATCATGTTTACTTCAGGTAAGTTTTGCACTGCGGTATCCATTGGCAATAACAACGGATCCAATAATTCTTTTGGTGCAATGTCTTGCTGTTGCGCTTGCTCCAGCAATTCATTGAGTTGCTCTAATGTCACCATACGTTCGTATGGATAATCAGCTACACCGGTACGACGTAAATAGATCACATGCGCACCACAACCCAGTAATTCACCAAGATCATCTACGATTGTACGAATGTAAGTACCTTTTGAACAATGTACTTCCATTTCAACTTCATCGCCTTCAAAACGATGTAGTTCAATATCGTAAACCGTAATCTTACGAGCTTCGCGTGGAACATCGACGCCTTCACGAGCATATTCGTACAGTGGACGACCTTGGTATTTCAATGCGGAAAACATTGAAGGAACTTGGTCTGTTTCGCCACGGAATGACTCAATGTGCTTTAACAAGGTGTCACGATCCACATTAACTGGACGTGTTTCTACCACTTCACCATCAGAGTCGGAAGTATTCGTTCGTTCTCCCAACTTAGCAATCACGCGGTAGCGCTTATCGGAATCAAGTAAAAACTGAGAAAACTTCGTTGCTTCTCCTAAACAGATAGGCAACATCCCCGTCGCTAGAGGGTCTAGTGCGCCAGTGTGTCCCGCTTTCTCCGCAAAATAAATGCGTTTTACTTTTTGTAATGCGTCGTTAGATGAAATGCCAGTAGGTTTATCAAGCAACACTACCCCATTAATCGGGCGACCTTTACGTCGTCTTGCCATTACTCTTCGTCCTCACGACCTGCTTCTTGCTGTTTACGTTTGTCATTGCTAACCACTTCGGTTACCAAATTAGACATACGCATACCATCAACCAAAGTATTGTCGTAGAAGAAACGAATTTCTGGAGTTAGGCGTAGACGGATTCGCTTACCTAGCATCATACGAATATGAGCTTCATGCTCACGTAATGCAGTTAAGCAAGATTCTGGCGTTTGCTCACCTACACATAGGAAAGTCACAAACACTTTTGCATAAGATAAATCGCGAGACACTTCAACATCTGAGATTGTCACCATACCTAGGCGAGAATCACGAACTTCACGTTGAAGAATCATGGCTAATTCTTTTTGTAATTGCTGAGCCACACGCTGTGTACGGCTAAATTCTTTTGGCATATCTTTTCTCACTTACAGAAAGAATGGGGGGATGGTTTCCCAGCCCCCCATGGTGTATTCAACAACCTATACATTGCCTTTATGTGCAATTATGGTCGATTAGTCGTCGATTGAACGCTTAACTTCAACAGTTTCGAATACTTCGATTTGGTCACCAACGCGAACATCATTATAGTTCTTAACGCCGATACCACATTCGTAGCCGTTCTTAACTTCGTTAACGTCATCTTTAAAGCGACGTAGTGATTCTAGTTCACCTTCGTAGATTACAACGTTTTCACGTAGGACACGGATAGGGTTATTACGTTTAATAACACCTTCAGTAACCATACAACCTGCAATCGCACCAAGTTTAGGTGATTTGAACACATCACGTACTTCAGCAAGACCAATGATTTCTTGTTTGAATTCAGGCGCAAGCATACCGCTCATCGCTTGTTTCACTTCGTCGATCAATTGGTAAATGATTGAGTAGTAACGTAGGTCTAGGTTTTCAGCTTCGATGGCACGGCGAGCAGACGCATCTGCACGTACGTTAAAGCCAACAATGATAGCGTTAGAAGCAGCAGCAAGAGATGCGTCTGTTTCAGTGATACCGCCCACACCAGAACCAACGATGTTCACTTTCACTTCATCAGTAGAAAGTTTACGTAGTGAATCAGAAATCGCTTCAACCGAACCTTGTACGTCCGCTTTCAATACGATGTTCAGTTCAGCAACGTCGCCTGCAGCCATGTTAGAGAACATGTTCTCTAGTTTCGCTTTTTGTTGGCGAGCAAGTTTCACGTCACGGAATTTACCTTGACGGTAGTTTGCTACTTCACGCGCTTTACGTTCATCACGTACAACAGTCGCTTCATCACCCGCAGCAGGAACACCAGATAGACCTAGGATTTCTACAGGGATTGATGGGCCAGCTTCAACAACGTCGTTACCACGTTCATCAGTCATTGCACGAACACGTCCGTACTCTTGACCACAAAGAACAATATCGCCTTTGTGTAGCGTACCTGATTGAACAAGAACAGTTGCTACAGGGCCACGACCTTTGTCTAGACGAGATTCGATAACCACGCCAGATGCCATACCTTCTTTAACGGCATTCAGTTCAAGAACTTCTGCTTGTAGAAGGATAGACTCAAGAAGTTGATCAATGTTAGTACCTTGTTTTGCAGAGATGTGAACGAAGATGTTCTCACCGCCCCATTCCTCAGGAATAACATCGTATGCAGCCAGTTCGTTCTTAACGTTATCTGGGTTTGCACCTTCTTTATCGATCTTGTTCACAGCAACGATCAAAGGAACGCCAGCCGCTTTCGCGTGCTGAACAGCTTCGATTGTTTGTGGCATTACGCCATCGTCCGCAGCAACAACAAGAACAACGATATCAGTCGCTTGAGCACCACGAGCACGCATTGCAGTAAATGCCGCGTGTCCCGGAGTATCCAAGAACGTGATCATACCGTTAGGTGTTTTCACGTGGTAAGCACCGATGTGCTGTGTGATACCGCCAGCCTCGCCAGAAGCAACGTGTGTACGACGAATGTAGTCAAGTGTTGACGTTTTACCGTGGTCAACGTGACCCATGATGGTTACAACTGGTGCACGTGGAGAAGTATCCGCAGATTCATCACGATCAGAAAGCACAGCTTCTTCAAGCTCGTTTTCTTTACGTAGAATCACTTTGTGACCCATTTCTTCAGCAACAAGTTGTGCAGTTTCTTGGTCGATAACTTGGTTAATGGTCGCCATAGCGCCCATTTTCATCATCACTTTGATGACTTCAGTACCTTTTACTGACATTTTCTGAGCAAGCTCAGACACGACGATAGTTTCACCGATCACAACATCAGATTTAGCAACTACTGCAGTTTTATCGAAGCCATGTTGCATTGAGCTTGGCTTGCTAATACGACCTTTACGTTTTCCGCGAGAGCGAGAGTCACGTTCTTGACGATCATCACGAGAAGACATTTTTCTCTTGTTCGCTTTCGTTGAATGACGACGGGCACCTTCATCACGACGGTCTGCCTCATCTTCAGCTTCACGAGCATAACGTGAAGTTGTCACGTGGTAATCTGTTTGTTCTTCCATACTACCCTTTTTCTCATCTTCAGCAGACCAACGCTCTGCGTTTTTCTCAGCCAATTCACGAGTTTCAGCAAGTAGACGCTGGCTTTCTTCTTCTGCCTTGCGTCTTGCTTCTTCTTCTTGACGAAGTTTTAACTGTTCGGCTTCTTTACGCGCTGCTTCCTGCTGACTTTTCTCTTCAGCGGAGCGCTCACGTTTCGCTTGGTCTTGTTCGCTACGTTTCGCTTTTTCTTCAGCGTCACGTTTCGCTTTTAGTTCTGCTTCACGCTTAGCTTTTTCTTCAGCTTCACGTTTTGCCTGTTCTTCGGCTTCACGTTTAGCTGCTTCTTCAGCTTCGCGTTTCGCTTGCTCTTCAGCTTCACGTCGTGCTGCTTCTTCAGCTTCCGCTTGACGTTTAGCCTCGTCTTCAATGGTACTGCGCTTAACATACGTACGTTTTTTGCGCACTTCAACCTGAATATCTTTGCTTTTGCCACCACCGGCATTAACGCTTAATGTGCTGCGTTTCTTGCGTTGCAGTGTCAGACGGGTTGGTTCATTGCCATTTCCGTCACTATTCCCAGTGCGTAAGAAGTTCAGCAACTGCTGCTTTTCACCTTCAGTGACGCTATCTGAGCTTGATTTAGGCATACCTGCCTCAGCAAGTTGTTCTAATAAGCGGTCAACTGGCGTACCAATTTCGTCACTCAGTGCTTTAACTGTTTGTTGTGTCATGCCGCTTCCTCCCCTTGCCGAAATTATGCGTCTTCACCAAACCAGCAGATGTTACGGGCAGCCATAATTAACTCTCCGGCACGCTCTTCGGTTAGACCTTCAATGCCTTCTAAATCGTCTATGCCTTGGTCAGCTAAGTCTTCTAGAGTTACTACACCTTTGGCAGCCAATTTAAAGGCTAACTCGCGCTCTAGACCTGCAAGACTCAATAGATCTTCAGCAGGCTCTGCGCCATCATGTGATTCTTCTTGTGCTAGAGCAATAGTAGTCAATGCTTGTTTTGCACGATTACGTAGCTCTTCAACGAGATCTTCATCTAGACCTTCAATTTCTAGAAGTTCGTTTACAGGAACGTACGCGACTTCTTCTAGAGTTGAGAAACCTTCTTCCACTAACATTTCAGCGAAATCTTGTTCAATATCTAGATATTTCATGAAGTTTTCAATCGCAGCCATCGATTCTTCTTGATGTTTTTTCTGCAAATCAGCCACTGTCATGACATTCAGTTCCCAACCGGTTAGTTGAGAAGCTAGACGAACGTTTTGACCATTACGGCCAATCGCCTGTGCTAAGTTATCCGCTTCAACAGCGATATCCATTGAGTGCGCGTCTTCATCAACAATGATAGAAGCGACATCAGCAGGAGCCATTGCATTGATAACAAATTGTGCTGGGTTATCGTCCCAAAGTACGATATCAATACGTTCGCCACCTAGTTCACCCGATACGGCTTGAACACGAGCGCCACGCATACCAACACACGCACCAACAGGATCGATACGTTTGTCGTTCGTTTTCACAGCAATCTTAGCGCGAGAACCTGGATCACGAGCGGCACCTTTCAATTCAATTAGCTCTTCGCCAATTTCAGGCACTTCAACTCGGAATAGCTCTGCCAACATTTCAGGCTTAGAACGAGTGATGAATAATTGGAAACCACGAGCTTCTGGTCTTACTGCGTAAAGCAGACCACGAACACGGTCTCCTGGGCGGAAGTTTTCGCGAGGAAGTTGGTCTTCACGTAGAATGACCGCTTCAGCGTTGCTGCCAAGATCCAAAATAATGGTTTCACGGCTTACTTTCTTAACTACGCCAGTAACCAATTCACCTTCATTATCGATGAATTGTTCAACAATTTGTGCACGTTCAGCTTCACGTACTTTTTGTACGATTACTTGCTTAGCAGTTTGAGTCGTAATACGGTCAAACGTTACAGATTCGATTTGATCTTCAACGTAATCACCTAACTCCACTGAATCGTCGTCATATTGAGCTGCTTCAAGAGAGATCTCTTTTGTTGGGTTCTCTACATTCTCAACCACTAACCAGCGGCGGAAAGTTTCAAACTCACCAGTTTTGCGGTCGATAGCAACACGTACGTCAATTTCGATTTCGTACTTCTTCTTTGTTGATGTTGACAACGCGATTTCTAGCGCTTCAAAAATACGCTCACGAGGAACTGCTTTCTCGTTAGAAACCGCCTCAACAACCGCTAAAATTTCTTTACTCATTTTTATAGCCTCTAAGACTTAAAATTTAGGGATCAGGTTCGCTTTTGCAATATTGCTTAACGCAAAATGTTCTAGTTGCCCATCAACAGTAAGCGCAACGGTTTCTCCATCAACAGAGTCAATGACGCCTTTCCATTTACGACGGTTACCAACAGCCATTTTAAGAACAACGCTCACCTCATGACCAATAAATTGTTCATAGTGTGCTGCTTTAAATAGCGGCCTTTCTAGACCAGGAGATGACACTTCTAGGCTGTAAGCCACAGAAATAGGATCTTCTACATCCAGAACAGCGCTGACTTGATGACTCACTTCCGCACAGTCATCCACTGTGATGCCATTTGCATGGTCAATAAAAATACGTAATGTCGAATGCTGTCCTGCACGAACAAATTCCAAACCCACTAACTCGTATCCTGAAGCCTCGACTGGAGCTTCAAGCAATTCAGTAAGTTGTCTCTCTAAACCAGTCATTTCAACCACTCCAGAAACAAAAAAAGGGCCTAGAGCCCAATTTAAATTCCAAGCAAGTATCTGAATCTTTTCAGTTAAAAAATTCAGATAATAAAAAACCCCGATAAGCCGGGGTTTTTTGATGCTGGACCCTGATAAATTGAGAATTACTTCTCAATTGCAGTGAGGTTAGCACTGCCAAACTTGCATCTTAATCTAGAAGATTGGTTGCGGGGGCCGGATTTGAACCAACGACCTTCGGGTTATGAGCCCGACGAGCTACCAAGCTGCTCCACCCCGCGTCCGACTGGTTATGCATTATACGCATAACTCTGTGTTTTACAAGTTTGTAAACATGGTGCCGAGAGGGGGACTCGAACCCCCACACCGAAGCGCTAGCACCTCATGCTAGTGTGTCTACCAATTTCACCATCTCGGCTAAAACCTTGACTTATCTATAATAGATAAGTTATTGAGGAATTTCGTCGCTGCTTGATTTCTCAGCGGGAACTTCACTCGCAGCCGGAGCTGCATTATCACTAGCTTGCTGTTCTAATGTTGTTTGACCTTGTGTTGGGTCAACCCACTTAGATTCAGTTTTGTTTGTAGATAGATTACCTAACACTAAGCTAGTAACTAAGAAAATAATCGCAAAAATTGCTGTCATTCGGGTAAGGAAGTTACCTGAGCCACCAGAACCAAACACTGTGTTTGAAGCTCCAGCACCGAACGAGGCTCCCATATCTGCGCCTTTACCTTGCTGTATCAACACTAGGCCAATGATACCAACCGCTGCCAACAGGTAAATCACAAGTAGAGCTGTAAACATAACATCCACCTATGTTCCAAATTGTTGAGCCAGCGCCGTTCTAATCATCCGACTTGAACAAGGCTAGCGACCTCCCTTCAGAAGGCGGAGCTAATACTAACTAAAGCCATTCCAACTGACAAGGAGAATTTTACAAAAAAACATGCGCCGATAACCAAACGGTTAAAAAAAACGCAAAAAAGACATTAAACCAGCTAATCACTGGATTCATAACAACAATTTATTATTACAATCCCAGTTACAGCAAGCACTAAGCGTCATTTATACCAGAGTATGTGCTGCGCTTAGTGCTTGTGAATTAGCAACTTTCTTTCACTACACTTGCAATAGCTAGTGCTGAGTTTTGTACTAGTTCAGCATCTTCGCCTTCAACCATTACTCGGATTAGCGGCTCAGTACCGGACTTACGCAGTAAAACACGACCTTTATCCCCAAGTTCACTTTCTACTTTAGCTACTGCGGCAAGGACATCCTGAGATTCTAACGGATTGCTATCACCACTGAATCGGACATTTTCCAGTACTTGAGGGTACAGTTTCATACCTTCAGAGAGTTCATCTAATGGCATATCACTATCGACGATCGCAGTCAGAACACGTAAAGCGGAAACTATCGCATCACCCGTTGTCACACTGTCCAACAAGATAATATGGCCTGAGTTTTCAGCACCGATATTCCAACCTTTTTCAAGCAGCTTTTCCATGACATAACGGTCACCAACGGCTGCGCGAACAAAAGGAATACCGAGTTGTTTTAGGCCATTTTCCATCCCCAGATTCGTCATCAATGTCCCGACAACACCACCTTTTAATGTGCCACGACGTAGTGCATCACGCGCAATAATGTAAGCCAGTTGGTCACCATCGACTTTATTGCCCTTAGCGTCCACCATGATAAGACGGTCGCCATCGCCATCAAACGCTAAACCTAAATCCGCACTTTCTGCAAGTACGCGCTCTTGTAGCGCACGAACATCGGTAGCTCCGACTTCGTGGTTAATGTTCACGCCATTAGGCTCAACCCCCATCGCAATCACTTCGGCACCCAACTCTTTAAATACGTTAGGCGCAATATGGTAAGTCGCACCATGAGCACAATCGACAACCAGTTTTAAACCATTCAAACTTAAACGGTGCGGGAATGTACTCTTACAAAATTCAATGTAGCGACCAGCGGCATCAACTAAACGAGAGGCTTTTCCGAGCTGGGAAGACTCAACGCATTCAATCGGTTTGTCGAGCTCTGCTTCAATAGCTAATTCAACATTATCTGGCAATTTAGTTCCTTCAGATGAGAAGAACTTAATGCCGTTATCGTAATATGGGTTATGAGAAGCTGAGATAACAATCCCCGCTTCAGCACGCAAGGTTTGCGTCAAATAAGCGATCGCAGGTGTTGGCATAGGTCCGGTAAAAATGGCTTTTAATCCCGCCGCCGCTAAACCCGCTTCCAGCGCGGATTCCAACATATAACCAGAGATTCGAGTGTCTTTACCGATGATGACTTTTTTTGTGCCCTGTTTCGCCAAAACTCGACCAGCAGCCCAACCTAGCTTAAGAACAAAATCAGGAGTAATAGGATATTCACCTACTTTACCGCGTACACCATCTGTACCGAAATAACGTCTTTCTTGAGACATATCTAGCCTTTAACCTCGTTATAAATTACTTCGTGTCATGTGAACGATTTTCATCGCTTCTATTGTTTCTTGATAATCATGGACTCGAATAATTTGAGCCCCTTTACTGGCAGCGATCGTTGCGCATGCTACGCTGGCCACCATACATTCTGCTGGCTTTTTATCGAGTAATTTAAACAACATCGATTTACGTGACATCCCGGCTAGGATAGGTAATCCATATTGGTGAAATGACTCCAAGTTAGCCAATAGTTTGTAGTTATCCTCGACCGACTTACCAAAGCCAAAACCAGGATCAACAATAATATTGTCCCGCAGGATACCAGCCTTTTCACAAGCGGCAATACGATCAGTCAAAAACTGATGAACTTCCGCAATAAGATCATCGTACTGAGGGTTAACCTGCATTGTTTTCGGTTGACCTTTCATATGCATGATACAAACAGGGACATTAGCTTGAGCGACCACCTCGAGAGCCCCCGGTTCAGTTAATGAACGAATATCATTAATGAGATCAGCGCCAGCTTCAATTGCTTGCTTCATTACTTCTGCTTTACTGGTATCGATAGAGATCCACACCTCTTGATTATGTTTACGAATCTCTTTCACGATAGGTACAACACGGCGCAACTCTTCTTCTAGAGTCACTTCTGGAGCCCCCGGTCGAGTTGATTCCCCACCAATATCAATAATAGTGACACCGACTTCGATCATGTCTAAAGCACGCTTCAACGCAAGGTCTAATTCAGTAAAACTACCACCATCGGAAAATGAGTCGGGCGTGGTATTCAAGATCCCCATTACATGAGGACGATTAAGTTCTAAAGTTTTCAGTGGCGTATGGATATTCATAGTGTGTAGAAAATATTCCCTATATATAGAAAAACCCCGACATAATCGGGGTTTCAATCTTACTATTCAAATCACTTACTCTGCGTTTGAATCTTTTTTATCAGTGTCACTTTCAGCCGACTCTTGAGGTTTGCTTTCCTCCGGAGTTTTTTCTGGTTGAGGAGCTTCTGCTTTTGGTGCTTCTGAAGTCGATTCAGATTCATTTTTCGCTGAAGCATTAGCAACATGGTCAGCCCAACCCGCAGGCTCTCGAATCACTTCTTTACGCGCCATTAAGTCATCAATCTGACCTGCATCAATGGTTTCGTATTTCATCAGCGCATCTTTCATTGCGTGCATAATATCCATGTTTTCGACTAGGATACGGCGAGCACGCTCGTAGTTGCGATCGATAAGTTTACGAACTTCATCATCAATAAGCTTGGCGGTGTCATCTGACATATGTTTGGTTTGCGTTACGCTACGACCTAGGAATACTTCACCTTCGTCTTCAGCATATAGCATTGGACCTAACTTATCTGAGAAACCCCACTGGGTCACCATCTTACGAGCAATATCTGTCGCACGTTCGATGTCGTTCGATGCCCCTGTTGATACTTTGTCTACGCCGTAGATCAACTCTTCAGCAAGACGACCACCATACAGACTCGAAATCATCGATTCTAGGTTTTGCTTGGACATGCTAATACGATCTTGTTCAGGTAAGTACATCGTCACACCCAACGCGCGACCACGTGGAATGATAGAAACTTTATACACTGGATCGTGTTCTGGTACTAAGCGACCAACAATCGCGTGACCAGCTTCGTGATAGGCAGTAGACGCCTTGGTTTCTTCTGACATCACCATTGAGCGGCGTTCAGCACCCATCATGATTTTGTCTTTTGCTAGCTCAAACTCAACCATAGAGACGTTACGCTTGTTGCCACGAGCAGCAAACAGTGCAGCTTCGTTAACCAAGTTAGCTAAGTCAGCACCGGAGAAGCCTGGTGTACCACGAGCAATTAGTGATGGTTCAACATCACCGGCTAGCGGCACTTTACGCATGTGAACTTTAAGAATCTGCTCACGACCACGAACATCTGGAAGACCAACGACAACTTGACGGTCAAAACGACCAGGACGAAGCAGTGCAGGGTCCAATACGTCTGGACGGTTGGTTGCCGCGATAACGATAATACCTTCGTTACCTTCAAAACCATCCATCTCAACCAGCATTTGGTTTAGCGTTTGTTCACGTTCATCGTGACCGCCGCCTACACCAGCACCACGTTGACGACCAACTGCATCGATTTCATCGATGAAGATGATACATGGAGAAGCTTTTTTAGCTTGTTCGAACATGTCACGTACACGAGAGGCACCAACACCAACGAACATTTCTACGAAATCTGAACCTGAGATAGTAAAGAATGGTACTTTCGCTTCACCAGCAATCGCTTTAGCAAGCAATGTTTTACCAGTACCAGGAGGACCTACCATCAGAACACCCGTTGGAATTTTACCACCGAGTTTTTGGAAACGACTTGGATCACGTAAGTAATCAACCAGTTCCTTCACGTCTTCTTTTGCTTCATCACAACCTGCAACATCCGCAAAAGTGGTTTTGATCTGTTCCTCACTCATCATGCGGGCCTTGCTTTTGCCAAAGGACATCGCCCCTTTACCGCCACCGCCTTGCATTTGACGCATGAAGAAAATCCAAACACCAATCAACAGAATCATCGGGAACCATGAGATGAAGATAGTGCCAAGCAAGCTTTGCTCTTCAGGTGGTGTACCTTGAACTTTTACGTTTTGGTTGATCAAGTCATCCAAAAGCTTCTGGTCGTAGACCGGCATATAGGTAACGTAACGTGTACTGCCGCCGCGACGAGTAAAAGTAATCTCACTGTTATTGAACTGAGCTTCTTGTATTTGGCCTTGGCCAACTTCCTGTACAAACGTGGTGTAATCAATCGTTCTTCCGTTATTGTCACCAGGGCCGAAGCTCTGGAACACCGACATTAAAACGACCGCAATTACTAACCAAAGAATTAAATTTTTTGCCATGTCACTCAAGGTGTCAGCCTCGCGATAACTAGTTGTAATTAAAGGTAGGGTACTACAGTTTTCAGACCGTAGCTATAGTGTTAATTTTCATCGATGCCATTTAATGGTTACCCTTTGTAACCAGTGGCAACAATGTACACTTCTCGAGAACGAGCCCTCGAAGAGTCGGGCTTGCGGATTTTTACCACTTTAAACATGTCGCGGACATCCTTAACATACTGATCAAAGCCTTCGCCCTGAAAGACCTTAACCACAAAACTACCATCGGGAGCGAGAACTTGTCGACACATATCCAACGCTAATTCAACAAGGTACATAGCCCTTGGCTGATCGACCGATAAATTTCCCGCCATATTCGGTGCCATGTCCGACATAACCACATCGACCATATCTGGCTGAATTCGTGCTAATAGTGCGTCTAAAACGGACTCTTCACGAAAATCACCCTGCAAAAATGCAACACCAGCAATCGAGTCCATCGGTAAAATGTCACAAGCAATCACTTGACCATCATCACCAACAATACCCGCCGCATACTGAGACCACCCTCCAGGGGCAGCACCAAGGTCGACGACTGTCATACCTGGTTTGATTAATTTATCTTTCTGCTGAATTTCTTCTATTTTGAAGATAGCACGAGAACGGTAACCTTTCTTCTTGGCCTCATTTACGTACTTGTCATCAAAATGTTCTTTCAACCAGCGGCCTGAGCTCGCTGAGTGCTTCTGTTTACTCATTCAATTCCTAGCTAAAAAGCGTCTATCAAAGAAAGTATGGTAGAAAATATAGTCTTCGTTGATAGATGGCGTTAAAATGTCGGTTTTCAACCCTAATAGTAAATAAATTTGGTCGCGTAATGAACCTAAGCAACAAACAAAAGCAGCATTTAAAAGCTCTAGCACATAATCTGAAACCAGTAGTGCTTATGGGCGCTAACGGTTTAACCGAAGCTGTTTTAGCCGAAATTGAAATCGCGCTTGATTTCCACGAACTCATTAAAGTAAAAGTGGTATCAGAAGATCGCGACACCAAACAGCTTATCGTTGATGCTATTGTACGCGAGACTGGAGCTGAAAAAGTCCAAGTCATCGGTAAAGTGCTTGTTTTGTATCGTCAATCAGAACAGCGCAAAATTGAACTACCGCGTAACTAAGTATTATCGAAACGAAAATAAAAAAGGTCGCTCAATGCGACCTTTTTCATTTTTTCAGGATTAAATATACTGAACTTGATCGATTTCGAAGACTTTATCACCGCCAGGAGTGGAGATAACAACCTCGTCACCTTCCATCTTGCCAACCAAGCCGCGAGCGATTGGAGAGCTAATAGAAATGCGACCAGACTTAATGTCTGCTTCATTATCGCCAACAATTTGGTATGTTTTTTCGTCATCAGTGTCTACATCAACTACCGTAACTGTAGAACCAAAAATGACCTTACCATTATTTTCCATTTTAGTGACATCAATCACTTGAGCTACCGACAATTTATACTCGATATCTCGAATTTGCGCTTCACAGATACCTTGTTCTTCTCGAGCAGCATGGTATTCAGCGTTTTCCTTCAAATCACCGAGTTCACGCGCTTCAGCAATTGCTGCGCTAATCTGCGGGCGAAGTTTTAGAAGTCTCTCAAGTTCTTCACGCAGGATTTTCTCACCGCGTACAGTCATTGGAACTTTTTCCATATCTTACCTCTTTGCCAAAGCTAACTTTGGACAAAACAAAACTACCTAACCCACCTGTGGGCTAGGTAGTGTTTATGAAACGTATTGGGATTAGTGTAAACAAAGTTTAAAACGAAATCATCCTAAATCCATCTTTCGTTATTAAAAACAGTTCTTAAGTCACTGTCGAGTAAGCACTTAGACGCCATGTGATCTAGAGCACAAGAAAAATCCTGATAAATTATGAAAATCGAGTGAAAAAATATAAAAAAATAATATTTCACTAGCACTTATAAAGCGTGTTAAAAATGAAATAAAACCTTTAAAATCAACATCTTGATATTTTTACTTTTATAATAAAACAGTGTTCATTTTTCGATTTTATATCATTTTACTAACGAAGCCGGAACTCACATACGAAAATTGATTCACGAATTGCTCAAGTTGAGACGTTAGGCAAAGGCTTAAGGAATCACAAGTGCTCGCCCTAAACATCGACATGAGTATTTGTAGGACGAATCTAACGTCTCAATCAACGTTTTTGTGGACAATATATTAGGACTGAACAAGATGAAAAAAACCATCATCTCTCTTGCTGTGGCAGCAGCAGCAGTGGCAACAGGTGCAAACGCAGCTGAAGTTTATAACGCAGACGGCACTTCTGTTGCCCTAGGCGGTCGTGTTGAAGCTCGTCTTCAACTTCAAGATGGCGAAGCAAACGACTTAACTCGTGCTCGTTTTAACTTTGTTGGTAAACAACAAGTAAATGAAAGCCTTTACGGTTTGGCTAAATTTGAAACTGAATGGTCAAGCCACAATGACAACGGTGCAGCTGATGATTCAGACACTGACCTAGATACTCGTTACATCTTTGCTGGTATCGGTACAGACGCTGGTGAAATCACTTACGGTAAACAAGACGGTGCATTAGTTAAACTAACTAACTTTACCGATATTATGTCTACTTGGGGTAAAGAAGCATCAGTAAACTCAGCTGCTACTAACTCTGACTACTACATTTCTCTTGCAAACCGTACTGATAACTATGTTGCATACAATGCTCAGTTTGACACTCTAGGTGTTAGCGCTGGTTACCGTTTTGCTGACGGTGGCGACTCTGGCGATAACGACAGTCGTGTAGGTAACGACCAAGACGGTTACGCTCTAGCCCTAACTTACGGCTTCGGAGACACTGGTGTTGTTATTGGTGCTGGTTATGCAGACCAAAATAGCAATGATCAAACTATCTTGACTACTTCATTTACTTACGAAGATTTGTACTTAGCAGCGTTGTACACTCACATTGATTACGATGCAAGCTCAGTTGACAACTACGACGGTTACGAGCTAGCAGCAGCTTACACTATCGACAAAACTAAACTGATCGCTACTTACAACGATGGCGATTGGGACGATGAAGGTGATACAGCACAGACTCTATCTGTAGAAGCAAACTACTTCTTCACTCCATCATTCACTGGTTATGTAGGCTACCGTTGGAACCTACTTGACGGCGACGACGTAACTGATAACGTTGATGCACAAGACCAAGCAATGGCTGGCCTGCTATACACTTTCTAATTTGACAGAAAGTTAAATGCATATCGACGCCTGCTCTATAGCAGGCGTTTTTTTATCCCGCTATACTACTCAAACCTTTAGTTATTGAAGAAAAAGAGTATTTATGCGTTATCTGATTTTATGGTCTGCTTTGCTATGGACATCACTCAGTGCTGCGACACCTTTTGTCCCAGAACTGCCTAGCCTTACCCCAGATACTCGCTATGCTTTCTTCGCTCAATCGCTCACAGATAGCACACAACAATTCGAGCAAGCCAACGGTGGCTACTTCCCTCCAGCCAGCACGTTCAAACTCGTCACCGCACTAGCGGCTAAATTGGAGCTAGGGGATCAGTTTCGTTTTTCCACCTCTTTGCTACGCAAGGGTAACGACTATATCGTTAAATTTTCAGGCGACCCAACATTATCCACTGATGAACTCAAACAATTATTGAAAGTTCTTCCTTCTCAGGGCATAAGACGTATCCGCGGTAATATCTGGTTAGACAATACGGCTTTTGCAGGTTTTGAAAAAGCCGTCGGCTGGCCATGGGACTCTCTGGGGGTATGTTATAGCGCGCCAAGTAGTGCCATCAATCTTGATCACAATTGTGCCCCAGCATCACTCACCGATTTAAACAACGGACAAACGAGACTTTACGTCCCGGAGCAATACCCTATCCACGTGAAGAACCAAGCTAAAGCAATCAGTAGTGAAGCAATCAAAGCACAACACTGTGAATTAGAGCTTACCGCCGCAGACAATAATCACTATGTTTTATCAGGTTGTATGGCACAACGAAGCACACCGCTCCCTTTAAAATTCGCCGTACAAAACACCGGTTTATACACCCAAAGAATGATGTATAAGATATTGAACCAATTAGGCATTCAGTTAGAAGGCTCGATACAGATAGGCTCTCCTGCCTACAGCACTGCCCAAGCAAAACTATTGGCTCAACATCAATCCGAACCGTTACCCGAACTATTGAGCATCATGCTCAAAAAATCGGATAACTTGATTGCAGATACTCTCACTAAAGCAATCGGGCATCATCACTATCAACAACCTGGTAGCTACCTAAATGGAACCAAAGCAATTAAGGAAGTGCTCGCTGAACGCGCCAATATCAACCTCGAAAGCGCTCAATTATTTGATGGGTCTGGTTTATCACGTAATAACCGCATTCACCCCGACACAATGCAACAGGTATTACGCTATGTTTGGCAAAACGATTCACAATTGAACTTGATTGCCCTTTTACCACGAGCGGGACAATCGGGAACGCTGCGCTATCGTAGAAGCATGTTAGCAAACGATATAAGGGGCGTCATTGCTGGGAAAAGTGGCTCACTTTATGGCACGCACAACATGATTGGTTACCTACTGGATGCCAACGGTCAACCACAGATGCTATTTACACAGTACATCACCGATTACTTTCCACCAGAAACGGAAGAGGAGCCCGCAAGCTCCCCTATAACTGAATTAGAAAAACAATTTTACCGTCAGATCATGGCCCACATGCCCTAATGCTATGTTTGAGCAACTAGGGCGCTGTCTATCCACGTCTCTCATTACTGCTTTAACGTGGCGTTAATTGGCACGATGTGTTTTCACAATATAAATCCAGATGCGATTCCCAGCAGTGCAAACGAGACAATCCAACCGGCTTTCTGTTTGGCGTATTCACAAACAGCATGTTGTAAAGAATGTTTGGCCTGAGCAACAGTAGAACTCGCTAATCCCAACTGATAAGAATAATGTTCAGACAGTTGATCATGACCTTCTCTGCTCAAGTCACTCAAAAGTTGTTTTACATGCCTGATAGTACAGTTACTCAATATGGCAATCGCTTCTTCTGAAGACATCACCACTAGCAATTGTACTTGTTTCACTGATTCGTATTTCAAAAATGCATTTGTTGCAGCTCCAATTTCATCAATTGAAAAAGAATCCGCATAGTTCATGCATTGATTGTTCATTACCGTCATGGCTAATCTCCCGATTGGCTTAAGGTAACGACCACCAATAGCAACTACGAACACGATGCACTGATATAGCATTATGCCAGCGTACATATGATCAATAAGTTGTTATTTATCTAGAAGATAGGAGAAAAATAGAAAGGAATATGTAGAGATAAACACCTTTACCTGCGCAGGTAAAGTCTAATGAGCTAATACCGTTAGCAGGTTATTTTTCTCCCTTCATACTAGGGGGATGGTCGGTATTGTTCATCGTCGTCTCCAAATGTGCTATCCCTTCGATAGCGGCTGAATTGTAACAAAATATCATCAAAAATACAGTCTGTGTGAGAACAAAAAATTTCTATGCTGGCGACAATCAAGGCTCCATCGATACGAAAAAAAGCGCCCTAAGGCGCTTTTTCTTCATCATTTATGCACTGCAAAGCGACTATTTTACAGTGACGCGAGCAAATTTGCGCTTACCAACTTGGTAAACCGCTTCACCAGTAGCGGGCGCGAATTTAGTGTCTTCTAACTTCTCACCATCTAATTTCACCGCGCCTTGACGAATCATACGTAAAGCATCAGAAGTCGAGTTCACCAATCCCGCCTCTTTTAGCAAGTTAGCAATGGCGATCCCCGCTTCAAAAGTGAATTCTGGCATTTCGTCTGGCATTGCGCCTTTTTGGAAACGGTTAATGAATTCTTGTTCTGCAGCATCCGCATCCGCTTCAGTATGGAAGCGTGCAATGATCTCTTTCGCTAGCAAGATCTTAACGTCACGTGGGTTTTTACCGTTTTTCACGTCTTCTTTAAATTGCGCCACTTCTTCCAATGGACGGAATGACAACAACTCATAGTAACTCCACATCAGATCGTCAGAGATCGACATGATCTTACCAAACATGTCACTTGGAGCATCACTCACACCAATGTAGTTGTGTGCTGATTTAGACATTTTCTTCACACCGTCTAAACCAACCAGCAATGGCATCATCAAGACAACTTGTGGTTTTTGCCCATTCGATTTTTGCAATTCACGACCCATAAGTAAGTTGAACTTCTGGTCTGTACCACCTAGTTCTACATCACTTTCAAGAGCTACGGAGTCGTAACCTTGAAGAAGTGGGTACATGAATTCATGAATCGCAATAGGTTGACCATTTGAGTAACGCTTTTTAAAGTCGTCACGCTCTAGCATACGAGCAACAGTTTGATTAGCCGCAAGGCGAATCATGCCCTCTGCACCCAGTTCAGAAAGCCATTCAGAGTTAAAACGAATTTCCGTTTTTTCTGGGTCAAGGATTTTGAATACTTGCTGCTTGTAGGTTTCAGCGTTACGCAGTACGTCTTCACGAGTCAAAGGAGGACGAGTGGTATTTTTACCCGTAGGATCACCAACCATACCTGTGAAATCACCGATTAGGAAAGTCACTTGATGGCCAAGCTCTTGAAACGCGCGTAGCTTGTTTAGAATCACAGTGTGACCAAGATGGATATCAGGTGCTGTTGGATCCGCACCCAATTTAATGCGCAGCGGACGATTCTCTTTCAGTTTTGCAATGAGCTCTTCTTCCGGAATAAGCTCCTCAACACCACGCTTGATTTCCGCTAAAGCGGCTTCAATACTCGCCATTCTTTGTTTACTCCCACAGATTTGGCAAAATTTAATAATTCGACATATTACTTGAATAGCGACTATTTTTGAAACCAGTTAGACTAACTAGTAGTGAATTTATTCAATTATTCTTGAACACCGCGAATATGCTTACGATTTTTGCTCGATTACCATGGTTACATAAAGCGCTGATCGCCCTATTTAGTGGGTTGATCGTTATTGCGCTGTTTTTTCTTCCGCATCCCAACGATTTGATGCAAGACCCTAATCGCCTCAAACTAGGGCAACACTATCCCCTGCAATTAAACTATGACTTACTGATAAAAGAAGAAGCATTACCCGCATCAACCGTTTTACAGTGGAAAAAAATGACGGTTCAATCCGGGGAAAGTAGTGCTTTGCTATTCAAAAAAGTCGGCCTTTCAGCTCGGGACCTTTATGTTCTCACCTCCAGCAATAGCGATATAGAACAACAACTAACGCGGCTGAGGCCTGGAGATGAAATTCTATTTGGCCTCAATGAAGATCAGCAATTGGTTCAACTAAGACGCAAAATAAATTCTTATGAAACCTTCGTCGTGACTCGTTCAGACAATGGTTACACCTCAAAGTTTGAGAATAAGGAAGTGTATTTTCAATACAATTACGCCGAAGCCACGATCACCTCTAACTTCTGGAATGCTGCAACAGGGGCTGGATTAACAGCCAATCAAATTATGCAGTTAGCTGGTATTTTTGGTTGGGATATCGATTTTGCTTTGGATATTCGATCAGGCGATAACTTCCAAATTTTGTACCAAGAAAAAGTGGTCGAAGGAGAAGTAACCGATAGAGGCGACATTATTGCCGCTACGTTTACCAACCAAGGAAAAACATTTTCAGCCATCTTGGATGATACGTCAGGCAACTATTACGATGAAAATGGACGAGCTATGAAAAAAGCCTTCTTGCGTTCACCTGTCGACTTTCGCCGTGTTTCATCCAATTTTAATCCCAAACGCCTACATCCTGTCACAGGCCTAGTTCGCCCGCACCGAGGAACCGATTATGTTGCTCCCGTCGGCACACCTATTTGGGCCGCAGGTGATGGTGTGGTACAAAAAGCCGGTTACAACCAATTTAACGGTAATTATGTCTTTATCCGCCACAGCAACACCTATGTGACGAAGTACCTTCATTTACAAAGACGCTATGTAAAAACAGGCGAACGAGTGAAACAGGGACAGGTTATCGGTAAACTCGGCGGAACAGGTCGGGTTACCGGCCCTCACTTACACTACGAATTTTTGGTCCATGGCGTACATAAGAACCCACGAACAGTGAAACTACCTTTGTCAAAATCCTTGACAGGTAAAGCCCGCGAAACATTCATCGCGAACGCAAAAATTCGCTTAGAGAGATTAGAGCGATACAGCGAATTACTGTTTGCCAAACAGTGATTGCCCGATTCAAGGTACAAAAAAAGCAGAGTCACTAGGCTCTGCTTTTCCATACAATTAACGCTTACACACTGAATGAAGCGCCGCAACCACAGGTTGTCTTAGCATTTGGGTTATCAACAAAAAAGCGCGAGCCTTCAAGTCCTTCAGTGTAATCCACTACACCACCAATCAAATATTGCAGGCTCATAGGATCCACAACTAAAGTAACCCCTTCATTCACAATAGTCATATCACCTTCATTAACGTTTTCGTCAAAGGTAAATCCGTATTGAAAACCACTGCAACCACCGCCAGTGATGTACACACGCAATTTTAGAGCAGGATTTTCTTCTTCAGCGATCAGCATTTTTACACGTTTTGCTGCGGCTTCAGAGAAGGATAATGGTACATTAATTTCGCTCACGACGACCTCTCCCATTCGTGTCATCGCTTGGCATCTGCCTGGTCATCAAAACAAATCAGCGATGAATTATGATTCTTTAACGTTATTATCCAATACCTGAGTTGTGCGTTCAAGTATTAGCCCAAACTAACTTAGATATACTGACAATCAGTTTAAGTGCAGCGGTGTCTGTACGGCGAATTTACTGCTCCAGAACGATAAAGCCAAAAATGCAATTTGACACATATTTTAACTCTATTTTCTGGTATATGAAGCGAAGATATGAGATTTTCGGGGAAAACATTTCGCATCGAAGCAGAGAAGCGTACAATGCACCGCAAATTGGTCCAGACAATCAGAAGAGGATATATCCATGACCAAATCAGCCGATCTTTACCAGAAAGCTCAGAGCAAAATTCCTGGCGGAGTAAACTCTCCTGTTCGTGCATTTAACGGTGTTGGTGGTTCTCCACTATTTATCGACCGAGCAGACGGCGCATTTATCTTTGATGCCGATGGTAAAGCATACATCGACTACGTTGGTTCTTGGGGCCCAATGATCCTTGGCCACAACCATGCAGCTATTCGTGAAGCTGTAATTGATACCGCACAGAAAGGCCTTAGCTTTGGTGCACCAACTTCACTTGAAATCGATATGGCTGAACTGATTAGTGAGCTTGTTCCATCCATGGAACAGGTGCGCATGGTGAACTCAGGCACAGAGGCGACCATGAGTGCTATCCGCTTAGCTCGTGGCTACACTGGTCGCGATAAGATCATTAAGTTTGAAGGTTGCTACCATGGGCATTCCGATGGTCTTTTAGTAAAAGCAGGATCAGGCGCACTGACGCTTGGTCAACCTAGTTCTCCTGGCGTACCGGCAGATTTTGCGAAGCACACCCTAACGGCTCGCTTTAATGATTTGGACTCCGTTCGTGAGTTATTTGCTGCTAATAAAGGTGAAATTGCGTGTATTATCGTTGAACCTGTTGCAGGCAACATGAACTGTATTCCGCCAGTTTCAGGCTTCCATGAAGGTCTCCGTGAGATTTGCGACCAAGAAGGTGCTCTACTGATTTTCGATGAAGTGATGACCGGTTTCCGCGTTGCTCTTGGTGGTGCACAAGCTTACTACAACATTAAACCAGACCTAACAACACTAGGGAAAGTTATTGGTGGTGGTATGCCTGTGGGTGCTTTTGGTGGGCGTAAAGAGGTAATGCAATACATTGCGCCAACAGGCCCTGTTTACCAAGCTGGTACACTATCTGGTAACCCAGTAGCGATGGCTGCGGGCTACGCGTGTTTGACCCTATTAAAAGAAGAAGGCAACGAAAAACGCCTAGATCGTAAAGCGAAAACCTTAGCCGAAGGCCTTAAAGCGCTGGCCAAAAAACACGATATTCCACTACTTGTTCACCAAGTAGGTGGTATGTTCGGTTTCTTCTTTACTGATCAAAAGAGCGTTACTTGCTATGAGGACGTAGCAAAGTGCGATACAGAACGTTTCAAACAGTTCTTCCATCACATGCTAGAGCATGGTGTATATCTTGCCCCTTCTGCGTTCGAAGCTGGCTTCATCTCACTGGCTCACCGCTCAAGTGAAATTGATGCGACATTAGAAGCAGCAGACCGAAGCTTCGCCCGCATGGTGAACGGCGAATAATTGCACTACCCCAAACGATTAAAAAGCTGCCTAAGGCAGCTTTTTTTGTTTTAATGCCAGTTAACCACAACGAGCAAGACCAACACCACAACAGCCACACCAAGCCAAGGAATGGGACGCTTTTGTGTCTTTTTATCATCACAGCATTTTTTGTTGTCACAACATCCCATAGTTTTTCCCTTTTATTGCTTAGTGGCGAAATAAACCTCATTATATACCGAAGTTTCCTTGGCTAGCTTGTCGCTTGTCATTTTCATCCAACAAAGAAAACTAAAGACGGAAAAATATGGCTGCTGAAAAGCAAAAAATAGGCTCAAGTCACTGGGTGCTGATTATCGCTCTATTAGTGTCGGCAATGGCCTGTTATTTACTCATTGAACCTTATGTAAACTCCATTGTTATGGCGTTTATTATTTCGCTATTGATGTTTCCAGTGCACAGCTGGATTAGTCAAAAAATGCCCAGTCATCCGAATTACGCCTCCCTGCTCTCTTGTGTAATATTGACTGTCATTGTCGTGATTCCATTAACAATAGTGTTTGGCGCCATAGTACAACAAGGTTCGAAATTTTCGCAAAACCTCTATCACTGGGTTACTAATGGGGGGATTGATTCCTTCTTTAATCATCCCTTGGTTGTGAAAGCAGTCGATTTTTCTAACAACTATTTACCGTTCAACCCACTCAATCCGCAAGAAATTGGCGATAAAATCGCGAAATTCTCTACCTCATTTGGAACCAAACTGGTTGGGATTAGTGCCAAAGTGCTTGGTGACGCAACCAACTTTGTGGTTGATTTTTTCCTCATGTTATTTGTGCTGTTCTTTCTCCTTCGAGATCACGAAAAAGTGATTAACACCTTAAGGCATATTGTTCCTCTCTCTCGCAGTCAAGAAGACAAACTGCTCATCGAAATAGAACAAGTCTCAAAATCAGCGGTGATGGGGTCCTTTTTAACCGCAATCGCTCAAGGTATTGCAGGCGGAATAGGCATGGGTATTGCTGGCTTCCCTGGTCTTTTTTGGGGAACCATGATGGGCTTTACTTCGTTTATTCCAGTCGTCGGAACCGCGCTTATTTGGTTACCAGCCACCCTTTATTTATTGGCAAGTGGTGACATTAACTGGGCGATTTTCCTCGGCATTTGGAGTATTGCCGTGGTAGGTTCAATTGACAATATTTTGCGTCCGTTCTTGATGCAAGGTAGCGCAGGAATGAATACGCTGATGATCTTTTTTTCACTTCTAGGCGGGATCCAACTGTTTGGTCTGATTGGATTGATCTATGGCCCACTGATCTTTGCCATCACGGTGGTGCTATTTAAAATGTACGAAGAAGAATTTCATTCCTTTCTTAATTGGCAAGACAAAAACTAACGATAAGGGAGCGTTTTGCTCCCCTTTCTCTTGCCAAACACTTCAAGCTTGCTTCGCTTTGTGCGAGAATCTCGCGCCTCACAACTGATTCGGAATAACCATGTCAACATTCACAGCCCCAAGCCAAATTGCCGAGCGTCAACTGGAATACTTTGCAGGAAAACGCGTTCTCATCGCAGGAGAAGCAGAAGATCTTTTCCCTCTTGAATTGGCCAAACACTGTGAATCGGTTGAGATCTTTACCACTCACTATGGTTATTATCGCCAGTGGCAAAACAAATCCCATATTCGTTGTTACTTCGATGCTGAACTAACCGCTGAGACATCTGCGGATATGATCTTGCTTTACTGGCCAAAAGCGAAGCAAGAAGCAGACTACCTGCTGAACATGCTATTGGCTAAGTTGGGCCAAGGAACCGAGATTGTCGTTATTGGCGAAAATCGCTCAGGGGTCAAAAGCATTGAGAAAATGTTTGCGCCTTATGGCCCAATCAACAAATACGATTCGGCTCGTCGCTGTTCTTTTTATTGGGGACAATGCACAAACCAACCACAACCCTTCAAGCTTGAACAATGGTTTAAGTCATATCAGGTCACTTACCAAGAGCGTGAATTAACGATTCGCAGCTTACCTGGCGTATTTAGTCATGGGGAATTTGATATTGGCAGTCGATTGCTGTTGGATACCCTGCCAACATTACATGGCAAGGTATTGGATTTTGGCTGTGGCGCTGGCGTAATTGGTTCTGTCATGGCAAGTCTCAATCCTAACATTAAGTTGTCGATGTGCGATATTAGCGCGCTCGCTATCCGCTCGTCACAAGAAACATTAAAAGCGAACGGTCTTACCGGCCATGTTTTTGCTTCAGATGTTTTTTCTGATATCAGCGAACAATATCGTTTTTTGGTGACAAATCCACCTTTTCACTCCGGATTAGATACCAGCTATAGCGCGACTGAGACCTTGTTAGCACAAGCGCCGCAAGCATTAACCCAAGATGGAGAATTGTTTGTAGTTGCCAATAGCTTCTTAAAATACCCCCCAATTATCGACCGCAGCTTTGGTCATTGTGAAATACCCGCTAAAACGTCAAAGTTCACCATTTATCACGCGGGCAAAAACCGCTAATTATCCCTTTACTGGATAAGCTCAATCACAATGTTCATCTGAATATCAAACATAAAAAAACCTGCCAGCTGGCAGGTTTTTACTTATCAATTCAAAGAAAAGTAACTTCAGAGCAACATTACTTCACAGTAACAAACTCGGGGTAAGCATCTACACCACAATCGTGCATATCCATACCTTCCATCTCTTCTTCTTCAGAAACACGGATACCCATGGTCGCTTTTAGGATTGCCCAAACAATCAAGCTAGTAATAAATACCCAAGCGAAGATAACAACGGCACCTAGAATTTGTGAACCAAATGAAGCCTCTGCATTACTTACAGGCACAGCCAATAAACCAAACAGACCACATACGCCGTGAACAGAGATAGCACCCACTGGATCATCGATTTTCAGTTTATCTAGCATGATGATAGAGAATACAACAATCACACCAGCCACAGCACCGACAGCAACAGACATCATTGGTGATGGTGAAAGTGGATCTGCAGTAATTGCAACCAACCCAGCTAAAGCACCGTTAAGAATCATAGTTAAGTCAGCTTTACCCCATGTGGTTTTACACACAAGCATTGCAGCAATAGCACCAGCTGCTGCAGCTGCGTTCGTGTTCAGGAAGATTTGACCTACAGCGGTTGCGTTCTCAAAGTTTGATAAAGCCAGTTGAGAACCGCCGTTAAAGCCAAACCAACCGAACCAAAGAATAAAGGTACCTAATGTTGCAAGAGGCATGTTTGACCCAGGGATTGGGTAAACTTCACCGTTCTTACCATATTTGCCTTTACGAGCACCTAGCAACAACACACCTGCGAGAGCGGCAGCCGCACCAGCCATATGTACAATGCCTGAACCAGCGAAATCACTGAAACCAGCTTCTGCTAAGAAACCGCCACCCCATGTCCAAAAACCTTCCATCGGGTAGATGAAACCAGTCAAAATGACGGAGAAAATGAGGAATGACCACAGTTTCATACGCTCAGCAACAGCACCTGAAACCACTGACATTGATGTAGCTACGAATACAACTTGGAAGAAAAAGTCAGATTCAAGTGAATGTTCAGCGCCTTCAGCTTGTCCACCAATTAAGGAACCAAAAGAAGGTAGCCAACCACCACTAGTGTTATCAACATACATGATGTTGTAACCCACAATAAGGTACATGGTGCACGCAATGGCGTACAACACAAAGTTTTTCGTCAGAATCTCCGTGGTGTTTTTCGAACGCACTAAACCCGCTTCAAGCATCGCAAAACCTGCTGCCATCCACATAACCAGTGCGCCGGAAATTAAGAAAAAGAAAGTATCCAGTGCATAGCGTAACTCAGTTACGGTAACTGACAGTTCCATATAAGCTTCTCCGTCCTAGAAAAATTGATTAAAGGGCTTCCGTGTCCGTCTCGCCGGTGCGAATACGAACAGCATGGCTCAAATCATAAACAAATATTTTGCCATCACCGATTTTGCCGGTGTGAGCAGCTTTGATGACCGCTTCAACAACACGATCAACGTTTTCTGCCTGTGTGGCGATTTCAATTTTTACCTTAGGTAAGAAGTCCACTTGGTACTCCGCACCGCGGTAAAGTTCTGTATGACCTTTTTGGCGACCAAAGCCTTTTACTTCAGATACCGTCATACCTTCGATGCCCACATCAGCTAGCGCTTCGCGTACATCGTCCAATTTAAATGGTTTGATGATTGCATTAATCAGTTTCATCGCGTCCTCTCCAAAAAAAGCTGTCTTCCACTAACTCTCTTTACAATCCAAGGTACGTGCCAACTTTTTAAGCGATTGATATTTCTAGAAATAAAAAAGTTTTCTAGTATAAAAACAAAAGAGCCGCACCATTACGGTGCGACTCTTTCCCAAAAATAACGCGTTGTTCTTTCTTGCTTAAGGCCAAAGATACAAAATGGTGCAAATATGAAAACTAATTAAGCGACAAACTCTCGCCACTGTAGCAACAAAGATTCAAAATCTTCTAATCCGCACTGCGCGTAACTTTCACTCTCATAAAGAGAAAAATCTTCTTCTAACTGCTCTTCAATCCCTGATAGCTGGGTATTTTCTTGCACAGTGACTTCTTGCCCAGTCAAAACTAAAGAAATCTCTTTACCATGCCATTGAAGTTCTTTTGCTGAAAATTGGTGCGCTTTTTCAATCAGATCCAAAATTTGATCGATCTTTGTGCAGTCCTTACCTATTTCTTCTTGTAGCCAGCGTGCTACGATTTGATGCTCCATCGAACATTTTACGTAGTACTCTCCAAGCAAAGTATTCTTGGTAAATTCAAAGTCCATAATTAATTTCACTTGTAAAATTTGGGCCAATTATACCGAGAGAGGCATTGAGTAACAGCTTTTGTGTGGATGTAAAAAAGGGACCTAAGCGAGGTCCCTTTACATAAACGTCGTTCTGATTATGCCGGTTCTTGGAAAATAACCGTATCGGCTTTTTCTGTATATTGACCCATCAAATGGAAATTCAAATAGCGGTAAGTATCTGCAGCGGTTGCATCGATCTGTTTCGCATATTCCATGTATTCTTGTGCCGTTGGGATTCGGCCCAAAATAGCACCAACTGCAGAAAGTTCAGCAGAAGCTAAGAATACATTCGCACCATTCCCTAGACGGTTAGGGAAGTTACGTGTTGACGTCGACATGACCGTAGATTTATCCGCTACACGTGCTTGGTTACCCATACACAATGAACATCCGGGAGTCTCAATCCGAACACCTGCTTTACCAAAGATGCCGTAATAGCCCTCTTCAATCAGTTGGTCTTTATCCATCTTAGTCGGAGGAGCTACCCATAAACGAGTGGTCAACTGACCATTAAATTTATCAAGTAGCTTACCTGCAGCGCGGAAGTGGCCAATATTGGTCATACATGAACCAATGAACACTTCATCGATAGCAGTACCAGCTACATCTGACAAAGTACGTGCATCGTCAGGATCGTTTGGCGCACATAGAATTGGCTCTTTGATCTCACTCATATCGATGTCAATCACATGCTTGTAGTCTGCATTATCATCCGCTTTCATCAAGCTTGGATTGTCGAGCCACTCTTGCATCGCTTTCACACGACGTTCAATAGTACGACGGTTACCGTAACCTTCCGAAATCATCCACTTCAACATGGTAATGTTGGATTTTAGGTATTCTGCAATAGACTCTTCAGATAACTTAACCGTACAACCCGCAGCAGAACGCTCCGCAGAGGCATCTGACAATTCGAATGCTTGTTCAACAGTTAAATGCTCAAGGCCTTCAATTTCCAGAATTCGACCAGAGAATTCATTGATCTTACCCGCTTTTTCAACGGTCAATAGACCTTGCTTGATCCCGTATAGCGGGATCGCATGTACTAAGTCGCGCAGTGTAATACCCGGCTGCATTTTACCTGAGAAACGAACCAATACCGATTCAGGCATATCAAGCGGCATCACACCAGTTGCCGCAGCAAATGCCACTAAACCAGACCCAGCAGGGAAAGAAATACCCAGCGGGAAGCGTGTATGAGAGTCACCACCAGTACCAACCGTATCAGGAAGCAACATGCGGTTTAGCCAAGAGTGGATAATGCCGTCACCTGGGCGCAGTGATACACCGCCACGGTTCATGATAAAATCAGGCAAGGTATGGTGAGTCTGAACATCAACCGGTTTTGGATAAGCCGAAGTATGACAGAATGACTGCATCACCAAGTCGCCAGAGAATCCTAAACACGCCAAGTCTTTCAACTCATCGCGCGTCATAGGACCTGTGGTATCTTGCGACCCCACCGTCGTCATTTTAGGTTCGCAGTATGTTCCAGGACGAATCCCCGCAACACCACACGCTTTACCCACCATTTTTTGCGCGAGAGTAAAGCCTTTACCGTTGTCAGCGACAGGCACCGGACGGCGGAATACTTTGGAAGGCTCTAAGCCCAAAGATTCACGGGCTTTATCGGTTAGGCCTCGGCCGATAATCAAAGGAATACGGCCACCAGCACGTACTTCATCAACTAACACATCTGTTTTGAGTTTAAATGTTGAAAGAACGTCGTCACTGCCGTGCTTACACACCTTCCCTTCATGAGGGTAAATATCAATAACATCGCCCATGGCCAATTTCGATACATCTAATTCGATTGGCAAAGCGCCAGCATCTTCCATGGTGTTAAAGAAAATTGGCGCGATTTTACCGCCCAAACAATATCCGCCAGCACGCTTGTTAGGTACAAAAGGAATATCCTCGCCCATAAACCACAACACTGAGTTAGTTGCTGATTTACGAGATGAACCAGTACCAACCACGTCACCAACGTACACAAGCTGATGGCCTTTGGCTTTTAGCGCTTCAATTTGTTTGATTGGACCTACTTTGCCTGGCTCATCAGGTGTAATGCCGTCACGTTCGTTTTTCAACATGGCCAGTGCATGAAGCGGAATATCGGGGCGTGACCACGCATCGGGAGCGGGAGACAAGTCATCGGTGTTAGTTTCACCGGTCACTTTAAACACGGTAAGAGTCACTTTTTCCGCTAACTCAGGACGCTGCAAGAACCACTCAGCCTCAGCCCATGATTCAAGCACCTGTTTGGCATATGCGTTACCACTTTTCGCTTTTTCTTCTACATCGTAAAAAGAATCAAACATCAGTAGAGTATGTGATAAAGCCTTAGTAGCAATTGGAGCTAAGGTAGCGTTGTCTAATAATTCAACAAGAGGTTCAATATTGTACCCCCCTTGCATTGTACCAAGCAGTTCAGCGGCCTTTTCAGGAGAAACTAGCGGTGACTTAACTTCTCCACGAGTAATCGCAGCAAGGAAACCGGCTTTTACATAAGCTGCTTCATCCACACCCGGTGGGATGCGGTTTTCCAGCAATTCTAAAATAAAAGCTTCTTCCCCTTTAGGTGGGTTCTTTAGTAATTCAACAAGTCCTGCAACTTGTTCTGCGTCTAAGGGTTTGGATACAACTCCTTCGGCAGCACGCTCTGCGACGTGTTTACGATAGGCTTCAAGCACGACATTTTCCTCTCATTACGGTCTGCGCAAATAATGATTAAAATAAGAGCAGACATCCTTGGAAACGTGACCATCTATGACAAGAGTAGCGATTCGTAAGGAAAAGAATCTCACCATAGCGGCCAGATTATGGCCAAAAGACTAGCAAATTTAACGATAAATTAAAATCTACCGATTTTGATCAACATATCAAGTTACACCTAAAGTTGCATAATTCATGCAGTTTTTAGAGATGGATCGCTACTCAAAAGTTGAACCAATAATCAAATAGATTGAATCGAAATTGTGCTCAGTCCGGCCATACCCAAACATTATCGGTCCTATTGGGGAGTCAACTCCGGTAAACAGCGAACCTGCTGAATACATAGGTGCTGAACTCACATCCAAGCTAGGGTCTGACCAAACTCCACCATACTCAACTGATGCGCCGATATAAACCGGCGATGTGAACAGGCCAAAGTCATTATCAAACCAACGATAACGATATACTAAACTGGCAAACGCTTTGTTTTGTCCAATAAGACTATTACGTGGAATACCAGAAAGGTTGAGAAAACCACCAATGGTTTTCGGATCGATTGGGGTTGAAGTGTGTTTACTTTTCACTTCCCCATAATCAATATTGCCAACCAACGTATGACGATCAAAGCTGTGAGCCACAATCAGTTTAGTCGACAATTCACTGACTGTATCGATACTATCTGAAATTAGGCGCTGATCCCCATCGTAAATCTCATCACGTGAGAATAAGTATTCAAAATTAAAGTACACCCCATCACGTGGCAGCGCATAACTGTCTAGCGTATCTAAACGATAGTTAATAAACGCCCCTAACCGTTTGAAGTTTGCATGCCCATAGGAAGGCAACGTTGAGTACTCTGTATCACCATAAATAACACGAGTCCCCAAGCGAAACTCACGCCACAAATTACGTTGATACCCCAGCGCCATTTCACCACGCCATTCGGTATATTCGAGTGGATAGTAGTTTTCTGTCGCTTGCAAAGACGTATCATCAAACCCTGTGAGTGGGACACTACGCTTATTATTGCTATAACGTAATGACGAGGTAAAAAAGGTTTTTTGACCTGAGAAAAGCGGCGTATAAAAACCGATTTCAATTAACTTGTCAGACCCCATATTAAAGTTCAGCGAAGCCTCAGCTCCCGAGGTATTAATATCCGTAAAATTAGTCGACATACCAATCGAGTATTGGCTATCGCTATTAAAATCATCTTCTAAGAAAAACCGGAAGTTCGCGTAATTAGGCCCCCATGATTTTTCTTTAACGTTCACAATCAAATCATTTTGATCGTCTTTATCGGCATACTGGTAACTCACTAGTTCAAATCGATCCAGTGCATACAAACTTTCAACACTGGCTTCCACCTGTTCTGGAGGAATAATGCCACCAGCTTGTAAGTTCAAGCGGTTTTCTAACAGTTCATCACTATAGTGACTGCGATTTTTCACCACGATTTTGTCAACTTTACGCTGGTCGCCATGCTGCAGATTTTTGCGTTTGAGCGCTTTATCTTTTTGATAAGCACGATAAGCATCAGGAGATAATTCAAACGTTTTGAATTGCTCTTTATTTTCCATGACCGCTTGGTAGCCTTTCAAAAAAGCTTGCGGCATCTTGTTAAACTCAGTCGTTTCCATTAACCCAACATCGGGATGCAGTAACACATCTGCATCGGTCAATTGCTCTGACTGATGTTGGGTATTACGTCTCACTAAATAGTTGGATAACTGATCGGCGATCGAAAACACATTGGTAAATGAATCCTGACCTTTGTAGTCAGTGCTGATATCCACGGCGATAATCTTATCTGCACCGATGTTACGGGCAATATCGACCGGCATATTATTCGTCACCCCACCATCAACCAACCAATGGCCATCCAATTCATAAGGAGGTAACGCCCCCGGAACCGACATGCTGGCCATCATCGCATCGACTAAATAGCCATGGTCGAGAACAACCGGTTCAAGTTTAATGATGTCTGTGGCAACAGCACGATAAGGAATCACTAATTGATTAAAGGATTTAAACGGCAGAAGATTTCCCGTACTTTGACGCAAAATCTTAAGCATATTCTGTCCTTGAACGACGCCCTTAGGTGCTTTAATCTCCCCCCAACCAATTCCTAAATCTGTCCTGAGTTGGTAACGGTCTTCATCTTCTTTATCACGAATGCGACGCTCACTACGATCAACGCGATCGCGATACCCCTCATTCCAATCAATACTCAATACTAATTTTTCAATATCTTGAGCATTCATTCCTGTGGCATAAAGACCTGCGACGTAGGCTCCCATGCTAGTACCAGTCACAATATCGACAGGGACATGCAATTCTTCTAGTGCACGGAGTACACCAATATGAGCAGCGCCTTTAGCGCCGCCTCCTGCAAGAACAAGAGCAATTTTAGGACGCTGAGGTTTAGCCGTTGTTGTCGATGTGGTTGTATTGGCCCATACTGAAAAGGCAGACATACAAACGATGACAACAGATAAAAAACGGTACAACTGCTTCACTTAGCATCCTCAAATTAAAAAATGTAATTGACTATACTGCCCTAACTTACCATTGAAAAAGCTTTTTAAACCAGTTTGTTGGCCCAGATTCACATTCCGCTTTCCACTGATTTTGACTGTCCCACACCGGTAAACGAAATTTACTCTGACAATCAACCTTCAATTCACCATCAGCTTGACGTTCAAACCCAATTGTTTTGATCTGCTCTGGCCAAGGCAACACCAAACGCTGAGGAATTCGGCTAGCAAGATAGTCTGCGTAAATACGCAGCGCACCACTGGCCCCCGTTAAATACGTTGGCTTATTATCATCGCGTCCAACCCAAATCGTGGTTACCTCTCGGCCATCAACTCCCACAAACCAACTGTCACGTGTATCACTACTAGTCCCTGTTTTACCAGCTAAAGCTGCCCATCCAAACTGGTTAGTTAAATAACGTCCTGTACCTTCCATCACACCGCGCTTCATTGCGTAAGTTGTTAGCCAAGCAGCCTGCTGAGGTACTGCTTGTGACACTTTAGGTATCGATTGATAAAGCACATTACCCTGCAAATCCAATACAGAACGCAGCGCTGATAGCGGCGCTTTTTTCCCTGAATTGGTAATGGTTTGATACATCTGTGCCACTTGGAAAGGCGTCAGCGTAAACGAACCTAAAAACATACTTGGTACAGGACGAATTTCATCCCCCGGAACACCAAGTTGAGTAAAGGTTTTAGCTACATTATCAATGCCTAATGCCATGCCTAATTCAACCGTTGGCACATTCAATGATTTAGCGAGAGATAAATAGAGTGGAACATTTCCCCGGTAACGGCGATCGAAGTTACGAGGCGTCCATACTGTGCCCTCATCACCTTGGAGTGAGATAGGCTTATCTTGCAACGTCGTGACTAGGCTATATTTTTCAGGCTGAGCTAATGCGGTTAGGTATACTGCTCCTTTAGCCAATGACCCGATCTGACGACTGGCATTCAACGCGCGGTTAAAACCATCATAACCAACACGTTTTCCTCCCACCATAGCACGAATCTCACCCGTGGTTCGATCAACAGCGATAGCCGCAGCTTCAAGCTTATTCGCCGCTTTACTCAACTGTGGAACCTTATGTGCAATCGCCCGTTCCAAATCTTGCTGCGATACAGGATCAAGCGAAGTAAAGACGCGAATACCTGTCTCTGATTTAAATGCATCTCCCACTTTTTGTTGCAGTTCGTTACTCAACTGCTGGAAATAAGCCGGCTGACGGCTGGCAATATGTGGGTGTTTCTGCACATCAAGAGAGCGAAATGCTGCCTGCTCATACTGTTTGGCCGTTAACATCCCATTTTCCATCATCAGCTTAAGCACTAAATCTCGGCGATCTCTTGCTCGTTCAGGATAGCGAACGGGGTTGTAATAAGATGGGCCTTTCACCATACCAACTAACAACGCTAATTGGTCAATCCGCAATTCTTGTAGTGGCTGACCGAAATAGAGCCGTGATGCCAAACCAAATCCATGCACCGCTTCACTACCGTTTTGCCCCATATAAACTTCGTTCATATAAGCTTCTAAAATACGGTCTTTGCTATAGCGATAATCAATGATCAACGCCATATAAGCTTCACGAAGCTTACGCCAAATTGTGCGATGGCTGGATAAGAAAATATTTTTGGCGAGCTGCTGGGTCAAGGTACTTCCCCCTTGCACCGTATGGCCCGCTCGAATATTTGCTGCAAGCGCTCGCAAAATCGCCAGAGGAGCAATACCATCATGCTGATAAAAGTGACGGTCTTCTGTGGTTAGCAATGCATCGACCATAATTTCAGGAAATTGGTCGCGACGTAAGAAGAGACGAGTTTCTGTGGTATTTTTCTCTAACATGCCAAGCATTTTAGGATCAAGACGCAGATACCCCAGCTCACCTCGTTTTTCTAACGACTGAATATGGGTTAATCCACCGTCATCAAACGTCAACATCACGTGGCGATCAGGTTCTGGTCCATCCGCAAACTCAAACGGACGGCGAATCATTTCAATTCGGGTCGAAGAAGCCGAATACTCTCCAGGATAGCGTGGTTGCTGAACCTTGCGGTATTTCAATACATCCAACTCATTACGCACTTCTTGCAGGCTAATGTCCATGCCTGGTTCGAGGGTTAGAATCCGAGCGTACACCACCGTCGGCAACTGAAACAGCTGACCATCAAAGCGTTGTTTAATAACACTATTTAGATAGATACCGACAAACACTAATACAGCAGCCAGCGCTAAACCGAATTTCCAAGAAAAGCCCCAAAGCGCTTTCCACCAGCTGCGTTTAGTACGCGCGGCAGGTGAAGTCTTTGGTGATGGTTTTTTAGATTTTGATTGAGGATTTTTTTTCTTCATGAATTCAATTGTCGTTTTGTTTTCGTCGTCGCTATGTGGTTTGCAGGATCGTCAGGCCAAACATGCTTGGGATAGCGGCCTTTCATCTCTTTTTGGACTTCTTTGTAAGCACCTTGCCAAAAGCCAGCTAAATCCTGTGTAATTTGCAATGGTCGTTGGGCAGGAGAAAGCAATTCCATCACAACAGTCTGAGTCCCTTTCGCAATGATTGGGGAGCATTTTTCACCAAAGACTTCCTGCATTCTTACCGACAATATCGGTGCCATGCCTAACTGATAGCGAATCTTTTTTTGCGTTCCGGTTGGCATAACATGGTGTTTAGGAAGCCATTCATCGATTTGTTGATTGAGCGGCCAACCTAAACGAGCCGCAAGCGCGTCTATCACCGACACTTTGCTAAGCTGCTTGGCTGATGTTAGCCCTACGAGATAAGGTCCTAACCATTCATTGAGTGTCGCCAATAGACTCGCCTCATCCATTGCCGGCCAAGCTTCTTCGGGCAACCAATTGATCGCGCAGCGCACTCGCGTAAGCCACTCATTCGCAGATTCGTCCCAATGTAATACGTTTAACCCCTTGCGAGAGACATAATTGAGCAAAGCTTGCGTCATTTTTTCTTTGCTAGGGGTAGGCAACGCTTGTCGTTGCAACGTTAATTTGCCCAAACAGGTTTGTTTTTCAGCGACCAACTTGCCCACTTTATCATCCCAATCGACATAATCTCGGGTCACAAACAACTCAGGAAACAGGGCTTCTAATTGATGTATATCTACAGGTAACGCACTGAAAATACGGCTCGATTGCTGTTGATGTCGTTGAATATCCAGCACAACAAGATACGCTTCAGATGCCAAGCCATCGAATTCATCGACCATAGCTCCATGACCATTACTGAGCACAAACTCGCCATGACTATTAGGCCTTAACATGGCAACTCGATCAGGAAAGGCTAGGCACGCCACTAATCCCAAGTGCTGCGCAGTCACCTTACGTAAATCGAATGAGGTATGACACAAAGCCGCGATTTGTTTAGCTCGAGAGAGTAATATCGATGATTTGGGATGTTTACTATCCTGCCAACGTAATACACTGTGGCTCAAATTAATGACGTTTTTTTCCGGCTCTTCCATGATCGCTGCGAGCGCTATAGCAGCAGTGATAAATTCAGGTATTGCTTGCACTTTTAATAACATTGCCGCTAAACGTGGATCAACACCTAATTGATGAGCTTGGCGCCCCATGCTGGTCAACTGACCATCCTCTTTCATCATACCCAATGTTTGCAAAAGATCACGAGCTTGAGCCAAAGCGGCCTTGGGCGGAAGATCCAGCCAAGCTAGCTCACTCACATCATGAGCGCCCCAAAACGCCAACTCCAAAGCTAAAGCGGTTAAATCACTTTGCATGATCTCTGGTGTGGGCGTTTTAGGCTGTTGTAATCCTTGGCTTTCACTGTATAGACGCACACAAATACCCGGCTCTAAGCGGCCAGCTCGACCAGCTCGTTGTGTGGCAGAAGATTGGGCGCATCGACCTTCTATCAAACGCGTGATCCCGGTTTTGAGATCAAAGCGAGCAACGCGCTCTAACCCAGAATCCACCACCATTCGAATTCCCTCAATCGTCAGAGACGTTTCTGCAATATTGGTAGCCAAAACCACTTTACGTTGCCCCAACGGCGCCGGAGCAAGCGCTTTTTGCTGTTGCGCAAAAGAGAGCTGTCCATATAAAGGACAAACCATCACATCACTGGGTAAATGAGTTAAACTTTCCATGACCTGATTAATCGCCCCTGCACCGGGAAGAAATGCCAATATCGAACCCGACTCTTCTTTCAAGAGCGACTCAATCTGCTTTGCCATCACCCCCGTCATACGCTCATTTGCATTCAGTCCTTTGTGTCGAATATCGACAGGGAATTGACGACCTGAACTGTGGATATAGGTTGCATCAGGCAACAATCCAAGTAAGGCTTGTTGATCTAACGTAGCGGACATAACCACCAAGGTTAAGTCATCTCGCAGCGCCGCTTGAACTTCTAAACAAAAAGCCAATGCAGTATCGGCATGCAAACTGCGCTCGTGAAACTCATCAAAGATGACTACATCAATACCCGTCAGCTCAGGATCGCTTTGCACCATGCGGGTCATGATACCTTCCGTCACTATTTCCAACTGAGTTTCAGGGCCGACCCGAGTTTCACCGCGAATACGATACCCAACCCTTTGACCAACTTTTTCGCCCAATTGCTCGGCTAAATACGTGGCAATATTGCGCGCTGCAATACGGCGAGGCTCCAGCATAACTATCTTGCCGCTGCACTGGCCAGATAAGAGCAATTGCAAAGGAAAGAATGTGGATTTACCGGCGCCGGGTTCCGCTTTAACAATCGTTTGAGATGAATGCTGAACAGCCTCAAGTAGTTGAGGTAAAACATCAGCAATGGGCAACTGTGACAAGTCTGGCTCCTTGTGTTTTAATGGCCACACTATTGTACAGAAAAACAGTATGATCAACTTATGCAATTTCACCCAAGCTTAAAAAAAGCGACCTTAATCAAACGCTACAAACGATTTTTGGCTGATGTAATATCCGAACAAGGTACGACCTTTACCCTCCATTGTGCGAATACTGGCGCTATGACAGGTTGCGCAGAACCGGGTGACATTGTGTGGTATTCCACCTCCGACAACCCAAAACGTAAATATGCACAAAGTTGGGAAATAACTGAAACAAAATGTGGTGACCACATCTGTATAAATACCAGCAGAGCTAACCAGTTAGCGGTTGAAGCCATACAAAACGGCACCATTACCGAACTGCAAAATTACGACCAATTGCGCACCGAAGTACGTTACGGGCTTGAAAATAGTCGTATCGATATCTTGCTCACTGGAGAATCTAAGCCAGAATGTTATGTAGAGGTGAAAAGTGTGACCCTCTTGGACGATAATGTATTGGCAGATGAGGAAAATTCTGCCATGGTAGGCCAAGGTTTTTTTCCGGATGCCAAAACATTACGCGGCCAGAAACATCTACGTGAACTGGCAGAGATGGCTAAAAATGGGAGCAGAGCCGTACTTTTGTACGTTGTTTTGCATTCAGGGATTGAAAAAGTCTCCCCCGCGCACCATATAGACGCGGATTATTCACGATTGTTAACAATGGCGCTAGAAGCTGGAGTAGAAGTATTGTGTTACAAGGCTACGTTTTCCGAAGATGAAATTAAACTGATATCTTCATTGGAATTCGTTCCTCATAAAGCAAAATTTTGTTGATGTCTTCACATTGATAGGATCTTTGTTAATGAGTCATTGCCTCTCCCACTTCTTTTTGCTATAGATACCCGCCTTAAATTGACTGCTGTCGCAGTTGACTAGGTGTTAGTAGGAGATGCTTTATGCTTGAGTCCAAAAAGAAAACGCTAGGCATCCTAGCCATTGCAGGTGTTGAGCCTTACCAAGAAAAAGCTGGTGAAGAATATATGTCACCAGAACAAATGGCTCATTTTACAAAAATTCTTGAAGCTTGGCGTGATTCGCTCAGAGCAGAAGTGAACCGTACTGTGCATCACATGCAAGATGAAGCGGCAAACTTTCCCGATCCTGTAGACCGTGCATCTCAGGAAGAAGAATTTAGCTTAGAATTGCGTAACCGCGAACGCCGTCTGATCAAAAAAATTGAGAAAACTCTCGATAAGATTAAAGACGATGATTTCGGTTTCTGTGAATCTTGTGGCGTCGAAATCGGTGTTCGCCGATTAGAAGCTCGCCCAACAGCCGACCTTTGTATCGACTGTAAAACATTGGCTGAAATTAAAGAAAAGCAAATGTTAGGTTAATTAACCTGAAAAGGGAGCTTAGGCTCCCTTTTTCATTAATGCGCAGGAATAACCTAACTAAGGAAATTCTTTGCGACATAGCTGCAAGGCGACGGCGCTTTGGTTACAATGCCCCGTCGTTTTTTAGATCTAAGCACGCTGTATGAGTTATATCGGACGTTTTGCTCCCTCACCTTCAGGCCTGTTGCACTTTGGCTCTTTAGTCGCCGCGTTAGGCAGTTATTTTCAAGCCAAAGCAATGCAAGGCAAATGGTTAGTCAGAATTGAAGATTTAGATCC
Organism: Vibrio tritonius; assembly: GCF_001547935.1. Taxonomy (NCBI): domain Bacteria; kingdom Pseudomonadati; phylum Pseudomonadota; class Gammaproteobacteria; order Vibrionales; family Vibrionaceae; genus Vibrio; species Vibrio tritonius. The sequence goes on from NZ_AP014635.1 coordinate 2,924,603, forward strand.
GCCTCGAGAAATGCCTGGGGCAGCTAGCGCTATTTTGGCAACGCTTGAACAATACGGCTTGTATTGGGATGGTGAAGTGGCTTATCAAAGTCAGCGTCACCATTTATATCAAGGCCAAATCGATGAATGGCTAAAAAGCGGTCAAGCATACTATTGCCAGTGTAGTCGTAAGCAAATTAAAGCATCCGGTGGCTACTATCTTGGTACATGCAGAGCGTTAGGTCTTACCAATGCACAGAATTGTTCCGTAAGATTACGCATGGATAACCCCGTAGAATCTTTTGAGGACTTAAAACGCGGTAAGATAGAGATTCCGCACGCATTGGCACACGAAGATTTTATTATTAAGCGGCGCGATGGTTTATTTGCCTACAATCTTGCCGTCGTGATTGATGACATCGACCAAGGAATTACAGAGATTGTTCGAGGGGCGGATTTAATTGAGCCAACTGGCCGACAAATCAGTTTATACAAAACCCTTAATCAAACTCCGGTTCGTTATCTACATTTGCCGTTAGCTGTCGATAGTTCGGGAAATAAATTCTCTAAACAAAATCATGCGACAGCAATCGATAATCACAATCCCAAACCCGCTATAATGAAAGCAATGATATTTTTAGGCTTTGATTTACCTAAAGATTTTTCAGATTGCACCATTGAACAGATGGTTGCGTGGGGATGTAAACACTGGTGCCTTAGCCAACTACCAGACGAGATCAACATCATACCATGATTCTCAAATGGCATCGTCTAGGCTATTATTAGCCCCAAATTCCGCCCAGTTTAGGTAAGTTGTACCCCAACATCACCCGAAACAGGCAAGACCAAGCATTGTCAGAAGCACATGAATAACAACGATTTACAACCACGCGAACATCGCGTGTACCCAAGCTTAGCTTTAAACATTATCGAACGCCAAGAGCACTCTGTCTCGCGCCAGATGATCAGTGAGAATGCGCTAAAAGTGTTGTATCGCTTACACGGTGCTGGATTCGAGGCGTATCTTGTCGGCGGCGGCGTTCGCGACTTATTGTTAGGTGGCACACCAAAAGATTTTGATATCGCCACTAACGCTACACCAGAACAGATCCGCCAGTTATTTAGAAACTGTCGTCTTATCGGACGTCGTTTTCGTCTTGCCCATATTATGTTTGGCCGAGACATCGTCGAAGTTGCTACATTTCGTGGTCACCATCAAGAACAGAATGCGCAAGTTTCAGTACAGTCTGAACAAGGTATGCTATTACGTGACAACGTGTATGGCACTAAAGATGAAGATGCTGAACGCCGTGATTTCACCATCAATGCAATGTATTACAACATCGCCGATTACAGCATCCATGATTACGCAGGTGGTGTTGAAGACCTCGAAGACCGCTTAGTTCGTCTTATTGGCGACCCAGAGACTCGTTACCGTGAAGATCCGGTACGTATGCTGCGCGCTATCCGCTTTGCGGTAAAACTGGATTTTGACATTGAAGAAGATACCGCGGAACCGATTGAGCGTTTAGCGCCACTACTGGGTGAGATTCCATCTGCACGCCTGTATGAAGAGTCGCTAAAAATGCTGCAGTCAGGTCACGGTTTAGAAACGTATCACCTAATGCGTGAATACAATCTATTCCAACAGCTATTCCCAGTGATTGCCGATCACTTTACTGCTGATTATTCTTCTCAAACTGAGCACATGTTGGATCTTGCATTAGATTCCACCGATTTACGTGTAGAAGAGAACAAACGCATTAATCCAGCGTTTATGTTTGCCGCTATATTATGGTACCCAATGGTCGCTCAGGCTCAGCGTCTTACCGAAGAATTGGGTATCCAGTACTACGACGCCGTGATGGAAGCGAGTAACCAGATCTTAGATCGTGTGGTCAAACGCATCGCTATTCCACGTCGTCATACTGCAACTATCCGAGAAATCTGGCAGTTGCAATTGCGCATGCCGCGCCGTAACGGTAAAAGAGCTATTCGTTTAATGGAATTGAATAAATTCCGTGCTGGCTTTGACTTCCTGCAAATGCGAGGTGATGTTGAAGGCGGCGAAACTAAAGAATTGGCCCAATGGTGGGATACATTCCAATCAGCGGGACGCAATATGCGCCAAGCGATGGTGAATGACCTTCATCAAGCATCCCCTTCAAAATCAAAGGGAAAACCGCGTAGAAATGTCCGTAAGAAAAAGAGCAAAACCGAGTCATGATCACAGCATATATTGCAGTAGGCAGTAATCTAGGCGATCCGATGTCTCAGGCAAAGCTCGCGATTGAAGCACTAAAATCCGTGCCACAATCTCGCGTGACAGCAGTCTCATCGTTGTACAGTAGTACCCCGATGGGACCGCAAAACCAACCCGATTACGTCAATGCCGTCATCGAGCTGGAAACACAATTATCCCCCTTAGAATTACTCGATTGCACACAAGCAATCGAACAAAATCAAGGCCGAGTGCGCAAAGCAGAACGCTGGGGACCGAGAACATTGGACCTAGACATTGTTTTGTATGGCGACCACGTTATTGACTGTGAACGTTTGACGGTTCCTCACTACGGAATGAAAGTGAGAGAGTTCGTCTTATATCCGTTGGCAGAAATTGCACCAAACCTGCAACTCCCTGACGGGACTATGCTCTCCGAGTTACTGACCGAAGTACCTCTTAACGGGCTTAGCATTTGGCAAAATGCCAACTCCTAGTAAGGAACAATAATGAAAAAAATAACAATCAACGACCTGATGAAATGGAAAAAAGAAGGTCGTAAATTTGCGAGCGTAACCGCATACGATGCGAGCTTTGCTCAGCTATTTGAAAGCCAAGAAATGCCGGTTCTTTTGGTCGGCGATTCTTTAGGTATGGTACTACAAGGGGAAAACGATACCCTTCCGGTCACCGTAGAGGACATTGCCTACCACACTCGTAGTGTGCGTAAAGGCAGCCCAAATGCATTACTGATGGCAGACATGCCATTTATGAGTTACACCACCCCTGAACAAGCATGCCACAACGCGGCAACGCTGATGCGTGCAGGGGCTAACATGGTCAAAATTGAAGGTGGTCGCTGGCTGACAGACACCGTTAAAATGCTGACCGAACGTTCTGTACCGGTTTGTGCTCACCTTGGACTCACCCCTCAATCTGTGAATATTTTTGGCGGGTATAAAGTTCAAGGTCGGGACCAAGAGAAAGCCGACGAAATGGTCGCAGCCGCGATTGCTCTGCAAAACGCTGGCGCTCAAATTGTGGTTTTAGAATGTGTTCCAGAGTCTCTAGCGGCAAAAATCACAGCAGCACTAGATATTCCAGTTATCGGTATTGGAGCTGGAAATCAAACCGATGGACAGATTTTAGTGATGCACGATATGTTCGGTATTTCGGCGAATTACATGCCAAAATTCTCTAAAAACTTTCTGGAAGAAACTGGGGATATGCGTCAAGCCGTAGCAAAATACATCGAAGATGTCGCTAGCGGTTCGTTCCCAGATGAAGCGCATACCATTGCTTAAGGAGTAATTCATGCAAACTTTTGCTGATGTAGTCTCTCTGCGTGAACAAGTAAAACAGTTCAAACGAGATGGACGCAAAATAGCGTTTGTACCAACCATGGGTAACCTGCACGAAGGACACCTCACCTTGGTACGTAAAGCTCGCGAAGAAGGTGACATTGTCGTCGTAAGCATTTTTGTCAATCCAATGCAGTTTGACCGAGCTGACGATCTCAATAATTACCCACGCACGTTAGATGAAGATCTCAACAAATTGAATGCTGAAGGTGTTGACCTTGTCTTTACCCCAACTCCTGAAATTATCTATCCTAACGGCCTAGATAAACAGACCTTCGTCGAAGTGCCAGGTCTCTCTTATATGCTTGAAGGCGCTTCTCGACCTGGTCATTTTCGTGGCGTAGCAACTGTTGTAACCAAGCTATTTAATATCGTTCAGCCCGATGTTGCATGTTTTGGAGAAAAGGATTACCAGCAACTCGCGATTATTCGTCAAATGGCTGAAGATCTTTGCTTAGATATCAATATTGTCGGTGTTCCAACAGTGCGTGAGCTTGATGGTTTAGCCATGAGTTCCCGTAATAGCCTACTGTCGGTGGATGAACGCCAACTTGCCCCAGTGCTTGCTCGAACGATGCGCTGGATCAGTAGTGCGATTCGCGGTGGTCGCGATGATTACGCATCGATTGTCGAAGATGCCAATGATCAATTAAGAGCCGCTGATCTCGAACCAGATCAAATCTACATTCGCGATGCTCAGACACTGCAAACCATCAGCGCTGATACTAAACAAGCGGTGATCTTGATGTCTGCATTTTTAGGTAAAGTCCGTTTGATAGATAACCAAGTATTGGACTTAACAGAGCCTAAAGAAAGCCAAGAAGAAGAGTAATTCTTCTAGATCAAAAAGCCCACATTGTTCTCAATGTGGGCTTTTTAGTTTTAACCAACGATGCCAAAATTAGCTACGCAGCCCCTTCCCTTTAGTCACTAAATAGTGAGCAATTGCATACAAGCCAATCACAAAAATCGAGAGAACAGTAAACGACATGCCAATCCCCACATCAGATACCCCTAAGAAGCCGTAACGGAATGCGTTGACCATGTACACTATCGGGTTAATTTTCGATACCCCTTGCCAAAACGCAGGCAATAGACTGATGGAATAAAACACCCCCCCCAGATAGGTTAATGGCGTTAATACAAAAGTGGGGACTATCGAAATATCATCAAAGCTCTTCGCAAATACAGCATTGATCAAACCGCCAAGAGCAAAGACAATTGAAGTCATAAAGACAGTAGCAACCACAATGCCCCAATGCTGAACCTGCAGGTCCACGAAAAACAGTGATACCGCTGTCACCATTGCGCCCACTAATAGACCACGAGCCACACCACCCATTGCATAGCCAGCGATGATGACGTAGTTAGGCACAGGTGCCACTAACAACTCTTCTATGTTCTTCTGAAACTTGGCACTAAAAAAAGATGACGCGACATTAGAGTATGAGTTAGTAATTACCGACATCATGATCAAACCAGGAACGATATATTCCATATAGGTAAAACCGTTCATTTCACCAATACGCGAACCAATCAAATTACCAAATATGATGAAATACAAAGTCATGGTAATCGCAGGTGGAACGAGAGTTTGCACCCAGATACGTGTAAAACGCTTAATTTCTTTGTGCAATAAACTACAAAATGCAGTCCAATAAATTTGATACATCGAATGCCTCACTTGTCGCGATGAATGATGCTAACAAACAACTCTTCCAAGCGGTTTGCTTTATTGCGCATAGAAAGCACAGTCACACCTTGTTCAGTTAACTGGCTAAAAACATGATTTAAGCCTTGGCTCTTCTCCAGCTCAATTTCAAGCGACCCCTCAACGATCTGTTGAGAAAGAACCCCTTCTAAAGCAGGAATTTGGCTCACATCATCCACATCAAGAATAAATGTCTCAACGGCCAATTTGCCTAACAAGCCTTTCATCGTGGTGTTTTCAATTAACTCACCATGGTTAATGATGCCAATATTCCGACACAGCATTTCTGCTTCTTCTAAATAGTGAGTTGTGAGGATAATTGTAATGCCATTTTCTCGGTTGATACGTTCCAAAAATTCCCACATAGAACGGCGCAATTCGATATCAACCCCTGCCGTTGGCTCATCAAGAATCAACAAGTGAGGCTCATGCATCAAGGCTCGAGCAATCATCAAACGGCGCTTCATGCCACCAGACAGGTTACGAGCTCGTTCTTTGCGCTTTTCCCATAAATCTAGCTGGCTTAAGTATTTCTCAGCTCGCTCTTTTGCTACTGCAGGTTTTACTCCGTAATAACCTGCTTGCTGCATCACTATCTGCTCTACAGTTTCAAACGGGTTAAAGTTAAACTCCTGCGGGACCAATCCTAAATTCTGTTTTGCTAGCTCAAGGTCCTTATCAATATCATAACCAAACACTTTAACTGTGCCTGAGGTTTTATTTACTAACGAAGAGATAACACCTATCGTGGTTGATTTACCAGCTCCATTGGGCCCCAGTAGCGCGTAAAAGTCGCCTTTTTCTACTGAGAGGCTAATACCCTTCAGCGCTTCAAAACCACCAGCATAGGTTTTGCGCAGCTGATTTAATTCTAATGCGTACATACATTTCCTATTTTTATTGAACAGAACAGATGTGCTGTCCTAACAATCAATTTTCAACCCCTACCCTAGAGAACACGGCCCTTTTATGTAAAGCCTCACCTTGAACTAAGCTTAAGCTTATCGAAAAATTAATCCATCTCAATAAATCATCACTATTCTCTGCAGAACCAACAGCTCTGAGCAGTATCCTCTAGCTTAATTTGTTAGAGAATGATAAGACATCATTGTGTATAGTGGCATCGTTGATAAAGGGAACTAAAATGCCAGAATTAAAACAATTATTTGAAAATAACTCCAAATGGTCTGCATCAATAAAAGCAGAACGCCCGGAGTATTTTACGAAAATGGCCAAAGGACAGAGTCCTGAATTTCTTTGGATTGGTTGCTCAGATAGTCGAGTACCCGCTGAACGGCTAACTGGTTTATATTCTGGCGAACTGTTCGTCCACCGAAACGTTGCTAACCAAGTTATTCATACCGACCTTAACTGCCTATCGGTTGTGCAGTATGCGGTTGACGTTTTAAAAGTAAAGCACATCATTATTTGCGGTCACTATGGTTGTGGTGGCGTTACAGCTGCAATAGATAACCCTAAATTGGGGTTAATTAACAACTGGTTACTGCATATTCGCGATCTGTATTTTAAACATCGCACATACTTAGACAATATGTCTGGTATGGATAGATCAGATAAGTTAGCTGAAATTAATGTTGCAGAGCAAGTCTACAACTTAGGTAACTCCACCATTTTACAAAATGCTTGGGAACGAGGCCAAGATGTTGAACTCCATGGCGTCGTTTATGGTATTGAAGATGGCCACTTAGAGTACTTAGGGGTGCGTTGTACTTCTCCGGAAAAAGTAGAGAGCAGTTACCACAAATCGATGGAAGCCATTCTCAACGAAGAATACAAACTTTTGTGTCGATAGATTAACAAATCTAAATCAAAGAAAAAGGAGCTAATAGCTCCTTTTTTGCATTCGATGTCATTGCTCTTATTCCAAAGGAACCACTTTACCAATGAAGGGTAAATGACGGTATTTTTGTGCGTAATCGATACCCACACCAACAACAAATTCATCTGGGATTGGGAAACCGATCCACTGTACTTCTACCGGTACTTCACGACGTGAAGGTTTATCTAATAATGTACAAATAGCAATTGAGTTAGGTTCGCGCAGAGCTAGGATCTCTTTGACTCGACTCAATGTATTGCCGGTATCAATGATGTCTTCAACTAATAAAACATCTTTGCCTTTAATGTCATCATCAAGGTCTTTAAGGATACGAACATCACGCGAGCTTTCCATGCTATCGCCATAGCTAGAAGCCGTCATGAAATCGACTTGGTGGGTTACATCGATCGCACGAGCAAGGTCTGCCATAAAGACAAAAGATCCGCGTAGTAAGCCAACCAGGACTAAATTTTCACTCTCTTTATAATGCAGAGAGATTTGCTTTCCTAGCTCACGAACTCGTTCTTGAACATCCTGTTCAGAGATCATCACTTCAACTTTATGTTTCATACTGCTCTCATTCTATCTGAGCGCCCATAATTGACACAATGATTATGGACAGGCGCTTAAAATAACTCCAAAATAGTAGCCGCGTATAGTATCATTCCTTCCGCTGTGAGGAAAACGTTTCCGTCAGCGTAATAATGAGTACTAACTCAACCAAAGCATATAACAAACATAAATTTTAATGCAAAAAAGCATAAGCAGGGTGAAATCATTGACCTCTGATATATGCATCAGTACACTCAGTGTGCAGAGTTACAAATAATAAAATAATTACTAGTAGACATTCGTTTCACAACTTAACAACGTAAGTAATCAAGGCAAGGATTAACAATATGGATGCTTCAATAGAAAAACGCCCAAGAACCCGTTTATCACCTCAAAAACGTAAACATCAGCTAATGGAAATAGCGTTAGAAGTGTTTGCAAAACGTGGTATTGGTCGTGGTGGTCACGCAGATATTGCCGATATAGCGCAAGTATCAGTGGCAACAGTATTTAACTACTTCCCAACTCGCGAAGATCTCGTCGATGACGTATTGACCTTCGTAGTTCGTCAATTCTCTAACTTCCTAACTGACAACATCGACCTAGATCTACCTGCTCGCCAAAATTTGTCGACCATCTCAGATGGTATCGTCAACTTAGCGATTGATGATTGTCACTGGCTAAAAGTATGGTTTGAATGGAGCGCTTCAACTCGTGATGAAGTATGGCCTCTATTTGTATCGACTAATCGTACTAACCAGATGTTACTCAAAAACATGTTTGCAAAAGCGATCGAACGCGGTGAACTTAGCAGCGATTACGACGCAGAAGACATGGCAACCTTGTTCCACGGTATTTGTTACTCCCTTTTCGTACAAGCTAACCGTGTCCGCAACGAAAGCAGTGTTCACAAACTCGTGAATCACTACCTCGACATGCTATGTATCTATAACGAAGTGGCGTAAGACACATTTCGCAATCAGGTGATGTAACCTAACTCTGCAATACTTCACCTGATTTGAGATATAAAAAACCGCTGATAATCAGCGGTTTTTTTGTCTTTAAACTAAAGACTTATTTTTTCTTTTTCGCTTTCGCGTTTGGAAGGTCAGTGATTGAACCTTCAAACACTTCAGCTGCAAGACCGATTGACTCGTGTAGAGTTGGGTGAGCGTGAACAGTTAGAGCGATGTCTTCTGCATCACAACCCATCTCGATAGCCAAACCGATTTCACCAAGTAGTTCACCACCGTTAGTACCAACGATAGCACCACCAATGATACGGTGAGTGTCTTTATCAAAGATAAGTTTAGTCATACCGTCTGAACAATCAGATGCGATTGCGCGACCTGATGCTGCCCATGGGAATACAGATACTTCGTAGTTGATGCCTTCAGCTTTTGCTTCTTTCTCAGTCTTACCAACCCAAGCTACTTCTGGCTCAGTGTAAGCAATTGAAGGGATCACTTTAGGATCAAAGTAGTGTTTCTGTCCGGCGATAACTTCTGCTGCAACGTGACCTTCGTGAACACCTTTGTGTGCAAGCATTGGTTGACCCACGATGTCACCGATTGCAAAGATGTGCGGTACGTTAGTACGCATTTGTTTATCTACATTGATGAAACCACGTTCATCAACTTCTAGGCCTGCTTTTTCTGCATCTAGCAGTTTACCGTTTGGTGAACGACCGATCGCAACAAGAACGGCATCGTAGCGCTCTGCTTCAGCAGGTGCTTTTTTGCCTTCCATTGAAACGTAGATACCATCTTCTTTTGCTTCAACTGCAGTCACTTTCGTTTCTAGCATTAGGTTGAATTTAGAAGATATACGTTTAGTGAACACTTTCACTACGTCTTTATCTGCAGCAGGAATCACTTGATCAAACATTTCAACAACGTCGATTTGTGAACCTAGTGCGTGGTAAACCGTACCCATTTCTAGACCGATGATACCACCACCCATGATAAGCAGTTTTCCAGGAACTTCTTTCAGTTCTAGGGCATCAGTTGAATCCCAAATACGAGGGTCTTCATGTGGAATGAATGGCAGTTTAATTGGACGAGAACCAGCAGCAACGATAGCGTTGTCGAAGTTCACAACCGTTTTACCGTCTTCACCTTCCACTTCAATAGTGTTAGGACCAGTAAATTTACCGAAACCATTAACCACGTTCACTTTACGCATCTTAGCCATGCCGCCAAGACCGCCAGTGAGTTGGTTAATCACTTTCTCTTTCCACAAACGGATTTTATCGATGTCTGTTTGAGGCTCACCGAACACGATACCGTGTGCAGAAAGCGCTTTTGCTTCTTCAATAACTTTAGCAACGTGTAGAAGAGCTTTTGATGGGATACAACCCACGTTCAGACATACACCACCAAGGGTGCTGTAACGTTCAATAAGAACAGTGTCCAGACCTAAGTCTGCACAACGGAATGCAGCGGAGTAACCAGCAGGACCTGCACCAAGTACGACAACTTGGGCTTTAATTTCTTTGCTCATTTCGACCTCTTGTAGTCAATATCCCTAACAGGCAGAGTGGCGCTCTATCCATAAAATGACAGTAAGCGTTACTTTTCTTTTCTATGCCAGTGTAACTGGATGCGCATAGAGAGAAAAGAGATTCCACCTAGCCTGTGAGCTAGACGACAATTCATTTAGGGATTAATCCCGAGACTAAATTGTTAGCAAGATAATACTGAATCAAGGCAGCGTTTCCGCTGCCTTATTTATCTTGAGCGAATTACTTACAGTACTAGACGACGAATGTCGCTTAGGCAGTTGTTCAAGTAAGTAATGAAACGTGCACCTTCAGCGCCATCAATCACACGGTGGTCGTATGATAGAGACAATGGAAGTTGCAGGCGAGGAACGAAGTCTTTGCCATTCCAAACTGGTTTCATTTCTGACTTAGACACACCAAGAATAGCAACTTCTGGCGCATTCACGATTGGAGTGAACGCAGTACCACCAATGCCACCTAGGCTAGAGATAGTGAAACAGCCACCTTGCATGTCAGATGCAGTCAGTTTACCGTCACGAGCTTTCTTAGAAATTGCTTTCAATTCGTTAGAAAGTTCGTAAATACCTTTGTTGTTTACGTCTTTAAATACAGGAACAACAAGGCCGTTTGGCGTATCTACTGCGATACCAATGTTCACGTATTTCTTCAGAATTAGGCTTTCACCATCTTCAGAAAGAGAAGAGTTGAACGCTGGGAATGCTTCAAGTGCTTTAGCAGCTGCTTTCATGATGAACACAAGTGGAGTGATCTTCATGCCAGTGTCTTTCTTCGCTTCGATAGCATTCTGTTCTTTACGGAATGCTTCTAGCTCAGTGATGTCTGCGTTATCCCATTGAGTAACGTGTGGGATCATCACCCAGTTACGGTGTAGGTTCGCACCAGAGATCTTCTTAATGCGAGATAGAGGTTTAACCTCTGTTTCACCGAACTTGCTGAAGTCCACTTTTGGCCAAGGAAGAAGACCAAGAGCTGCGCCGTCACCTTTACCAGATGCTGCTGCACCTGATTCGATGCGTTTAAGCGCTTCTTTCACGTAGTTCTGTACGTCTTCTTTCAGGATACGGCTCTTACGACCAGTACCTTTAACCTTAGCAAGGTTAACGCCGAATTCACGAGCAAGACGACGAACAACTGGAGACGCGTGTGCATACTCGTTGTTTTCTTGGAAGTCGCCAGTTGCTGCCGCTTTAGGTGCTTCAGCTTTTGCTGGAGCCGCTGCTGCAGGAGTTGGAGCTGCTGCCGCAGGAGCCGCTGCTGGTGCTGCTGGTGCTGCACCCGCCACAGGACTGCCTGCCACTTCAAATACCATGATCAATGAGCCAGTAGACACTTTGTCGCCTTCCGCTACTTTGATCTCTTTAACAGTACCTGCGAATGGAGCTGGTACTTCCATTGATGCTTTGTCGCCTTCAACAGTAATTAGAGATTGCTCTTCTTCTACTGTATCGCCAACTTTAACCATGATTTCAGTGACAGAAACTTCGTCGCCACCGATATCAGGAACGTGTACATCTTTCGCTGCAGAAGCCGCAGGAGCCGCCGCTGGTGCAGCTTCTGCTACAGGAGCTGCTGCTGGTGCTGCGCCTGCAGTTTCGAATACCATGATGAAAGAACCAGTCTTAACTTGGTCGCCTTCAGCCACTTTGATTTCTTTTACAGTACCTGCGAATGGTGCTGGTACTTCCATTGACGCTTTGTCGCCTTCAACAGTGATTAGAGATTGCTCTTCTTCTACTGTATCGCCAACTTTAACCATGATTTCAGTTACTGCAACTTCGTCGTCACCGATATCAGGAACGTTTACTTCTAGAGTTGCAGAAGCTGCTGCTGGCGCTGCTGCAGGAGCCGCTTCAGCCGCAGGAGCAGGTGCCGCTGCAGCAGCACCTTCTTCTTCGAATACCATGATGAAAGAACCAGTAGACACTTTGTCGCCTTCTGATACTTTAATTTCTTTAACCACACCCGCTTGTGGTGCTGGAACTTCCATTGAAGCTTTATCACCTTCAACAGTGATAAGCGATTGCTCTTCTTCAACTTTGTCGCCAACGTTCACTAGGATCTCAGTAACTTCTACTTCATCCGCGCCGATGTCAGGTACATTAATTTCAATTGCCATTACTTTCCTACCTTCAATTAAGCGTGTAGTGGGTTCGTTTTTTCTACGTCGATGTCGAATTTCTTAATTGCTTCTGCAACTACAGATTTTTCAACGTCACCGCGTTTCGCTAGCTCGCTAAGAGCAGCAACAACTACGTAAGAAGCGTTCACTTCGAAGTGACGACGTAGGTTGTCACGGCTGTCTGAACGACCAAAACCATCAGTACCAAGTACTTTGTAAGATTCCGCAGGTAGGAATGCACGTACTTGTTCTGCGTAGTTCTTCATGTAGTCAGTTGCAGCGATTGCTGGCTCGGTACCCATTACTTGCGCAATGTAAGGAACTTGAGCATCTGCTTCTGGGTGAAGCATGTTGTGACGTTCAACTGCTTGACCTTCACGAGTTAGCTCGTTGAATGAAGTTACAGAGTAAACATCAGAAGCAATACCGTAATCATCGCTTAGAATTTGAGCTGCTTTACGTACTTCGTTCATGATAGTACCAGAGCTCATTAGCTGAACTTTACCCTTAGCACCAGTGTAAGTTTCTAGCTTGTAGATACCTTTACGGATGCCTTCTTCAGCGCCTTCTGGCATTGCTGGCATTGGGTAGTTTTCGTTCATTAGAGTTAGGTAGTAGAACACGTTTTCTTGGTTCTCACCGTACATACGACGGATACCGTCTTGAACGATAACAGCAACTTCGTAAGCGAATGTTGGGTCGTAAGAAATACAGTTAGGAATAGTGTTAGCTTGAACATGGCTGTGACCATCTTCGTGCTGTAGACCTTCACCGTTAAGTGTTGTACGACCAGCAGTACCACCTAGTAGGAAACCACGAGCTTGTTGGTCGCCTGCCATCCACGCCATGTCGCCTACACGTTGGAAGCCGAACATTGAGTAGTAGATGTAGAATGGGATCATCGGTAGGTTGTTGGTGCTGTATGAAGTTGCAGCAGAAACCCAAGATGACATTGCACCCAGTTCGTTGATACCTTCTTGTAGAACTTGACCTGAAGTTGCTTCTTTGTAGTAAGAAACTACGCCACGGTCTTCAGGAGTGTATTCCTGACCGTTCGGGTTGTAGATACCGATTTGACGGAACAGACCTTCCATACCGAAAGTACGTGCTTCGTCAGCAATGATTGGAACGATGCGATCACCAACGCTCTTGTTCTTAAGAAGAGTGTTCAGTGTACGAACGAACGCCATTGTTGAAGAGATATCGCGTTTTTGTTCTTCTAGTAGAGGTTTGAACTCTTCTAGTTCTGGAACTTGTAGATCTTCAGAGAAGTGAGTACGACGCTGAGGAGTGTAACCGTGTAGAGCGTTACGACGAGCGTGTAGGTATTCGTACTCTTTAGAACCTTCTTCAAGTTTCAAGTAAGGTAGAGATTTTAGCGCTTCGTCAGAAACAAGGTCTTGTAGACCTAGACGGTCACGTACTTGTTGAACGTGAGTCATATCCAGTTTCTTAACTTGGTGCGCGATGTTCTTACCTTCTGCCGCATCACCCATGCCGTAACCTTTAACTGTTTTCGCTAGGATTACAGTTGGACGACCTTTAGTGTCTTGTGCGTTTTTGAACGCTGCGTACAGTTTAGAAGACTCGTGACCACCACGTTTTAGAGCAAAGATTTGCTCGTCAGTCATGTCAGCAACAAGTGCTGCAGTTTCTGGGTATTTACCAAAGAAGTGTTCACGTACGTAAGCACCGTCTTTAGATTTGAATGTTTGGTAGTCGCCGTCGATGGTTTCGTTCATCAACTGAAGTAGTTTACCTGAAGTATCTTTCGCTAGAAGTGAATCCCAGTTGTTACCCCAGATAACTTTAACAACGTTCCAACCAGCACCTTTGAATAGACCTTCAAGTTCTTGAATGATCTTACCGTTACCCATTACTGGGCCGTCTAGACGCTGTAGGTTACAGTTGATAACAAAACATAGGTTGTCCAGTTTTTCACGAGCTGCAAAAGAGATTGCGCCGCGTGATTCTGGTTCGTCCATTTCACCATCGCCTAGGAACGCATATACACGTTGCTCAGAAGTGTCTTTAAGACCACGACCGTCTAGGTATTTTAGGAAACGAGCTTGGTAAATAGATGCGATTGGACCAAGACCCATAGATACAGTTGGGAATTGCCAGAATTCAGGCATCAATTTAGGGTGTGGGTATGAAGGAATACCTTTGCCATCAACTTCTTGACGGAAGTGGTCAAGTTGGTCTTCAGTTAGACGACCTTCAACGAATGCACGAGCGTAGATCCCAGGAGAAATGTGACCTTGGTAGTAAACTAGATCGCCACCGTCTTTCTCGTTTGGAGCACGGAAGAAGTGGTTGAAACATGTCTCGTAGAAAGCCGCAGATGATTGGAAAGAAGCCATGTGGCCACCCAATTCCAAATCTTTTTTAGAGGCACGTAAAACGATCATGATCGCGTTCCAACGAATGATGGAACGAATACGTTTTTCTAGAGTGGTATCACCAGGGTAAGCCGGTTCTTGGTCGGCTGGGATGGTGTTGATGTAGTTTGTGTTGATACCGGTTGGCATATCAACACCGTCAAGACGCGCTTTCTCAAGAACTTCTTCTAACAAGAACTGAGCACGTTCTACGCCTTCTTCACGTACAACTGACTCAAGAGCGGACAACCACTCCTGAGTTTCCAGTGCATCTACGTCATGCTTCATGTCAGACATGGCGATCTATCCTTCTGTTGGTTGGATTATTAGAATCGCAATGGTCGCTTATTGCGACTCATTACCCTGCTGAATTCGACGTAGAGAACGCTCTCTGCGAGACTCTTCCCGACCCAAATCCAACAATGTTTCTTCGATATAAGCTAAATGTGAGTGTGACATTTCACGCGCCTTTTCTGGCTGACCAGAAACAATCGCATCCACGATATTAGCTCGGTGCTTACTTACTTTCTCCACCGCTTCAGGGCGGCGGCGTAATAATTTAAAATTCTGTGCGATATTTTGCTCAAGTAACGGGGCAAGGCTACGTATGATATGGAGCAACACCACATTGTGAGCTGCTTCAGCAATAGAGATCAGGAACTCCATTACGACGGGCGATTCTCGATCGACATCCGATTCTTCTTCAATACTGCCTATTTTCGCCACACTGGACTTGATAACAGCAAAATCTTCTTCAGTACCGCGCAACGCTGCAAAATAGGCCGCAATCCCTTCTAGCGCGTGACGCGCTTCCAGTAAGTCAAGCTGGGTTTCAGGATGGCTGGACAATAAATTAAGTAACGGATCAGAAAAACTTTTCCACATGCTTTCGCTCACGAAGGTTCCCCCTCCTTGACGACGAGTTAGCAAGCGCTTTGCTTCTAAACGTTGAATAGCTTCCCGGACGGAAGGACGTGATACATCAAACTGCTTTGCCAATTCTCTTTCTGGCGGAAGTTGATGCCCCGGAGCGAGTGTGCCTTCCACTATCAGCCGCTCTAACTCTTGTTCAATAACATCAGAGAGTTTTGGCTGACGAATCCTTTGATAAGCCATAATTTATTGTTCTTTGCTCTTAGATTTATGCAGGCAATTGGTAATACCAATTTCAAGATGCGGAGAAATTAACATAAATAAAACACTCATGTCCAGATAAAAGTTGACCCAAATCATAGAACAGGCGGGCGATATACAATCTGGTAACAGTAGTGTCAGTATTCATTAATAATAAGGCTGAATAAAGTCACATTTTTTATACAGGAATTGAGTGATAACATTGAAATAGGCTATGAATGTTAAAAGTGTGATTCGTGTTGGTAACAGAAAAAATTCACAAATAAAAAGAGCAACTTACTTTCGTAACGTTGCTCTTTTCTCTCACAATTGAGTGAAATTAACGTGGTTCTAGGTATTCAATCATAAGCTGTAATGATTGGTTACCACGAAACTCGTTGATATCTAAACGATAAGCAAGTCTTACCAGTTTAACTGATGCATCTGGCCAGCGGCGTAAGTCCACATTGAAGGCAATGCCATCAATCATCACATTAGTGGGTAACCCTTTATAAAGAGGCTCAAGCATCAGCTTTAAGTGCTTCTCTCCCACCAGCTTTTGATGCAAAATTTTAAACTCCCCATCAAAAATAGGCTCAGGAAAGGCCTGTCCCCATGGTCCGCCCGTACGAATCATCTCAGCCACGGTCATAGAAAACTGTTCTGGCAGTAATTCACCATCGCTAAGAATCACTCCTTTGAGCTGAGAATCATCCAACTCTTGGTGAACAGCTTCATCAAACAAACGGGCAAAATGATCAAACTCTCTTTCAGGAATAGTTAACCCTGCCGCCATAGCATGCCCGCCAAACTTAACAAGAATTCCTGGGTTCTGTTTATCAATCCGATCCAACGTATCACGCATATGCAATCCAGGAATAGAACGGCAAGATCCTTTGATCATGCCATCACCACCGTCAGCAAACGCGATCACCGGGCGATGAAATTGTTCTTTGAGCCTAGAAGCAAGGATCCCAATCACCCCTTGGTGCCAATCTTTTTGAAATAACACTAAACCATAGGGTAAAGCTTTATCCCCTTTAAACTGGAGACGTTCACAAAAAGCCATTGCTTCTTGTTTCATTCCTTCTTCAATTTCTTTACGAGTTTGATTTAAACCATCCAGTTCATTTGCCATACGGCGAGCGGCATGGATGTTATTACTCATCAAGAGTTCGACACCAAACGACATATCATCCAAACGTCCGGCGGCATTGATTCTCGGACCTAAAGCAAAACCAAAATCGGCAGCAACTAACCGACGTGCATCTCTCTTAGCGACTTCGATCAATGCTTGAATACCAGGGCGCGCTTGACCCGCCCTGATGCGCTGCAATCCTTGATGAACTAAAATGCGATTATTATCGTCCAGTGGCACAACATCCGCTACGGTTCCTAACGCAACCAAATCGATCAATTCCATCAATTTCGGCTCAGCAATACCTTGCTTGGCAAACCACCCCACTTTGCGCATGTAAACGCACAGCGCCATCATCAAATAAAAAGCCACCCCAACGCCAGCAAGCGCTTTAGATGGGAAATCACACTCACGTAAATTGGGGTTAACTATCGCATCGGCGTCAGGTAATTCTCGCCCCGGCAAATGGTGATCGGTGACCAGCACTTGCAAACCATGCTGTTTCGCCGTATTCACCCCTTCAATCGATGAAACGCCGTTATCAACGGTCATGATCATCTCAGCGCCAAGACCAATTGCTTGCTCAACCACTTCAGGACTAAGACCGTAACCATCTTCAAATCGGTTTGGCACCAAGTAATCAACATTGTGGCTACCGAGCATTCGAAGCGCCAAAACGGAAAGCGCAGAACTGGTCGCGCCATCGGCATCAAAGTCACCTACGACAATAATTCTTTTTTGTTGCTCCACGGCATGGAACAACAGTTCCACCGCTTGCTCAATGCCAAACAGCTTTTGATAAGAATGTAAGCCACGAGCGCTTTTTTCCAGTTGAGCCAAATCCGTCACACCGCGGCTCAAATAGAGACGTCGCAGCAACTCAGGAATAGTATCAGGTAACAGTGACAGCTCTGGCTCTGGTCTTCTTTGTATTTCAATCATACTTCTACATTACCTCCCGTAGTCGAGAGGCTTAAATCCATTAACGATTATTGTTGTTGCAAGCGAGCTAACAACTGTTGTGGAGGAATGTAACCACCAATCATTTCACCGTTAGGCAAGAAAATAGCTGGGGTTCCGTTTACGCCCAAATCTCGCCCCAATTGATAGTGGTCGGCAACTTTTTGCTTACACTGTTCAATATTACCTTCCACTTCTGGAAGTTTGTGATCACGTTTGGCCACATTCATCGCTTGGGCTGGATCTTTGGCACACCAAATAGAAGCCATTTGTGTAGCAACTTGACCAACAGGTCCTTGACGAGGAAAAGCAAGATAACGCACGGTAATACCCGCATCATTGTACTCTTTCATCTGGCTGTGTAATTTTGCGCAGTAGCCACAAGTGATATCGGTAAATACAGTCACTGCATATTTTTCATCTTGCGCTTTGTACTCAATCATGTCGTCACGATACTGAGCTATTTTTTTCGCATTGAGCGGTGCTTGACGCTTAGCCAATACATCAACGTATTGACCGTTTTGATCCATACCATAGAGCGTACCGGCAATAAACTGTTTACCATCTGGCGTAGCAAAGACTATGCCTCCGTTGGTATGAACTTCTAGCAGTCCGGCAATATCCGATGGCACCACATCCGTTACTTGCAACCCTAATTTACCAAAGCGTGTTTTAAACAGATTAACATCGACTGCAGACGCTTTCGCTTCAGTCGTTGTACTTGGCGATGACGCTGCCACTGCCACTGTATTACCGCCAAGCAGCGCCAAAACAGGTAAAGTCAGAAGCAGTATTTTTCGCAATAATTTCATTAAAATCACCTTATGATTAAGCCCTTGGATGGTGCTCATGATGGAGTTGTTTTAGTCGCTCTGTGGCAACATGAGTATAAATTTGTGTTGTTGATAAGTCACTATGACCTAATAACATCTGCACCACACGTAAATCAGCGCCGTAATTTAATAAGTGCGTTGCAAAAGCGTGGCGTAATACGTGCGGCGACAGCTTATCGATATCAATTCCAGCAATGACCGCATAGTGTTTAATCCGGTGCCAAAACGTTTGTCTGGTCATCTGTTGCGCTCTGCGACTCGGAAATACAACATCAGACGTTTTTTCACCAAGCAGATCGGGCCGGCCAGATTGAATAAAGGTTTCAATCCAATCCACCGCATTTTCACCCATAGGCACTAAACGTTCTTTGCCCCCTTTACCGATCACCCTTACCACACCCTGGCGAAGACTAATGTTCTCCATGGTAAGAGAAACCAACTCCGTTACACGCAATCCTGTTGCGTACAACAGTTCTAGCATAGCTTTGTCACGCAGCTCAATCGGGTCGTTAGGGTCAGGCGCTTCTAGTAACGCATCCACCTGCTCTTCACTTAAATCCTTTGGTAACCGCTTAGGTAATTTAGGACTCACTAAAAGTGCACTTGGATCATCAGCGCGAACTTTCTCACGGTGCAAATATTGGAATAAGCGACGAATCGCTGACAGCATTCTCGCTCGGGATGTTTGTTTATAATCACAATCCACCAACCAAGCTTGAAACTCTTGTAAACCAGCAAAGCTGATGAAATCGAGGCGATAGTTATGCTCTTGCATCCAACTTAGCAACTTCGTTAAATCGTTACGATAAGATGCCAATGTATTTTCTGACAATCCCCTTTCCATCCACATTGCATCTAAAAATTGCTCTACCAATCCTTGGTCGGGAGAAAAAAACTCTGTCACATGTGCCTCAATACCGATAGGTTATTATGAAGTAAATACCATAAAACATGGGGACACCCAAGTAAGCACCTAATTTTAGCGCAGTAGTTAGCTAAGTGTGCCATGTTTTGACCTGCTATTAGACTCAGTCTGCCCTCCTTTTAACGGATAAGGAATGCAACTGAAGACAATTTACGGTTAGAATCGACCACTCAGCTCGATTAATGAAGAAAAAATGATGAAAATAGGTTTGTTTTATGGCTCAACGACGTGTTACACCGAAATGGCAGCTGAAAAAATGCGTGCTATGTTGGGTGAAGAGCTAGTTGATATCTACAACGTCAAAGAAACGCCCCTAACCAAAATGAATGATTACGACTTTTTGATACTCGGCATATCCACTTGGGATTTTGGCGAGATTCAAGAAGATTGGAGCGCAATTTGGGATCAATTGAGCAGCGTCGATCTAAAGGGGAAATACGTCGCCCTATTTGGCTTAGGAGATCAAGAAGGCTATGGCGAATGGTTCCTAGATGCCATGGGCTTACTGCATGATGAAGTCTGCAAAGTGGGGGCACACATTTTAGGCCATTGGCCAAATCAAGGTTATGAATTTGAAGCCTCAAAAGCACTACTACCATCAGGCTCACATTTTGTCGGTTTAGCCTTAGATGAGGATTCTCAATACGAAGAGAGTGACGAGCGCATCGCCACTTGGATAGAACAAATTCTCACGGAATACCACGACGCCCTTTAAGAGCGAAGCTTTATCCCGGATTGCACAAGGCCACGGCGGAATTTTGGCCAATCAAACACCAGTCCGGGATCCGTTTTACGTTGTGGTGCAATATACTGATGCCCTGTGATGCGTGGTAGCGTCATCTTCGGATAAGCTTCCATCAGCGCTAATGTCACTTGAGTTAATGCTTCATATTGCTGTTCTGTATAGGCGATAACATCCGTCCCTTCCAGCTCAATACCAATGGAATAATCGTTACAACGTTCTCTTCCCGCAAAAGACGACTTACCAGCATGCCAAGCTCTAGCATGAAATGGAACAAATTGAACAATTTCCCCATCACGACGAATTAGGCAATGAGCAGAAACGCCCATTTGATGAATCACCTTAAAAAAAGGATGCTCGTTAGGATCCAGCTGTCCTTGAAAGAACTGTTCAATGTATGGGCCACCAAATTGCCCCGGCGGTAAGCTAATGTTGTGCACAACCAGCAAAGATATATCGGTTTCATCACTACGCTCATCACAAAATGGTGATGGAACATGCCTTGCCTGCGTAAGCCAACCTTCTTGTATCATCATCGACATCTTCCTTTTTACCTTTGCTATGATTCTACTTCGCTACCGAACAAAATAAAGACTGTATTTGCATGACAGTGGCGGTATGATTCATCACCTCTATCAATTAAAGACTGATTAGCCATGAAAGAAACCCATAACAGCCAACAACGACTAGAGTATCTAAAACAACATCTTACCCAAGATATTACTCGCGCAGTCAGAGATACGTTAGCCGAAGATTTGGGCGGTATCTTGGATGCCTCTCGTGATATTACCGCAAGTTTGATTCCAGCAGAAACCAAGGGGCAAGCAAAGATAATCACACGCGAAGAAGGCATTTTTTGTGGTCAACTTTGGGTCGATGAAGTCTTTAATCAACTCGGTGGACAAGTTACCATCGAATGGCATGTGCAAGATGGCGACCAACTCAAGCCAAACCAAACTCTATGCACATTAAAAGGGCCAGCACGCCTTCTTCTAACCGGAGAACGCAATGCGATGAACTTTATCCAAACGCTATCCGGTTGTGCCACCACAACGGCGCGTTATGTTAAAGAATTAGAAGGTACCGATTGCCGTTTGTTGGATACTCGCAAAACCATTCCCGGTCTGCGCAGCGCGTTAAAATATGCCGTAGCGTGTGGCGGTGGATACAATCATCGCATTGGCGTATTCGATGCCTACCTCATCAAAGAAAATCATATTATGGCCTGTGGTGGTATCGGCAAAGCCATTCATACTGCAAAACAACTCAACCCAGGCAAACCAGTCGAAGTTGAAACCGAAAGCCTTGAAGAACTTCAACAAGCCATTGATGCGGGGGCGGATATCATCATGTTAGATAACTTTGATTTGGATATGATGCGCAAAGCCGTAGAGATCAATGCTGGCCGTGCTGCCCTTGAAAACTCAGGCAACATCACGCTAGACACATTACGCATGTATGCGCAGACGGGGGTTGATTACATTTCAGTCGGTGCGTTAACCAAACATATCCATGCTCTAGATTTGTCGATGCGCTTTGTGTAATCGACGTCTTATTTACACGATTAGGGTGCATGACGCACCCTAATTCTTATTTTGAGTCTTATCTCGCAAAATTAACTGTGATGATAAAACATTCAAGTCTGTTTTCTTTAACTACCTCGCAGCCCGTTGCCCCATTCCTAGCTATCTCCCTTAGTGCTTCTTAACTTGTCCACACCTGTAAATCCATAGGAGTGTGCTGAATGACAACCATGAGACACCGACAAGCCATCGGTGGTTTTAGCTTAATCGAACTGATGATAGTCGTCGCAATTATTGCGGTAGTGTCAGCGATTGCTATTCCCTCTTATCGTGATTATGTCACACGAAGTCAGCTCACCGCGGGCGTTGCTGTACTAAAAGGACTCACTGCACCAGCAGAGCTTTATGTTCAACAAAATGGTGCGCTAAACAGCAATTCAAACCTCGCCATGCTAGGAATTAACTCCGACAGCTCTCGCCTAGGAACCCTTTCCATTGAACATGAGAGTTTGGTGTTTCGTTTCCATTCACCGGCCGGAGCGATTGCCATCCTCTCCCGCGATACCAACACTGGGTGGCAATGTCACATGACGTTACCTCACGATATGGATAGCAGTTTAACTCCGGTCAGTTGCTTATGACGGCACCTCTTTTCAAGCTATTAACCCAAGCTAACTTGCTCTTACCTGATCAAGTGACTCCCCTTGGAAAACGTTGCAAAACGCAAGGCATTACTCCGGTTGATGCATTGATCCAAACCAAATTATTCAATGCCATTCAATTATGCGAACACCTTAGCGAGCTCTTATCACTTCCGATCGTTCGCCTCGACCAATTCGATTGGCCAGCTCATCATCAGGTATTGCCATTACAATCGCTGATGCTAGCGTATCAAGCCATTCCGATCCAAATTAGTGCCACTCAATTAACTATCGCAGTTGCTGACCCAACACCGCAACAATTGGAGCATGAGTTCCAATTCGCAACTGGTCGACGCATAATCTTAGTACTCGCTTCCCATACCGAGATAACCCATGCTCTCACCACTTTATTTAGTGTGGTTAAGGAGCCACATAATCACTATCAGGTGGACGTCCACTGGTCTGAAGAAGCAGAGAACAGTGAACAGGAGGAGCTGAATAACTCGGCCTCCCCTATTGCTGCGCATCTCGATCAACTCATTCGCAGCGCGCACGAACGCAATGTATCCGACATTCACTTTGAACCTTACAAAGCACATTATCGAATTAGATTTCGCTGCGATGGAATTCTTAAAGAGGAACAACGGTTACCCGCTCATTCACAACGTCGCTTTTCTGCACGACTCAAGATCATGGCGCAACTGGATATTGCTGAACGTCGTTTACCCCAAGATGGTCGGATTCATTATCCTCTAACCACGGATAAATGGCTCGACATCCGTCTTTCCTCCATTCCAACCCAATGGGGAGAAAAAATGGTGCTGCGCTTACTCAATACTCAAGTTCAACATACCTCATTAGCCACATTAGGGCTAAGTGAAGAACAACAAGCACTATTTCAACAAGCACTGCACCGCCCCCAAGGACTGATTCTGGTTACTGGGCCAACCGGCAGTGGTAAAACACAAACCCTATACACAGCCTTACAGCTATTGGACGCCGAGACTCTCAATATATCAACAGCTGAAGATCCTATCGAAATTGCTTTGGAAGGGGTTAATCAAGTTGCTGTGCATAGCAAAATAGGGCTCGATTTTGCCCAAGTACTCCGCGCACTCTTAAGACAAGATCCTGATGTGATGATGATTGGCGAAATTCGTGACTTAGAAACGGCACTAATTGCGGTAAAAGCCGCGCAAACAGGGCATCTTGTATTGTCCACATTACATACCAACTCCGCATCAGAAACACGATTACGTCTACAACAAATGGGAATTGAACCCTATCACTTAGATGCTTCATTGAGTTTAATTATTGCCCAGCGACTGGTACGCAAACTCTGTAAGCACTGCAAACAGCTCTCTAATGCGAGCGTTCTTGCCCAGAAATCGCTTCAACTCGACAATAACCATCGCCTTTATCAAGCGCATTCCACTGGTTGTTTGCATTGTCATCAAGGTTTTTTCGGGCGAGTAGGCGTATTTGAATTGCAGCCAATTGCCGCTCAATTAACACATCAACATCGTGATTGTCCTAAAGCAAACTCATCTCTTGCTCAGTCTGCCAAACAGCTGATACTCGCAGGAGAAACGACTCTCGAAGAGTGTTTACGCGTCATCCCCGACCTCTTTATTCCATTGCAGGGACACGATGAATAAAACATCGCTACGCTGTTTTCACTGGCATGGGCAAAATGGTCAAGGAAAACCATGTCGAGGAAAATACCTTGCTCGCTCTGAACAAGAGGTGATAGCACACCTCAAACAGCGCAATATTGTGATAAAGATGATTCAAAGTCGTCCTGCTGACTTAGTGTCAAAATGGCGTAACCGCTTTACCATCAAAGACATCCATCTTTTTACTCGCCAATTAGCCACACTATTAATGAGTAGCGTGCCACTTTCGGAGGCGCTGCGACTGATTCTAATTCACCATCAAAAGGCGGAGATGCGTTCTCTGCTCACAGAAGTACAACAAGCGGTTATTGCTGGCATACCCCTTTCTATCGCGCTAAAAAATGCCAGCCATCATTTTGATTCGCTTTACATTAGCTTAGTCAAATCAGCAGAGCAGCATGGTCAGTTAGCAGACGTATTTAATAAACTCAGCCAATACCTAGAACAAAAAGAACAACTCCGACAAAAACTATTAAAAGCCATGATCTATCCGCTGATTATTGTCCTCGTCGCCAGTATCGTCTGCTACATTATGTTGGTTTTTGTTATTCCGCAATTTGCCGACCTGTTCCATAGCTTCGGCGCTCAATTGCCTTGGTTAACGCAACAAGTCATCACTCTCTCAAATTGGTTAGCTGATTCGAGTGTGTCTCTCTTATTAAGCGTCTCTGTCGTTGTAATTGCATTACGCGTTGCTCAGTCTAGGTCTTCGAAATTCAATTACCATTTAGCGAAGTTAGGCTTATCTCTACCGATTTTTGGCCGTATATGGTTGCGTAGTGAATTAGCCAGATTTTGCTCGACAACCGCAACAAGCTTGCGAGCTGGTATCTCAATTCTTGCTGGGTTGCAAATGGCATCAGAAAGTGTAAGCAACCAGTATCTACTCAGTTTGCTACCAGACATTATCACTCGTATTGCGAATGGAGAGACCTTACATCAATCACTACGGCGCTACGAATGCTTTCCAGAAACGTTAATACAACTAACGATGATTGGTGAAGAAAGCGGTCGATTAGAAGAAATGTTATCCCGAGTTGCTTTACTCTACGAGCAAGATGTCACTCAACGTCTCGAAACACTAGAAAAATTAATGGAGCCTGTCCTAATTTTATTACTAGGCATCGTGATTGGTGGTTTAGTGATCGCTATGTATCTTCCCATCTTTAATTTGGCTAGCATCTTGAGTTAGTATGATCCTACCACTGAAGCCATCTTACTATTATCACCAATGGCTTCACGAATTTTCACCCATTACGGTTTCCAGAGGACACATCATTCCACCATGGACATTTTTCTATATTACCCTTGGATATTTACTCTGTTTGCTACCGTATTTGGTTTAATCATCGGCAGCTTTCTTAACGTTGTGATTCACCGCTTACCTCGTATCATGGAGCAAGAATGGCGCCAAGAGTGTGCAGAAAGCTTTCCGGAATACAACATAGCGCCGCCAGAGCAATTACTTTCGCTAAGCAAACCACGTTCTCGCTGTCCAAAGTGTCACACCCAGATCCGAGCAATTGATAATATTCCTGTTGTCAGTTGGTTATTGCTTAAAGGACGCTGTCATCATTGTCACGAGCCGATTTCTGCTCGCTATCCCTGTGTAGAAATAATAACAGCGCTCGCGTGCTACCTCTTGGCTAACCAGTTTGGTTACAGCCCCTACTCTCTAGGGCTAATGTTTTTTACCTTCGTCTTAATCGCAGCGACCTTTATCGACTTTGATACCCTTCTTTTGCCGGATCAACTTACCTTACCTCTATTGTGGGCTGGATTGGCGATGGCATTATTGGGGTTTACCTCTATCACTCTCACAGACGCAGTGATTGGAGCAATGGCCGGATATTTGGTGTTATGGTCTCTCTACTGGGCATTTAAATTGCTGACAGGAAAAGAAGGCATGGGCTATGGTGACTTTAAGTTGCTCGCGGCATTAGGCGCATGGTTAGGTTGGCAACAATTGCCGATTATTATCCTACTCTCTTCTTTGGTTGGCCTGTGCTTTGGTCTAGTGCAATTAAAACTGCAAAAACAAGGATTAGAGAAAGCATTCCCGTTTGGCCCTTATCTAGCAATAGCAGGATGGATTAGTCTACTTTGGGGTAACTCGATCATCGATTGGTATTTGCGTTCATTTTTAGGTTGGTAACATGTCTATGATTGTTGGATTAACAGGTGGCATTGCCAGCGGTAAAACCACTGTCGCAAATCTATTTCATCAACACTTTGCCATTGATCTAGTCGATGCCGATATTGTCGCTCGCCAAGTTGTTGAGCCGGAATCGGCTGGTCTAAACGCGATCCTTGAACATTTCGGTTCTGATATCGTCACCAATAACGGCGAGCTTAATCGCCCTAAACTGCGAGAGATCATCTTTCATGACGAGCAACAGAAGCAGTGGATCAATCAGCTTTTGCATCCAATGATTCGTCAAGAAATGCAAAGACAACTGGCAGAAGTCACCTCTCCATATGGTTTATTAGTCGTGCCTTTATTGGTGGAAAATCAGTTGCAATCGATGGCGGATCGTATTTTAGTGATCGATGTATCTGAACCGATCCAAATTGAACGCACCATGATGCGCGATCAAGTAAGTGAAAAACAGGCTCGCGCGATTTTGGCATCACAAGCAACTCGCGAGCAACGTTTAGCTATTGCTGATGATGTCATAAAAAATGACGACAAAAACCAAGAACTTTTGCCACAAATTGCAGAATTACACCAAAAGTACCTAGCATTAAGCAGGGAAAATCGGTGAGAATAGGGCCAAAGAAACATAGGCTAGCTAGATGACTACACAAAAGTTTGAACATCCGCTCAATGAAAAAACGCGTATTTATCTTCGTGTAGAAGCATTACTCAACCAGATGCTTCAAGCATCGCAGTTTCGTGACGCGATCCAGCACCAGCTGTTTTTCCGTTCATTGTTTGATCTACTGGAAATTTTTGAGCAAATTCAACTTAAAAGTGAATTAGCCAAAGATATCGAAAAGCAGAGACAAACCTACCGAAGCTGGCTGAACGTCGATGGTGTCGACCAAGATACACTGCTTCAGTTACTTAGAGATGTTGATGGCGTACACCGCAGTTTGATGAATGCCGAACGATTCGGGCAATCGCTTAAGGAAGATCGATTCCTAAGCGCCATCCGACAGCGCTTCAACTTACCTGGTGGATCATGTTGTTTTGATCTCCCAGCGCTACATTATTGGCTCCATCAAAGTTTCGAACAAAAAGTGAACGATGCTAGCGAATGGATGAGTACCCTAAAACCTCTCTCTGATGCGTTAAATCTTTGGTTAAAGTTAACCAGAGAGACTGGCTACTTCAAAGATAAATTGGCTAAAGCGGGTTTCTACCAAGGCGATGCGGTTGATGCCAATATTATTCGTCTTGCTATCCCGCTAGAATTTGGCGTCTATCCAATGATCTCTGGGCATAAAAACCGTTTTGCGATTAAATTTATCGATTTCAAATCAGGCCAAGCAAGTACACAAGACATCACCTTCCAATTAGCCGTTTGTAGCTAATTGATTAAAGCAATACAGTAATAAAAGTCATAGGAAATTTCATGTCGAATAAACCTACTGTGGTGAAATGCCCACAATGTGGTTCACCCGTTGAATGGAGTGAAAAAAGCCCCTTCCGCCCATTTTGCAGTAAAAAATGCCAAATGATCGATTTCGGTGAATGGGCAAGCGAAGAAAAAGCCATCCCTGGTGCACCTGATCTTTCTGATGCAGAAGGCTGGTCAGAAGAATCTTAATTATTGTTGTCACTATTTCCCCTCTGTCATCGTCTAAACTAATAACGATAACGAGCAGAGGACGATTATGCAGACAACCACATCCCCGACCGATAACACCAGCGAGAGTAATCCTCTCCACCACTTTTCAGGCATTGAGTTCGAACAACTACGAACTCAAATGCTCAAGTTCGCGATTCTGCAAATTCAAAACGAAGCACTGGCCGAAGAAGCAGTGCAAGAGGCAATGCTTGCAGCTTATCAATACCGAGAAAAATTCTCTCGCCAAGCGGCGCTCAAAACTTGGGTGTTCGCTATTTTAAAAAATAAATTGATCGATCTACTACGTAAAGAAAAGCGTTTTACTGCCGCGGAAGATCTAGCTGAAGGCTCGGGTTTGCATGGCGATGCATTACTCGAGAAGTTATTTGATGAGCGGGGGCATTGGCAAAAACATGAGCGGCCAACAAAATGGCATGATCCTGAAAACCAAGCAGAGAATAAGCACTTTTGGCGCATATTCGATACCTGTTTGCGTATGATGCCAGAAAAGTACAGTCGCCTCTTCATGATGCGCGAGTTCTTAGAGCTCGAAAGTGAAGAGATTTGCAGCAATGAAAACATCAGCGGCAACTACTTAAATGTCACTTTATATCGAGCACGTTTACGCCTACGTGAATGCTTAGAAATTCGGTGGTTTGAACAGGAGCAGCAATCATGATGAACTGCAAACAAGCAACTCGTCTGCTTTCAGAAAGCCAGGATCGGGTATTAACAACTAAAGAAAAGATGACGCTAAAACTGCATATTACCCTGTGTAGTGCCTGTCGTCGTTTTGGTCAACAAATGCATCAAATTCGTTCTCTTTCAAAATCTTACTCAAATCCACAACCCTCAAAATCTCACCCAAAGAAAAAAATTAATTTTTTTTCTTTTCACTGTAATTCTTCACTCATTCGGTACGACTAATGAAGGTAAACCAACATAACCAATGAGTGAGGAAGCACCCATGAAACACAACACCACTACTTTAGCTCTTGCTTTAACATCAGCTCTTGCGCTCTCAGCAGCAACTTTACCAGCACACGCAGCTGCTAAAGAAAAATGCTATGGCGTCTCGTTAGCCGGACAAAATGACTGTGCAGCAGGCCCTGGTACTTCATGTGCAGGCAGCGCCAAGATGGACTACCAAGGCAATGCTTGGAAATTAGTCAAAAAAGGCAACTGTATGAAGATGGAATCCCCAACTTCCGATACAGGTTTTGGCCAACTCAAAGCATTTTAAGTAACCCAGGGGTAAGAAGATGACCACACAAAATTTGAGCAAACATCGCTGTAAGTTTCCCAAATATAGTGGGGTCAGCTTCAAGCCCCAGTATTTCGATACCTTGATAGAGCTAAAGCCACCGCTTGGCTTTGTTGAAATACATGCAGAAAATTACCTGTCTGCAGGAGGTCCATTACGCCATTACTTACAACGTATACGGGAAGACTATCCAATCACAGTCCACGGGGTTGGGCTTTCCATCGGGGGAACTGAGCCGTTAAACAAGGAGCACTTAGACCGCGTTGCTAGCCTTGTAGAACATATTGAGCCGGTGGTTTTTTCTGAACACCTTGCTTGGTCTTCTCATGGTAATGCTTTTCTCAATGACCTGCTGCCTATTCCCTACACTAAGGCGCATTTAGAACGCACTTGTCGTCATATTCACCAAATACAAGAGCGATTGGGTGATACTTTGTTAATGGAAAATCCATCAACCTATATCACGTTCGCTCAACAGGATTATACCGAGACTGAATTTATTCGAGAGATGGTGCGTCGCACTGGCTGTGACCTGCTGTTAGATGTTAATAACATCGCGGTGAGCTGCTTTAATCACCAGCAAGACCCCGAAGCTTATCTAGCTGACTTTCCTTTGAAATTCGTTAGCCAAATCCATCTAGCTGGCTATCATCTTGATACCCAAGAAGCACTAACTCTGCGGATTGATAGCCATGGTTCCCCGGTTCAAACCGACGTTTGGCAACTCTACCAGAAAACGCTCTCCTTAACCGGAGACATCGGCACTCTGATTGAGTGGGATAGTCAACTTCCTCCATTCAAAGAGCTACTTTCTCAAGCTTGTCTGGCAGATAAATATCGTCAAGTGCATCAAAAGGAGCAACAACATGCACTCTCTTTTTAAGCAAAGCATGTGTGATGCACAAAACGAACGTATACACTCGTTACTGTCCGGAAAATCTAACCAAGAAAAACGGCTAAGAATGAATGTGTATCGTAACAATATGCATTGTTCTTTATTGGAATCGCTAGCCTCTATTTTTCCTAAATGCGCACAGATGATGGGTGACGATATTTTTCGTACCGTCGCGTTGGGTTTTATCCAGGAGTCTCTTCCGCACAGCCCAATCTTGCACGAATATGGGGAAGATTTTCCAGAATTTCTCGACCAACTCGAATTACCTGCTGAGCTTGTCTGCACACCTCTACTTGCCAAATTAGAATATCAGCTATTGCAGCTAACTCACGCTGCTGAAGACACTGTATTGAGCTCTGAACAGCTCTACCAACAGCTGAATACAACGTCGCAAATGATGGACCAAACATGGACTTTTAGTTCGACGTTAACTTTGTGGCAAAGCCCTATCGCTTTAGGTTCTATTTATCACTCTCTTACCCAAGATATGGGAACCGAACTGAGTGAACAAGATTGGCGAAACACTGAGTATTTAGTCCTACATAAACAGCAATGGTTTGGGGTATGTAGCGTCGTTACTGAAGATGTTTTTACACTACTGTGTAAACTCAAGCAGGGACAATCTTTGGCTCAGGCTAGTCAAAATATGTCACCGGATACTTTACCGCAAACACTCAATCAACTTTTATCGTTACCGATTATTTGTCAGCTTGGAGATGCCTCATGCTAACGCTTAAAGATCGTTCAATTGAATCAATCATTCTACTCATGTCTCGGTTGGCATTAGCGGGTGTTTTCTGGCTTTCTGGACAAACCAAAATAGAGGGATTTGCGCTCAACCCAATTTCCGGACAATGGCAATGGGGCATTCCTCATATCAAAGACACCACTTTTTTTCTATTTGAATATGAGTACGCTCTACCAATAATCAACCCCGCTTTTGCCGCCTATTTGGCTACCTTTGCCGAACACCTTCTTCCCCTTTTACTTGTCATAGGGTTAATGACGCGTTGGGGAGCGTTAGGTTTGGCGATCATGACATTAACTATCCAGATCTTTGTTTATCCAAGCGCCTACGCGACTCATTTAACTTGGTTAAGCTTGTCCGCGCTTTTAATGTGGAAAGGGGGTGGCCTTTGGTCACTCGACCATTATTGGTTTAACCATAAGCAGCTTAAGAAAAAATAAGCGACTGATGATATAATTCCCGCCCAACACAGGAAAAAAATGGAGCCTTTCGGCTCCATTTTTCGTTTGTGCATTAAGCTTACTCTTCTTCAGAGGCTGCCGTATTGCTTTCTTCAATTTCAATCGCGGAAACGCGTTGTAAGCCTCTTGGCAATAACCCACCACGACGACCACGCTCACCACGATAGTTATCAAGATCAGCAGGTTTCAAACCAAGCTTACGTTTACCCGCATACAAGGTAATCGCTGCCCCCTGAGGAATCACCACTAAGTGAGAAACCACTTCTTCACGAGACTTCGCTTTCGCCGCTGGAATATTAATGATCTTATTCCCTTTGCCTTTACTCAATTGAGGCAAATCTTTAATTGGGAACAACAACATTCGACCTTGGTCTGTAATGGCTAGAATCTCATCCTCATCAATCTTCTGGATTGGTTGTGGAGACATAATTTCGGCATTTTCAGGCAAGTTCACTAACGCTTTACCACTACGGTTTTTCGACAGTAAATCAGCGCCTTTACATACAAAGCCATAACCGGCATCGGAGCCAACCAGCCATAACTGTTCGTCTTCTCCCATTACCACCTGACGAATAGAAGAACCTTCAGCAAGATTCAAGCGACCCGTAATTGGTTCACCTTGGCCACGTGCTGATGGCAATGTATGAGATTCAAGCGAGTAACTACGGCCATCACTAGCGAGGAAAATAGCTTGCTGATTACTCTTACCACAAGCATGCGCCAAATACTGGTCGCCCGCTTTGTAATTCAAGCCTTCGCAATCGACTTCATGGCCTTTCGCATGACGCACCCAACCTTTATCGGAAATGATCACAGTGATCGCTTCATTTGGTAGTAGATCACGTTCGGTCAAGGCTTTCGCTTCTTCACGCTCAACAAGAGGTGAACGGCGATCATCACCGTATTTTTCTGCATCGGCTTTAAGCTCTTTCTTGATCAACGTATTCAAACGACGATCGGAGCCAAGAAGTTGTTCTAGTTTTTCACGTTCTTTTGCTAGTTCGTCTTGCTCTCCACGAATCTTCATTTCTTCAAGTTTCGCCAATTGACGTAACTTGGTATCAAGAATCGCATCAGCTTGAATCTCACTAATGCCAAAGCGTGCCATCAATACCGGTTTTGGTTCATCTTCACTACGGATGATTTCAATCACTTCATCAATATTGAGGAAAGCCGCCAACAAACCTTCTAGAATGTGCAAGCGAGCCATCACTTTATCAAGACGGTGTTGCAAGCGAGCACGCACAGTCTTAATTCGGTATTGCAGCCATTCAGAGATGATTTGTACCAAACCTTTCACTTGAGGACGGCCATCAAGACCAATCATATTCAAGTTAACGCGGTAACTTTTCTCCAAATCGGTTGAAGCAAACAGGTGATTCATCACCACATCGCAATCGACACGATTTGAACGAGGAACAATCACAATACGCGTTGGGTTTTCATGATCCGATTCGTCGCGCAAATCTTCGATCATCGGCAATTTCTTAGCTCGCATCTGGTTAGCGATTTGCTCAAGCAATTTCGATCCAGACACCTGATGCGGAATCGCCGTAATAACGATGTCTGAATCTTCTTTATGCCACACCGCACGCATTTTGACGCTACCACGACCAGTGGTATAAATTTTCTTCAAATCCGCTCTTGGCGAAATAATTTCTGCTTCAGTTGGATAATCCGGACCTTGCACAAATTGCATCACATCCGACAATTCCGCTTTCGGATTATCGAGCAGATGAATCGCAGCTTCAGCCACCTCACGAACATTATGTGGTGGGATATCGGTTGCCATACCTACCGCAATGCCCGTTACCCCATTTAGCAAGATATGAGGTAAGCGTGCTGGCAACATTTTTGGCTCTTTCATCGTGCCATCAAAGTTAGGCTGCCACTCAACCGTACCTTGGCCTAATTCACCAAGTAAAACTTCAGAGAACTTAGACAGTTTTGCTTCGGTATAACGCATTGCTGCGAACGATTTTGGATCATCCGGTGCACCCCAGTTACCTTGGCCGTCCACGAGTGGGTAGCGGTATGAGAAGGGTTGCGCCATCAGCACCATAGCTTCATAACATGCTGAGTCACCATGAGGATGGTATTTACCCAATACGTCACCAACGGTACGTGCTGATTTTTTGTATTTAGCCGAAGCCGATAAACCCAGCTCCGACATGGCATAAATAATACGGCGTTGTACTGGCTTTAAACCATCGCCGATATAAGGCAATGCACGGTCCATGATGACGTACATTGAATAATTCAGATAAGCATCTTCAGTAAACCGTCTTAACGGCAGCTGTTCGACACCATCGAAACTCATCTCAGTTGACATTCATTACCCCTCAACTTCCGCTAAATCACCGTTACTTTGCAACCAACTGCGTCGATCATCGGCACGTTTTTTACCCAGTAACATATCCATCATCTCTTCAGTCGCTTGGTTATCATCAATGGTTAGCTGAACTAAACGACGAGTGTTTGGATCCATGGTTGTTTCACGAAGTTGAATTGGGTTCATTTCACCCAACCCTTTGAATCGTTGGACATTAATTTTGGCTTTTTTCTTACTTAAACGCTCAGTAATTGCAGCTTTTTCTGCTTCATCGAGTGCATAATGCACTTCTTTACCACAGTCGATACGATACAGAGGAGGCATCGCAACATAGACGTGACCTTCTTCGACCAATTTGTAGAAATGGCGAGTAAACAGAGCGCAAAGCAAGGTAGCAATATGCAGACCATCGGAGTCCGCATCGGCCAAGATACACACTTTACCGTAACGTAAACCTTCTAGGTTGTCGGTATCTGGGTCGATACCTAACGCCACTGATATATCGTGTACTTCTTGTGAAGCCAATACTTGGTCACCAGCCACTTCCCATGTGTTTAGGATTTTACCGCGCAGCGGCATAATGGCTTGGAACTCACGGTCACGAGCTTGCTTTGCACTACCGCCCGCAGAATCCCCTTCCACTAGGAAGAGTTCAGTGCGGCTCAAGTCTTGTTGTGAACAGTCAGTTAGTTTGCCCGGTAGCGCAGGACCAGAAGCCACTTTTTTACGTACGACTTTTTTGCTCGCCCGCATACGCTTATGCGCATTGGCGATACAAGATTCAGCCAATAGCTCAGCTAGTTGGGGACGCTCGTTCAGCCATAAACTGAATGCATCTTTAACCACGCCAGAAACAAAACCTGACATTTGACGAGAAGACAAACGCTCTTTAGTTTGGCCTGCAAATTGCGGATCAAGCATTTTCACCGACAAGACATAAGCACAACGATCAAAGACGTCTTCACCCGTCAGTTTCACACCACGCGGCAACAGATTACGGAATTCACAGAACTCACGCATTGCATCTAACAAGCCTTGGCGTAACCCATTGACATGAGTACCGCCTAACGCCGTTGGAATCAAGTTAACGTAGCTTTCCGTGATTAAATCACCACCTTCTGGCAACCAGATAAGTGCCCAATCTGCCGCTTCGGTTTCAGAAGAGAACTTACCAGTAAAAGGTTCTTCAGGAAGCGTAGGAAAACCTTTCACCCCTTCCGCAAGATAATCTTTTAAACCATCTTGATAGCACCAGTGATGTTCGTTGCCGTTAACCTTATCGGTAAATACCACTTCCAAGCCAGGACATAACACGGCTTTCGCTCGTAAGTTATTGATCAGCTTGCTAACCGAGAAGTTAGGCGAATCGAAATATTTGGCTTCAGGCCAAAAATGAACGCTGGTACCTCGATTGCGACGACCACAGGTCCCCGTAACCGTTAAGTCAGAGACTTTATTGCCATGTTCAAAAGCAATTTCATACACTTGTCCATCACGGCGTACGGTCACTTCAACGCGATCAGAAAGTGCGTTAACCACCGAAATACCCACCCCGTGTAGACCACCGGAGAATTGATAGTTTTTATTAGAAAACTTACCGCCGGCATGCAACTTACACATGATGAGTTCCACACCAGAGACTTTCTCTACTGGGTGGATATCTACTGGCATTCCCCGCCCGTCATCAATCACTTCGAGTGATTGATCCGCATGGAGAATAACTTGAACCTTAGTTGCATACCCAGCCAACGCTTCATCGACACTGTTATCGATGACTTCTTGCCCTAAGTGGTTAGGACGGTTGGTTTCCGTATACATCCCAGGTCGGCGACGTACTGGCTCTAAGCCATTAAGAACCTCAATGGCTCCAGCATTATATTGTTCTGTCATAATACGGAATGCTTATATCGAAAAATTATGTGTAACTTTACCACCCAATATAAAGAGCAGTAATCATTTTCACTTCGTGGGGCACCTGTTTTAGGCACCAGTGTTACTGTGAGATAGCTCAGTAAAATGATAAAAGTCTAAGGGAGACATAGTCTGGATAAGACTTAATGATGTCAAGTGGCACTATTAATGCAATGATTAATTTTATGACGTTTCCCGCAACAGCATCTTACAGATTTAAAAACTGGACGATTTTTTCAGGGTAGCGCTCAAAATTGACAAAGCTATGATCACCACCTTGCTCAACAGTTTGAACGGCATCACTATATTTAGCTATCGCTTGCTGATAATCCAACACTTCATCGTCAGTCTGACTCAAGATCCATACTCGTTTCGGCTCTGGCAAAATCATACAATCCAGCGCTTTCAACTCATGCATATGATACTCGGTTAATTCGTATTGCTCATGAGTATAAGGGTTCTGTTGAGGACCAAGATAATCAACTAAAAGGTCATAAGGTTTGACCGCTGGATTCACCAATACCGCAGCAACACCATACTTCTGATGTAACCAAGCAGAGAAATACCCACCTAACGAGCTGCCCACCAAGCCTATGTGATAATTGGCTTGATACTCATCCATTAGCGCTTCGAGACAAAGAGCTGCCTCGCGCGGATAGTTGGGCAGTTTAGGCACCACGACTTTGATATCTGGTCGATGCTCTTCACAATAACGAAGCATCACTTGTGCCTTGTGCGACAGTGGCGAACTGTTAAAACCATGAATGTAAATGAGCATAGATGGCTTAGACATAGTTAATACCCATTTGCATTATAATCAGGGAGATAGCGGCCATTTTCTAGGCGTTGCACTTGAGTATTAATTTGGCCATCTGCCAACAATTCTAATTCACGCCACCCCGGAGAGCGACGATCAACAGAAAATTCATTCGACTTAGGCTTAAATTGTGCACAAGTGGATGGTGTAGCAAGAACCCTTACCCCCTGATGCTCTACATCTAACTCTTGATGAATATGACCACATAAAACCGCTCGTACACGATGATACTTAGCCACTACACGCCAAAATTCATCACTATCCTTGAGTGTGTGTTGATCGAGCCATTCGCTATTAACCAATATCGGATGATGGTGTAACACAATCAGAGCCCAACGATCGGGATGAGCAGCAAGAGCTTTATCAAGCAGAGTTAATTGCTCTTGGCTCAGACGACCATGTGGCACTCCCTCCACCTGAGAATCCAACATAATCACAAGCCAATGCTCTCCAACTAAAATTTCATGTTGCGAATGAATCTGAGCGGATGGAAGCATATTACCCATGTGCGGTTTAAAATCATGGTTCCCCGGTAACCAAAAACACGGTTTGGCTAGAGGAGCAATTCCTAGAGTAAAACGCTGATAGGATTCTTGGCTGTGATCTTGAGAAATGTCTCCGGTCGCGAGAATCGCATCAAATTTGACTCGCTTATCCTGAACATCCTTTACCACTGCGGCAAAACTATCCGCCGTATTTACTCCCAGCAGAGCGCCGTCATCTGGAGCAAACAGATGAGTATCGGTTATCTGCAACAGCTTGATACTGCTTGAGTTATCTATACTGGACGACACGTTCAAAATCGATAAACCTGCTAATTATTGAGGACTGATGTTGATTGGAGAGCGGCTAATACCATGTCTCAAACAGAAGGTAAGCCAATCGCCTAAAAAACGGTTGATTTGTGCCTTTTCGTCTTTCTGCACCATACTTTCGTTAGGGTAATCATAACGAGCTTGCACGCGCGCGAGCTGATCTGTCGCGGAAACTTCTGCTACCCGAGCGTCGTGATATAGCCTGACAGACATTGTAGGCAAAGGAAATACTGCAATTTGATCACTTTGACAAATATCGACCAAGGTCGTGTATTTAGTTACTTCAGAAACTTCCAACTGGTAAGTCATATGCGCAGCTTGATAGCAACGCACCTCACCCACAGCAGGTTGAGATGGTAACAAAGCATTGAGTTTTGCGTAGTTAGTTTCGTAAACTCGCATCAACTCTTTTAAGTCAACGTGATATGGTTTGTGCAAGATTATTTCTGCCATTGCTTTCGTAAGGTTTGATAATTTAGCTCCAACCATTGCAGCGCAATAATCGATGCCCCATTCTCAATTCTGCCATTCTTGACCAATTGATAGGCCTCTTCGCGGCTAACCACGTGAACCATAATATCCTCTCCTTCATAGTCTAAACCATGAACGCCTTTTGCAAGAGAAGCATCCACTTCACCGACATACACTTCGAGTTTTTCAGAACAGCCACCAGAAGAAGGATAGTATGAGGTAATTTTTTCCACTCGGCCAACTTCGACACCAGCTTCCTCCATCGCTTCACGACGGACCACTTCTTCTGGGCTTTCATCACGGTCAAAAATACCCGCGACAATTTCCAATTGCCAAGGATGAGCATGCTCTAAAGCACCGACACGAATTTGTTCAATGATCACAACCTTATCTTGCTGAGGATCATACGGGAGCAGCGCTGCAGCACTTCCTCGTTCAAACATCTCACGTACGATAGGTTCACTCCAGCCACCTTTAAATAAGCGGTGCTTAAAAGCATATTTAACCATACGGAAAAAGCCTTGAAAGACTGTTTCCTTCGAGATAATTTCGAGATCTTGAGAGGAAAACTCCTCTTTAATCGGCCCTTTATCTTGCATTTTAACCCCCTCCCAGTGAATCCTATAGTTTACTCATGGAACAAACTTCCAACCAAGGACATTGCTCAACTTTTTATACAATTTTTAAATTTTTATTTAGATAGCCAAAAACAATAAAAACTGTACACTTGTATAGCAAAATAAAAATATAGAAAACTTTAGCATCAATTATCGCTAATTTACGATAAACTCTTCCAACTAAGATTTTTAATATTATGGCAGGAATAGAACCGATGAAAAAACTGCTCCCTATTTTAATTAGCGCAGCGCTTGGGGGCCTTAGTGCTTCCGCATGGGCAGACAATCTTGCTCAAATCTATGAATTAGCTAAGAAGAATGATCCACAACTTCTTGGTACAGAAGCTCAACGTGACAACGCTTTTGAAGCTATCAACTCAAGCCGTAGTTCACTACTGCCACAGATTAATTTGACTGCTGGCTATAACGTTAATCACAGCGATGAAGATGCCCGAAACAGCAAAGCGCTTACTGCGGGTGTTAATTTCAGCCAAGAATTATACAAACGCTCGAGCTGGCTATCACTTGGTGTCGCAGAAAAGCGCGCACGTGAAGCTGACGCACAATACGCGGCAGCGCAGCAATCTCTTATCTTGCGGGTCTCTACCGCCTATTTTGAAGTACTGCGAGCTCAAGACAGCTTAGCCTTTGTTCGTGCAGAAAAAGCCTCTGTTGGTCGTCAACTAGATCAAACTAAGCAACGTTTTGAAGTTGGCCTATCCGCGATTACTGACGTCCACGATGCTCAAGCTCAATATGATGCGGTTTTAGCTGACGAAATCTTAGCGCAAAATACGTTGACCAATAGCTACGAAGCGCTACGTGAAATTACCGGACAAGAAGCCACCCACCTGAGCATTTTGGATACCGATCGTTTCTCGACCAGCAAACCAAGTGAGACCATTAATCAGTTGGTAAAAGATGCAGAAGAAAAAAACCTGACCCTGCTTGCTAGTCGTATTTCTAAAGATATCGCCAAAGACAATATCTCCATTGCGAAATCGAATAACTTACCTTCCCTAACTCTAGACGGTGGTTATAACTACAATCGTGAATACGATTCAGATTACGCATATTACGACACCTACGCTGGCCATAACACCAAAGACCTTAATGTGGGTATCAACCTGTCTATTCCACTGTACACCGGTGGAAACTTAACCTCGTTAAGCAAACAGGCTGAATTCTCATTTGTTAAAGCAAGCCAAGATCTTGAAGCCCAATACCGTAGCGTAGTAAAAGATGTTCGCGCTTATAACAACAACATCAACGCTTCTATTGGTGCAATTCGTGCGTATCAACAATCTTTGGTATCAGCTAAATCAGCGCTTAAAGCGACCGAAGCAGGTTTTGAAGTGGGTACTCGTACCATCGTTGACGTACTCGATTCTACACGCCGCCTATACGATGCAAATAAAAACCTAGCTGACGCGCGTTATGATTACATTCTTAACGTTCTACAACTGCGTCAAGCGACGGGTAATTTAACAGAGCAAGATGTCCTAGACATTAATGCTGGTCTGAAAAAATCAGACAAATAAATGATGAAGTGACTCGCGATTAGTGTCTCATAACCATTTAGAAAACCATCAATAAACAAAACGCCAGCAAC
Source organism: Vibrio tritonius (assembly GCF_001547935.1). Classification (NCBI taxonomy): domain Bacteria; kingdom Pseudomonadati; phylum Pseudomonadota; class Gammaproteobacteria; order Vibrionales; family Vibrionaceae; genus Vibrio; species Vibrio tritonius. Next base: position 2,964,579 of record NZ_AP014635.1, read on the forward strand.
ATGCTGGCGTTTTCGTTAGAAAGGCGTTGACTTCAGCGTCATCACTTATGGGCTTACCCCCGACCACCTTTGATCGCTTCAATGATTTCGCTGGTTGAACAACCATCTTCAAAGTTTAATACGCGAACTTCACCGCCAGCTGCAATCACCTCTTTACCACCAGCAATTTGTTCTGGTTGGTAATCACCACCTTTCACAAGCAGTGAAGGGAGTACTTCAGAGATAAGGCGCTGTGGCGTATCTTCACTAAACGGCACAACCCAGTCTACCGCGCCTAGCCCAGCTAACACAGCCATGCGACGATCGGTTGAGTTTACAGGACGTCCTGGACCTTTGAGACGCTTGACTGAATCATCTGTGTTCACTGCAACAATCAGGCGATCGCCCAATTCAGCAGCATTGTTCAGGTAAGACACGTGTCCTGCGTGCAGAATGTCAAAGCAACCATTGGTCATCACTACTTTCTCGCCACGAGCGCGAGCTTGCTTAACCGCTTCAATCAGCTTAGCTTCCGTGATAACACCAAATTCAGAATCGCGACTACCGTGTACAGCTTCCGCGAGTTCAATGGTTGAGATGGTTGATGTGCCCAATTTACCCACCACGACACCAGCAGCGGCGTTAGCAAGTGCACATGCTTCATCCAGCGACTTACCAGCAGAAACAGAAGCGGCTAAAACAGAGATTACCGTATCACCGGCCCCTGTAACGTCATACACTTCTTTTGCTTGAGTCGGTAAATGGAAAGGATCTTGACCACGACGTAATAACGTCATGCCATGCTCACTACGAGTCACTAACAAGGCTTCAAGATCGTATTTCTCAATAAGCCCCAAGCCCTTAGCCACCAAGTCGTCTTCCGATTTCACTTTTCCAACGACTTGCTCAAACTCAGACATATTTGGCGTAAGCATCGTCGCGCCGCGATAAGGTTCGAAATCTGCGCCCTTAGGATCAATAAACACTGGCACATTCGCTGCTCGTGCTTTTTGAATAAACTGCTGCACATGCTCTAAAGCACCTTTTGCATAATCCGACAGAATGACCGCTTTGACTTTAGGAAGCGCCGTTTCCATACGAGATAAAATAAGATTAGCATCGGTGTTTTCGAATTTGTCTTCAAAATCTAAACGGATCAACTGCTGACCACGACTTAACACACGTAACTTGGTGATGGTTGGATAATCAGGCAACGCAACAAAATCACAACTCACCTTTAGAGAAGTAAGTTTATTTTCTAACACTTGCGCTGGTTCATCTTGACCAGTCAAACCAATAATGTGTGCAAAACCACCCAATGAAGCAATGTTCATCGCGACGTTGGCTGCACCGCCAGGACGCTCTTCATTTTGTTCTACTTTTACAACCGGCACTGGCGCTTCTGGAGAAATGCGTCCGGTTGGGCCATACCAGTAACGATCAAGCATGACGTCACCAATGATCAACACACCTGCATCATTGTAATCAGGTAGAATGGGCTTCATTATGGTTCTCCAATAATCAATATGCCGCGAAGTTTACCATAGCCTTCACGACGACAAAAACTCTCTCAGTTCAGCCATTGCTGCCAGATAGAACGTACATGTTCTCTTTCTGGCACAAATTTGTCTTCTGTAACGTCTGCTGAAAGATGTAATAAATTACGATGATGTATTTGATCACGCATAGAAGTGTATGCATGAGTTAACGCTTGAGCGTTTTCTAGCGATAGGACACCTTGCTGCGCTAAAGATTCAAAAATACGTACGTTATCCGACCAAGTCGTTAATAACGGCTTTTGATGACTAAAGCGCAACACCAGATACTGAGCAAGAAATTCAATGTCAGTAATTCCCCCCTCATCTTGCTTGAGCATAAAGCGTCCCGGTTTTTTACTTGAAAGATGCGTGCGCATCTTTTCACGCATCTCTACCACGGCTTGACGCAGCGACTCTTCTTGGCGAGGCAAGGAAAGAATGTCATGACGAACTTGGTTAAATCCATTTTGTAGAGGCTCATCACCAAATATCATTCGAGCACGGACTAAAGCTTGATGCTCCCAGGTCCATGCTTCTTGTGCCTGATATTCGTGAAAAGCATCAATGGGGCTGACTAGTAAACCAGAAGCGCCCGATGGGCGTAAGCGAGTGTCTACTTCATACAAAATTCCCGATGCAGTTCGAGTCGAGAAAATATGGATAATACGTTGCACTAAACGTAAATAGAATTGGCGACCATCAATCTCCTTAGTACCATCGGTATAGACGCTGACAGGACAGTCGTGTAAAAACACCAAATCTAAGTCGGAGCTATAGCCCAATTCCCAGCCGCCCACTTTACCATAGCCGATCACAGCAAAGCCTAAGCCATCTCGCTCTTTGAGATGAGTTGGTACACCATATTTCTCTTTAACCTGCCCCCACGCTTGATGAACCACAGCCTCGACTATGGCTTCAGCTAAAAAGGTTAAGTGATCACTCACTTTCATCACAGGCAATACTCCTGCTATATCCGCAGCAGCAATCTTCAAAATACAGATCTGTTTAAACTGACGCAGCCCCTCCATCTGCTGTTCCATATCATCTTCAGGAATGCGCGCTAAGAAATCACGTAACTCACTGCGATATTCCGTCACCTCGATGGGGTGATAAAGATGCTGGGGATCAATCAACTCATCAAGCAATATAGGATAACGCGCCAACTGTTCTGAGATCATTGGGCTGGCAGTGCACAATTTTACGAGTTGCCCTAAAGCCGCTTCATGTTCATCAAGCAATTCTAGGTAGGTCGTCCTAGTCACAATATGGTTGAGTAAGTTCAACACTCGGGTAAAACCAAACTGCGCATCAGGATGAGCAAAGATGGTGTGAAACACTTTTGGCATTAGATGATTCAGCACTTCTCGGCCTCTTGGCCCAAGAGTTTTCTTCGCCAGATCTTGCTTAAATTGCAACAAGGTTTCGACCAAATATTCACTCTCTTCCATGTGTATATCTTGCTCAAAAATCTGCCTGATCATTTCGCGGTTAGTTGCCATGTCCCACAGTTCTGAAAAATGTTCCGCAACGCTCGCTTGATTATCATGTTCTTCATCTTCTTCACCAATCAAAGCAATGAAGATGGCATGCACTGAACTCATGGTTTCAATGATGATTTGATTGAGCTCTTCCCAACATTTAAATCCCATGGCAAAAGCGAGACGCTGTTGGTCGAGTGAATTATCGGGCAGCGTCTGTGTTTGCTTATCATGAAGGGCTTGTAACAAGTTCTCTAAGCGACGCAAAAAGCGATAGCTCTCGCAGAGAGTCTGCACTTCATTCTCCTCGAGTAAATCCAACTCGCCAATTCCCTGTAAGGTTTCCAGCAACCCACGTTTACGTAGCTGAGGTTCACGACCACCACGAATTAATTGGAACGATTGAGCGATAAACTCAATTTCACGGATACCGCCCGCGCCTAATTTGATGTTGTTAGTGAGCCCACGACGACGCACTTCACTGCGGATCATCGCTTTCATGCGGCGCAGAGACTGAATGGCACTAAAATCAATATAACGACGAAACACAAATGGGCGTAACATCTGCCGCAACTCTTGATATTGCGGGTACATTTCCCGTCCCATTACCCGCGCTTTGACCATGGCGTAACGCTCCCAATCACGCCCCTGCTCTTGGTAATAATCTTCTAGAGCCGCATAACTCATCACTAATGGACCACTCTCGCCAAAAGGGCGTAAGCGCATATCGACGCGATAACAGAAGCCATCAACAGTCTGTTGATCCAACAACTTGATCAAACGCTGCCCTAAACGAGTGAAAAATTGGGCGTTCGCGATAGAGCGACGCGTACCTTGAGTTTCACCATTTTCTGGATAGGTAAAAATCAGATCAATGTCAGAAGAAAAGTTAAGCTCACCGCCACCTAATTTCCCCATGCCAATAATCAGCATAGGTTGAGGCTCCCCTTGGCCGTTAGTTGGCGTACCGAACTCATCGCAGCAAACCCGATATAACCAACGGTAAGCTTCAAAAATGATCGCTTCAGCCAGTTCAGAAAGATGATTTAGACTCTTTTCTACAGGCCATTGAGCAAGGAAATCACGCCAAGCAATTATGGTCATCTCTTGATAACGAAACCGACGTAAACAGCGCATCGCATCCATTTCAGTTTTGCATTCACTTAACTCTTGAGCTAAATCAGTTCGATAATTTTCATCGCGCGCAGAGACTGACAATAACTCAGGCAACTGACTTACTAATTCAGGATCTCGCGTTAACGTTGCCGCGACAAAGGGGCTGAGCCCAAGCACAGTATTTAGCTCTTGTTGCAATGCGGGCGACCAAGAGTTCACACCAGCACATTCGCTATTTAAAGACACCCAATGAGTCTTTGCAGCAGCTGCGATTTCCAACGGTAATGACATAAAAGATCCTTATAGAGCCATCAGTTAGCAAAGGTATGCTTGAGAGTATACTCAAGTCAGATAAGAAAACTAACACGACTCACTGAAAATCGCGCCCCAGCGACAGAAAGCAAAAAGCCTGCACATTGGCAGGCTTAATCGTAAACACAAAAACCGAAGCATGATTAGACGCTAAACGAGGTAATTTTCTTATCCAGCTCTTCGGCATTGTTTTGCATCATTTCTGATGTTTCCAGCAATTCGGTCACCACAACAACCGATGCCTCAACCAATTCACGAACATTGGTTAAATTTTGGCTCATTTCTTCCGCAACAGCGCTTTGCTGACTTGCAGCAGAAGCGATTTGGAAGTTCATATCATTAATTTGTTGAACTTGCTCAACAATTCCATCCAATTCAGAACCGGCATTGGTGACTAGTTCGACACCATCCGCGGCCTCTACCACACTCTTTTCCATCAACTCGACAGCTGAATTTGCACTCTCTTGCAATTGGGAAATCATGTCTTGGATATCAACTGTTGCATGCTGAGTGCGCTGAGCTAGATTACGGACTTCATCGGCTACAACCGCAAAACCGCGTCCAGCTTCACCAGCTCGAGCCGCTTCAATAGCTGCATTCAATGCCAATAAGTTGGTTTGCTCAGAAATGCCGCGAATCGTGCCAACCACACTACTGATCGCTTCAACACGCTCTTCTACTTGGCTTACAGCACCAGCAGATTGTGCGATATCTTTCGATAAATCGCTCATTTTGCCTACAGTACTTTTTACAAACTGTTGTCCCGCCGATGCTTGATGTGAAGCATTTTCCGTCAATTCAGAGGCATTTTGTGCGTGCTCAGCAACCGTTTGAACCGTCGATGACATCTCACTCATCGCCGACGCTAGCTGATCAATCTCGTTGAATTCTTCTTGAGCCGACTCTTTAGTTTCAGACATGCTCAGAGCCATGACCTCAGTTAAACCAGTTAGCTCTTGAGAAGCATCGATTTGCGTTTTAATTAAATCATTAAGTTGTAAACGCGCTTTTTCAAGTTCTCGCGCTACATCGCCGTACTCATCTTTACAATCCATTTGGATCTTTTGCGAAAGATCGCGGCGCGCTAAATGATTAATTGCGTCATTAAGATACTGAGTTTGGCGCAACATGACACGTGCTGCGAACAATAACAACACGACAAATACGACAATCATAGCGCAGGTTTGCCACGCTACTTGTACCAGGTAGTTCTCATAATGATACTGAGCTACTTCCGCATTTTTAGTTGCTGCTAACAGTGATTGATAAAAGGTGTGAGCATCCCAAAGCTGCTTGGCAATAATCAGCACCGTACTGAAGACCATTAACATGATCATTCGAGGAACCAATCTCACATCCGTGATGACTCGTTCCCATGGCTTGAAGGCCATCGTTGCCATTCGTAATTCTCCGATTTTGTATAGTTTTATTATATTTGCTGACAGTTACTAACGAATTATTTTGAGGTTCGTAGGAATTGTGTGAATAGTATCAAAATTGGCAATTACTTGATGAGACTATTCTCTCTAATTGCTTGGGGAAATGTCTGAAATGTGATCGCCCACTTATCTTATATTAGCGACATGGATTCCATTTATGACACAAAGGAAATATGCAGCCCATTTCACAAACAGCCATGTGATATTGAAAAAAGAAACAAGGTAAAAGGCTACTTTATTGTGCCTAAAATGCAAAAGGAGAGCTTTCGCTCTCCTTGACAAATTTTACTTACATTCAATCTCGCCAATATGGCGCGGCATCAAAGCCAATCAAACGAGTTTGTTCCATTGCATGCAAAATGGAATTTTCTTGACGAATAAGCCAGCGATTGAGTTGTTCTTGCTCGTCACCTTCCAAGTGGTAGATAAACTGCTCTAGAGGTTTAAGCATGAGTAAGTCATCGATACCATGCAACAAGTCAGCCCAAGGCAACCGAAATGACTGGCATTCATCGCCATCAAACAACGCAGCAAAACAGATACCAGTATAAAGGTTACGTGTTAGCCGGTATTGTTGATCAATGTATTCCTGAGCTGTCAGGTTTTTCTCTGGAGGGAACACTTCGAGCAACTCAGTCCAAGAACGATCAAGCTGCTTAACGGCAAAATCATGAATGGTGAAGGACATTTTTTCGCGTGCTTTATCATCCAGAAAAGGTTGCCAACCGCGCGTTAAAATCCAACGGCTCAAATCCAATAACAGTGCTGTATAACGCCCAGAGTTAATCAAACGCAACATCTCATCTCTATCAGGTAGAGCATCAAAACGTTCTTTTAACCCGGCAAGAAGAAACTTGCGCGCATCCAATTTACGTAACGCATATCCCTTATCATCAAGAAGAGAGGTAATACATTGGTAGTCTTGGAGCCAGCGTAATTCATCTTCAAGCCACTTGAGCTCTTGACGCACCACGGCACTGGCACGACGAGGGATAATACCGCCATAAACCGTCAATGTTTGACGAATAAAACTGACCGCAGCACTCACTTGCAGTAAAGCCTCCAAAGCGCTTTGCTCTAGATAAATTTGCTCATGACGATGCCAATGCGCTAATGCATGCTCCAACGATTTTATCAAACATGATTCAACAGTATCTGAGGCTTGTGTAGCAACCATCTTTAGTGAACGAACGTCATCACCTGGGTAGTTTTGCGCTAAACGGTAACCTCTAGCCGCCTTACTTAAGTTCCCCAGACGCATGCCGCCATGGTCACTCAGTTGGCGAGCTAAAGTAAATAGCGCTTCTGTTTGCCCTGATTTAAGCTCCAGCTCCACCTCACAAATTGGGTCAGTTGCTTGACCTGCTTCAACCATACCTTGGTCAAAGGCAATTTCAACTTGGCTACCATCAGCCATGCCAACCAGCCAAGTTTCTCGTTGAAAATTGGTTGAAAATAGTGGAACAAGTTCGCTCTGTAGTGTCGTAATATCACGACCATCAGGCCAAATATCGGAAGGATGTAATGAGAGATCAGGGTCGTTGCTGTGGTGTTCAGCATTATATTCAGGTCGAGAGTGCAACCCGGCGACTACCCGACCTGCGGTTTTGACCGTTTGCACATATACATCATCAAAACGGCGAATACGTAAGCCGATATCATGCAAACGCAACCAATTGTCGGAAGTATCAAAATAAGTATTGCCTAAATCACGACAACTATGCTGAAGTACTTTGGTTTCAGAAATTTTCCGGCGTAAAACTTCTGAAAAATCAGGAGAAACAAAAAACTTCAGTTCTATCTCGGTTTCCATAGTTATACCTTTCGAAGCAGATAACGACAGGATATTGCCTAATCGGCACTGGAGCAAGAGAGAAATATCGTGCTTTTGATGATCTAAAACTATTTTAAACGGGCGACGAATGGGTTAACATGCGCGCCTTTATAGCCAACGCTCAACATTTCGCCATAAATGGCTTATGTTTATTTTAGGTTATAGCAATTAGGTTGAATGACCATGCCAGTAAATACAATCATGGGGTTATTTGCAAAGTCCCCCATAAAGCCTTTGCAACGACATGTCGTTTGTGTGAATGAATGTTGCTCTCACCTTGTCAACTTCTTTGAAGTTTGTAACAAAGGAGATTGGGAGAAAGCAGCAGAAGTTCGCGCTCAAATTTCTCATCTCGAGAAAGAAGCCGACGTACTAAAACGAGAAATTCGTCTAAAACTGCCACGTGGTCTGTTTATGCCAGTCGATCGTACTGACATGCTCGAACTACTAACTCAGCAAGACAAATTAGCTAACCTCGCCAAAGACATTTCAGGCCGTGTATACGGTCGTCAACTTACCATTCCTCAGCCACTTCAAGAGAACTTCATCGATTATGTGAAACGTTGCTTAGATGCAGCAGAACAAGCCGAGAAAGTCATTAACGAGCTTGATGAACTGCTAGAAGCGGGTTTTAAAGGGCGTGAAGTCACTCTAGTTGCTGAAATGATCAACCAACTGGATGTAATCGAAGACGATACTGACAATATGCAAATCCGCCTACGCCAACAATTAATGGCAATGGAAGCGGACTTAAACCCTATTGATGTCATTTTCTTATATAAGATTTTTGAATGGGTTGGTGGTATTGCCGACCAGGCTCTGCGCGTTGGCGCTCGTCTGGAAGTCATGCTATCGCGCTCATAGGTATAAAAGTTAACCCAATAACAAAGAGTATTTGAAATACATTTATTTAGCCCAAGTAGGCGTGATAACCACGCTAACGGGCTAAACGCGTGTCTAAAAACATGAATGCTCCGCTTGTTATAAACAACTAGGTATTACGATGGATATCCTTGCGAACTACGGCACTGTCCTGATTTTAATTGCAGCAGCTTTTGGTTTAATGATGGCGATTGGCATTGGTGCCAATGACGTTGCAAATGCTATGGGAACCTCCGTAGGCTCAAAAGCACTAACCGTGAAACAAGCAATCATTATCGCAATGATTTTTGAATTTGCTGGTGCTTACTTAGCTGGCGGTGAAGTAACTGACACGATCCGCAAAGGGGTGATTGAAACCTCTCTATTCACGCAACATCCTGATATTCTTATCTATGGTATGCTATCTGCCCTACTTGCAGCTGGCACTTGGTTATTGGTTGCCTCATACATGGGTTGGCCAGTATCCACTACGCACTCGATCATCGGTGCTATCATCGGCTTCGCTTGTATTTCCGTTGGCACACACGCTGTTGACTGGGCCTCAGTAAAAGGCATCGTTGGCAGTTGGATTGTCACTCCTATCATTGCAGGCTTCTTCGCTTACATTATATTTGTTAGCGCTCAACGCTTGATTTTCGATACTGAAAACCCGCTGCTTAATGCAAAGCGTTTTGTGCCGGTTTATATGTTTATTACCACCATGGTTATCGCCTTGGTTACCATCAAGAAAGGTCTGACTCACGTTGGCCTACACCTAACAGGTTTGGAATCTTGGGGCGGCGCAGTTGCAGTATCTGCAATCGTAATGATCGGCGGCTATATCTACATTAACAAACGTTTTTCTAATCGTGACAACAAGCAAGGTTTCAACGGCGTTGAAAGCATTTTTAGCGTATTAATGGTAATTACTGCTTGTGCTATGGCATTTGCTCACGGGTCAAACGATGTCGCTAATGCGATCGGCCCACTGTCTGCCGTAGTTGCAACCGTAAATAGCATGGGTGTGATCGGAGCGAAAAGTGAAATCGCATGGTGGATTCTTCCACTTGGTGGGGTTGGTATCGTCGTTGGCCTTGCAACACTAGGTCACAAAGTAATGGCGACAGTAGGTACTGGTATTACTGAACTAACACCAAGCCGTGGTTTCGCAGCACAGCTAGCCACTGCATCAACAGTTGTATTGGCTTCTGGTACTGGTCTTCCTATTTCTACTACACAAACACTTGTTGGCGCCGTTCTTGGTGTTGGTTTTGCTCGTGGTATTGCAGCACTTAACCTAGGTGTAGTTCGCAACATCGTTGCTTCTTGGATTATTACTCTACCAGCGGGGGCACTGCTAGCCGTTGTGTTCTTCTATGCAATTCAAGGCGTTTTTGCCTAATTGATTGAGTCAGTGCTCTGTTAGTGCACTGTTATTATTGACTCAAATCCACATAAAGGGAGGCTTAGCCTCCCTTCTTTGTTGCATGGTTAGCAGAAAATTTTTACTATCAGGGTATCTTTATAGAATCGCGACACAAGCGCAAACCTCAAGCTAAGGGATTTACTGTGAAAAAACTGCTCTGCATGGTCCTATTTTCGATACTAGCAGCTCCGGCACTTGCTCAAGACCGCTACATTTCAGATGAACTGTTTACTTACATGCACTCAGGCCCAACCAACCAATACCGGATTATTGGCAGTGTGAATGCTGGGACAAAAGTAAATTTGCTGGAAGAGAACAAAGAAACCGGATTTAGTAAAGTTGTAGATGACAAAGGCCGCACAGGCTGGGTAGAAAGTACCTATATTACAAAAGAAGTAAGCCGCGCAATTCGTCTACCCCGATTAGAAAAAGAATTGGCATCGGTAAAATCAAAATTATCAACTGCAAGCAGTGATGCTGACAAAGAAAAAGCCATTTTGGAAGACGCATTAAAAGTGCGTAACAAACAAATTTCTGAATTAGAAAAGAATTACGGTGATATCAGCAAACAACTGACTGATTCGCAATCTGAAGTTCGTCAACTGCGTGCGAAACTGGACACTCAAAAAGAAGATCTACTACTTAAATACTTCACCTACGGCGGTGGTGTTGCGGGCCTAGGCCTCATCTTCGGTTTGATTCTGCCGCACATTATTCCAAGCCGTAAGCGTAAACCAAACGGCTGGGCATAATACCAGCAATTGAAGATCAACCTGACAAATGAAAAACGGTCCGTAACTACGGACCGTTTTTTATCCTCGCCATTCATACAGTGCAGGAATTTCGATCAGGTCGCCCTTAAAGCGAATAATCGTACTTTTAGGTTTGATTTCCACCAACGTGATATCTGTACCCACACTATCCCCTTGCCGATATTCCACACCATTAATTTTCACCCAGCGACGAGTGGGATCAGAGGTATAAACATGGGTTTGAAAATTTAGCGCTGGCAGTATTCCTTGATACTCATCTTCATGACGGCGTAAGTCCATCGCATCTTGATCTTGCTCCGGAGTTTGCACTGAACGTTTCTCACTTTTGATCGCCGCTTCTACCTTTGATTTCATCGATAACGATAGTTTACTTAAATCTAAGCTTTTGAGCGCATCCTCGGCAGATTGACTCGCTTGACTCTCTTTAATTTCATCCGGTGATGGTTTGGGCACACTCGTGTTAGCCACTATCGGACTATTATCACTATGACTAATGACAAGCGGCGGTTGTTGTGAGTTTAATTTAGTCTCAGAAACCACATAGGTTGATTTAAGCCCTGAAAACTGAGGATAAGGCACAACGTGATACTTCGCGTCGACATACTTAATCGGCGGGCTCTGGGTAGATAATTGGTGAATGTCATCCTTACGCTGTGCAACTGTATCAATTGTCAGCCAACTTGAAGTCGCTACCAGCGGTATCATCAATAAAGCTACGCAGCCTGATTTGGTATTCATCCAGTGAAGATTAAGCGTCGACATGAGTTAGCTCCTCTAGCTTTGGAGCATCTTCTTGGCTCATTTCCTCAATTTTCTGTAGGGTGCGATTACCTGCTACACCATCAACATTCATATGTTGCCAGCGCTGAAATAGCTCTACTCTATGCTGCAGTTCTTGGTCAAACTGGTTGTCCGAACGCAAAGGCATTTTTAATAACATGGCCAGTTTATTATCAAGTTCAGCGACATCATCGCCTTGCATTCCTAGCTTGAGAGTGCGATGAAACATGCGCTTCCACACTAAGGCATATTGCCCATGCCAATATGATTCAAGCCACTGTTTTTCAATCTGGAACTGCTGTCCATCAATTAACACATCAACCCAATCCCCACGCCAGTGGGATAATACAACATAGCGAGCAGCCCCATTCACTTCCAACTGAAGAATAACGGGCATTTTTAATTCAGCAATGTCATCCCAGTCGCCTTCACGTGTTTCGCATTCCAATTGAGATGGTGCATCATCCTGACACATTGTATCGACGACGGATGCTTGATAGCCCCATAAACCAAACAAGGCGGTAACCGCAGGCTCTCTCTCACTGGCTTTTTCAAGCGCGCTCATGATGGCTTTTGGTATCTGCACTTGTTCGATTGGCTGAACCTTAGGTGGCAACGGATACCAACTATCGACAAGGTTTGCAGAAAACAATGGCCACACCAGCGTTAGCAGCACCGATAAACCAACGCCAACAGCTAAAGAGACAAGCCCTGGCACTGTCGATTTATTCGTGGAGGCTTGATAAACGGTCGATTGAAAACTCATGATTTGAGCGGTCGCCTGCTTAACACATTCCACCGTAAGCGTCTTTTGTCCAGCTTGATAGGCCGCCTTTAAGGCCGCATCACACACCAGATTAATCAAGCGAGGAATACCATGAGTTTGAGTGGCTAGCCATTTAATTCCACTATCGGGGAACAGTTGAGCGTCACCACCAGCACACTCCAAACGAAACTGGATATACTGACGAACTTCATGCTTATCTAATGGCAGAATGTGGTAACGAGCTGTGATACGTTGCGCCAATTGGCGCAGTTGTGGCATTTGCAGCTTCTCTTGTAATTCGGGTTGGCCAACAAGTAGCACCTTAAGTAATTTGCGCTGTTCGGTTTCCAAATTGGTCAATAAACGCAGTTGTTCGAGCACATCAGGGGCAAGGTGCTGAGCCTCATCAATGATCAGCAAGACCTGACATCCTTGTGCCTCTTGCTCAAGCAAATACTCGCCAAGAGACTGACTGAGCTGTTTTAAGGTCGCCTGTTCGGGATAACTTACCTCAAACTCATCGCAAATCGCCTCTAGAAGCTCTCGCTCAGAAAAAGTAGGATTTAGAATAAAACCGCAACGAGTTGTATCGGGCAAGTTAGCTAACATGGCTTTGGCCACTGTGGTTTTTCCCGTGCCCACTTCACCAGTGAGCATGGCAAAACCACCACCATCACCCAAACCCGATTGCAAATACGTCATCGCTTCTCGGTGACGATGACTAAGAAATAGATAGCGGGAGTTTGGCACAATTGAAAACGGCAATTCGTTAAAGCCAAAAAATTCCTGATACATGTGCTCTTCTCTACCATTACAACTAGTCGCAAAGTATCATTGCCGACTATGTTTATCCAAATGTAATAACGATTTTTGAGGTTTTGTGGTGAAAATCTACTTAGTTGGCGGCGCCGTCCGCGATCAATTACTGCAACTTCCAGTTCACGACCGTGACTGGGTTGTGGTTGGCAGCACCCCGCAAGCTATGTTGCAATCAGGCTATCAATCGGTAGGAAAAGATTTTCCCGTTTTCTTACATCCGCAAACCAAAGAAGAATACGCCCTCGCCCGTACGGAACGCAAAACCGGCGTTGGTTACACGGGCTTTGATTGTTACTTCGCCCAAGATGTAACTCTTGAAGAAGATTTAATGCGTCGCGACCTGACTATCAACGCAATTGCCCAAGACCAAGATGGGAATCTCTATGACCCTTATCGAGGCGAACAAGATATTCGTGAACGCAAGCTTAGACACGTCTCCAGCGCCTTTGTAGAAGACCCTCTGCGCGTCCTGCGGGTCGCTCGTTTTGCAGCAAAACTGCACCACCTCGGTTTTTCGGTCGCGAAAGAAACCATGGAGTTAATGCGAGATATCGCTAACTCTGGTGAACTGAATCATCTTACTCCAGAGCGAGTCTGGCAAGAGTGGCATAAATCTCTGACAACACCATCCCCCGAGAAGTTTCTAGAAGTACTTCATGAATGTGGTGCATTAGCCGTTGTATTACCAGAAATTGAAGCACTTTTCGGAGTGCCACAACCAGCACAATGGCATCCAGAAATCGATACGGGTCTTCACACTCTAATGGTAACAGAACAAGCATCAAAGCTAAGTAAGGATGCTCAAGTACGCTTTGCCGCGCAAGTGCACGACTTAGGCAAAGGGTTAACGCCACCAACTGAGTGGCCCAGCCATAAAATGCATTGTCATACCGGACTTACTGTTATTCGTAAGCTCTGTGAACGCATTCGAGTTCCCAATGAGTTTCGTGATTTAGCACTAAGTGTTTGCCAACACCACACCAATATTCACAATGCATTGCAGCTCAAACCCCGCACTATCGTAAAAATCCTCCACGAGATGAATGTCTGGCGACGCCCTGAACGACTGGAGCAAATACTCGTTTGCTGTGAAGCGGATCATCGTGGTCGACTCGATTTAGAGCACATTGAATACCCTCAACGCCACTACATGACACTGGCTTACCAAGCCGCTCTTGAGGTCAAGCCACAGCCAATCATTGCCGATGGCTTTGTGGGTAAAGATATTAGTGAAGAGCAGCATAGAAGGCGTATTGAAGTGGTGAAACTATTTAAGCAGAACTACCTCAACGCTGAATGATCACCCGCGACAAGTCAAGGGGCTAAATAACCGTTCCTAATTATGCTCCAGTTTTACTCATCAGGCGGATGCTGATAAGCATCCCCCTCTTTGCCAAAGATGGCAAAGAGGGGCCCATAAAAAAACGCCCCCAATGGGAGGCGTTTATTAATCATGTATCAGAGCAAACTTAAGAATTAAGCTTGGCCTTTGATTTCTTTACGACCGTTGAATGGTGCACGTTCGCCTAGAGCTTCTTCGATACGGATTAGTTGGTTGTATTTAGCAACACGGTCAGAACGGCTCATAGAACCAGTTTTGATTTGACCTGCAGCAGTACCAACAGCTAGGTCAGCGATAGTTGCATCTTCAGTTTCACCTGAACGGTGAGAGATAACTGCAGTGTAACCAGCGTCTTTAGCCATCTTGATAGCAGCTAGAGTTTCAGTTAGAGAACCGATTTGGTTGAATTTGATAAGGATAGAGTTAACGATACCTTTATCAATACCTTCTTTAAGAATCTTAGTGTTAGTTACGAATAGATCGTCACCAACAAGTTGGATTTTGTCGCCAAGAAGTTCAGTTTGGTGTTTGAAACCTTCCCAGTCAGATTCGTCTAGACCGTCTTCGATAGAAACGATTGGGTATTCGTTAGTTAGACCTTCTAGGTAGTGGTTAAATTCTTCAGAAGTGAAGATTTTGCCTTCGCCTTTAAGGTTGTAGTTTCCAGCTTCTTTGTCGTAGAACTCAGATGCAGCACAGTCCATAGCTAGAGTGATATCAGTACCTAGAGTGTAACCAGCAGCAGCTACAGCGTCTTTGATTGCAGCTAGAGCAGCAGCGTTTGATTCTAGGTTAGGAGCGAAACCACCTTCGTCACCAACAGCAGTGTTCATACCTTTAGCTTTAAGAACTTTAGCTAGGTTGTGGAACACTTCAGAACCCATGCGGATTGCTTCTTTGATAGATTTAGCGCCAACTGGTTGAATCATGAATTCTTGGATATCAACGTTGTTGTCTGCGTGCTCACCACCGTTAAGGATGTTCATCATTGGTAGAGGCATTGAGAATACGCCAGGAGTGCCGTTTAGTTCAGCGATGTGTTCGTATAGAGGCATACCTTTAGCTGCAGCAGCTGCTTTAGCGTTAGCTAGAGAAACAGCTAGAATAGCGTTAGCACCGAAGTTTGATTTGTTTTCAGTACCGTCAAGGTCGATCATGATTTGGTCGATTGCAGCTTGGTCTTTCGCGTCTTTACCTACTAGAGCTTCAGCGATTTGGCCGTTTACAGCAGATAGAGCTTTAAGAACACCTTTACCTAGGAAACGAGATTTGTCGCCGTCACGTAGCTCAAGAGCTTCGCGAGAACCAGTAGAAGCACCAGATGGTGCAGCAGCCATACCTACGAAACCGCCTTCTAGGTGTACTTCAGCTTCAACAGTTGGGTTACCGCGTGAGTCGATGATTTCACGACCTAGAACTTTAACGATCTTAGACATTAATGTTTCCTCTCATTGAATTTAAATGTCAAAACTAAAGAGGTACCCGATAACACGGATACCTCCGTATCCTTTTATTTCAATTCACCACGCTGAAATTGACCCGCTGCTTTCACAAAACCAGAGAACAGAGGGTGTCCGTCGCGAGGAGTTGACGTGAATTCTGGGTGGAACTGCGCTGCAACAAACCATGGGTGTGCAGGGTTCTCAATCACTTCAACCAACTTCTTGTCTGCAGACAGACCAGACACTTTCAAGCCCGCTTTTTCAAGCTGTGGACGTAATACATTGTTCACTTCGTAACGGTGACGGTGGCGCTCATGAATGGTTGGATTGCCATACAATTCACGAACTTTTGAGTTATCTTGAAGGTGACATAGCTGAGAACCAAGACGCATTGTACCGCCAAGGTCTGATTTTTCGCTACGTTCTTCAACGTTACCTTCTTCGTCTACCCATTCGGTAATCAATCCTACCACAGGGTATTTAGTCTCTTTGTTAAATTCTGTTGAATGAGCACCTTCCATGCCTACAACGTTACGTGCGTATTCAATTAGTGCGACTTGCATACCTAGACAGATGCCAAGGTATGGAATTTCGTTTTCACGTGCATATTGTGCAGCACGGATTTTACCCTCAATACCACGATCACCGAAACCACCGGGAACTAAGATTGCATCAAGACCTTCAAGTAATTCAACACCTTTGGTTTCGATATCTTGAGAATCGACGTACTTAATATTCACACTTAAGCGGTTTTTCAGACCAGCGTGTTTTAACGCTTCGTTTACTGATTTATAAGCGTCAGGCAATTCAACGTACTTACCTACCATACCGATGGTCACTTCACCAGTTGGGTTCGCTTCTTCATAAATCACTTGTTCCCATTCAGACAGATCCGCTTCTGGAGCATCAATACCAAAACGAGTACAAACAAGATCATCAAGACCTTGAGATTTGATCAGTTGAGGGATTTTGTAGATAGAATCTACGTCTTTCATCGAAATAACCGCTTTCTCTGCTACGTTACAGAACAACGCAATTTTCTTACGTTCATTCGCAGGAATAATACGGTCGCTACGACAGATTAATACGTCAGGCTGGATACCAACAGACAATAGCTCTTTCACAGAGTGCTGAGTTGGTTTGGTTTTCACTTCACCAGCGGCGGCTAGGTAAGGAACCAAAGTTAAGTGCATGAACATAGTGTGTTCACGACCCACTTCGATCGCTAGCTGACGAATTGCTTCGATAAATGGTTGAGATTCGATATCACCAACCGTGCCGCCGATTTCAACAAGTACAACGTCGTAACCTTCTGCACCTGCAATAACGCGGTCTTTGATTGAGTTAGTGATGTGTGGAACAACTTGGATAGTTGCGCCTAGGTAGTCACCACGACGCTCTTTACGTAGAACGTCTGCGTAAACACGACCCGCAGTGAAGTTGTTGCGCTTAGTCATCTTAGTACGAATAAAACGCTCATAGTGACCAAGGTCTAGGTCTGTCTCTGCGCCATCATCCGTAACGAACACTTCACCATGTTGAGTCGGGCTCATTGTGCCTGGGTCAACGTTGATGTATGGGTCGAGCTTCATGATAGTCACTTTAAGACCACGAGCTTCTAAAATCGCTGCTAATGATGCTGCTGCAATACCTTTACCTAGAGAGGATACAACCCCGCCAGTAACAAAAATATAATTTGTCGTCATGTTTAACCTGAAATTGGTTGAATGAGGGAAATGGATTTCATCTGGACGGGAAATAAATATACCAGAACCCATTAATCGCCACAACGTGAAATCTATCACACTCAGTTTTTTATTTTTTGCTTCAAATCAAACTGTATTAACGCAATAAAAATCACATCACACAGATTGAAGCAAATTTGTTCCAAAACAAATAATTACTCGCACGCGAACAATTACTTAGTTTCACTCGCTTTGACTTGCTCCCAAAATCCGTCCAACTCAGAGAGAGAACACGCCTGCAGAGTTTTGTTATTGGCTCTGACATGCTGCTCAACACCCTGGAAGCGTCGAACGAATTTTTGGTTCGCTTTGCCCAGTGCGATTTCAGGGTCCTTACCCAAATGTCGCACCAAATTGACCGTTGCAAATAAAAGGTCACCCAGTTCCTCTTCAACCCTTTGCTCATTGATATCCACTTGCACCGCTTCTTCAACGACTTCGTCAATTTCTTCTTTGACCTTATCGACTACCGGCCCTAATGTATCCCAATCAAATCCATACTGACTGCATTTTTTCTGGATTTTATTGGCACGCGATAGCGCTGGCAATGAGACAGGAACACTATCTAAAATACTCTCTTCAACCACACCTTGCTGCTGTTTTTCTGCTTGTTTTTGCGCGGCCCAATTGGCATTCAATTCTTCTTGAGTAGTAAAGTTTTCATCACCGAACACATGAGGGTGACGACGCACTAGCTTCTCATTTACGCCCGCCACAACCTCATCAAAATCAAACAACCCTTTCTCTTGAGCCAGTTGACTGTAAAAAATCACTTGGAACAGAAGATCACCAAGCTCTTCTTTGAGGTTGCCCCAATCTTGCTTATGAATGGCATCCACAACTTCATATGTTTCTTCTATCGTATGCGGAATGATAGTCGAAAAGGTCTGTTTTTTATCCCAAGGACAGCCATTTTCTGGATCACGTAGCTGTTGCATGATCTGTTTAAGTTGCTCGATAGGTTGAGTCATTACTGTCTCCAAAAAATAAACGAGGTTGTCACTGTGAGTTTCAACCTCGTTTCAATGCTATTGCGATGCGCCACACTGGCGACGCCTTATCCTAATCGTTTTACTTGAATCACATCTTTGGTCGCTTCAATACGCTTCATTACGCGATCTAAAACTTCAGCACTACTTAATTCAAGTTCAAAGTCCATCACCGTCATCTGACGTTTAAAATCACTGCGGCTTTTCATGCTGGTAACTTTTACTTTTTCATTTGCCAATAACGTCGTCACGTCTTTTAGCAAACCACTACGCTCCATTGCTTCCACACGCAATGTCAGCAAGTAAGATCCAACAAAACCACGTCCCCATACGGTATCAATAATACGCTCTGGTGCATGATGACGTAGCTCAGCAAGCTGTTCACAATCACTACGATGCACTGAAATCCCGCGCCCTTGTGTGATGTAACCACGAATTTCATCGCCTGGAATCGGCTGACAACAGCGTGCTAAATGGGTCATCAAGTTATCGACGCCTTCCACCACTACAGCATCTTTATTTGGGGTAGCCCCGTGAGCAGGTTTATGCTCTTCTTGCTGAAGTTTTTCTAAGGCTAACTTGTCTTCTTCTTCCGCAGTTGGCTTATTCACTAACGCATTGATGTGATTAACTATTTGATTAATTCGCAAATCACCACTGCCCACACCAACAAACAGTTCATCTGTGGTATTCACATTGAATCGCTTAAGTGCATACTGCTCCGCGTCTTTCAGAGTGGCACCAATTTTAGCCAATTCTGTTTCCAGTATTTCACGTCCAGCTTCTAGGTTTTTCTCTCGGCTTTGCTTGCGGAACCAAGCATTAATTTTCGCCCGAGCACGACCTGAATGAACAAAACCTAGTGCTGGGTTTAACCAATCGCGTGATGGGTTTGGCTCGCGTGAGGTAATAATCTCAACTTGATCCCCCATCTGTAACTTATGAGTGAATGGAACAATGCGCCCAGCCACTTTGGCACCAATACAACGATGCCCTACTTCGGAGTGAATGTGATAAGCAAAATCCAATGGGGTTGAACCCATTGGCAAATCGACAACATCGCCACGCGGCGTAAAGGCATAAACGCGATCATCAAACACCTGACTGCGCAATTCATCCAGCATTTCGCCAGAATCAGACATCTCTTCTTGCCAATCAAGCAGCTTACGTAGCCAAGTAATTTTCTCATCGTAACCACTACGACCTGCACTGGTTCCTTCTTTATACTTCCAGTGAGCAGCGACACCAAGTTCAGACTCTTCGTGCATCTGCTTGGTACGGATTTGAATCTCGATGGTTTTACCTTCAGGCCCCAAAATTACCGTATGAATCGATTGATAACCATTCGGTTTAGGGTTAGCAACGTAATCGTCAAACTCACTCGGTAAGTGCTTGTATTTCGTGTGAACGATACCAAGAGCAGCGTAACAGTCTTGCAGTTTTTCAGCGATAATACGCACGGCTCGCACATCGAATAACTCATCAAATGCCAAGCTTTTCTTCTGCATTTTGCGCCAGATACTGTAAATGTGCTTCGGACGCCCACTCACCTCTGCTTTGATGTTGGAGGTTTTCATTTCTTGACGTAAATCGTCAACAAAATCTTTAATGTACTGTTCACGAACAATACGCCGTTCAGATAACTGCTTGGCGATCTGTTTGTAAGTATCGGGGTGCTGGTAACGGAAAGCGTAATCTTCGATTTCCCATTTGAGCTGACCAATGCCCAAACGATTCGCCAATGGCGCATAGATATTGGCACACTCTTTCGCTGCCGCTCGACGCACTTCATCTGGCTGATTTTTCACTTCACGCAAGTTACAGATACGTTCGGCCAACTTAATGACCACGCAGCGAAAATCGTCCACCATCGCCAATAGCATGCGACGTACGTTGTCAACTTGAGCAGACGCTTCAGTACCATGCAGAGTAACGTTCAACTGCCCAATCGCGGCCATTTCTTCAACACCACGAATCAGCTTAACAATCTCTTTGCCGTAAACTTCTTCAAGCTCTTCAAAATCTAGGATACCACTGGTGGCTATCGGCAATAGCAACGCGGATACGAGGGTCGCTTTATCCATTGAGAGAGTGATCAATATTTCGATCATTTCTCGACCACGCCACAGCAACATAGCCGCTTGAGAGTTTCCTTCAAGCAACTCTTCACACTGACGGTACACTTCCGTCAGTTTCGCTGCCACCTTGGGCTCTTGTTGCAAGCTAGCAATCCACGTTGCCAACTCAAACTGTTGATCTGGATTTAAGTGTGCGCTCCGTACCGCAACCATCGATATCGTCCTAAAGTCTGTTTACTGTTCAGCTGATGAGACACAGCCAATAAATATGAAGTTCATTGTTGCTAACGTTTTTTTACAAATAACGCCATCGATTCTAAATGGCTTGTGTGAGGGAACATATCTAGCATCCCCAAACGAGCTAATTCGTAACCTTGATTAAGCAAACTCTGGCTGTCACGAGCAAGCGTAGCAGGATTACACGATACATACACGACTTTGCTTGCAGAAAATGCGCCAAGTTGCTCGATAATACCTGCAGCACCAGCACGAGCAGGATCGAGTAAAATCTTATCGAATTTCTGCTCTGCCCACGCTTGAGTCGTCATATCTTCTTCTAAGTTAGCTTGGTAAAAAGAAACGTTTTTCAATTGGTTAATTTGGGCGTTATCGCTCGCTTTCAAGACCATATCATCAATCCCTTCAACGCCAACGACTTCATGAGCTAACTTAGCAAGCGGTAAACTGAAGTTGCCCAACCCACAAAAAAGGTCTAAAACTCGATCACTCGACTCAACATCTAACCAAGCAATCGCTTGCTCCACCATTTTCCGATTCACACTTTGATTCACTTGAATAAAGTTGGTCGGCAAAAATGGTACCGTTACACCGTTTTCATCATAATAAGGGTCGTCTCCCCACACCTTAACTAATTGATTAGTTTCAGGCATAAGATATAAAGTTAACGAGTTATCTTGTGCATAAGCTACTAATGCTGCGCGGTCTTTTTCAGCTAATGGTGCAAGATGACGCAGCACAATAACTGCCGTATTCGAACCACGAACCAATTCGAGATGACCTAACGTTTCTGGCTGTTGAAAGTCACTCAATAGCGTTTTAAGCGGGGCTAAATGATGATTCAATTTCGCATCTAACACAGGGCAATCCGTAACATTAACGATATTTTTACTTGCACGTTGGCGAAAGCCAAAATCAAGATGCTTAACCTTTTTATTCCACATCATGCTCATACGTGCACGACGGCGATACCCTTTATCTTCTGTGATTACTGGTTCAGAAAGCGTTAAGGTCTCACCGGAAAATTTACGCATCAATTGAGAAAGAGCTTGCTGTTTGTGTGCCACTTGCGCTGCACGTTGTAGATGTTGTAAATCACAACCGCCACATAACTGATAATGCGGGCAGAAAGGGTTAACTCGCTCTGGACTGGGCTCTAGCACTTTGATTAATTTACCACGTGCATACTTACTTTTAGATTCAGTCAGTTGCATCAACACTTGCTCTCCAGCAAGAGCGCCTTCAATAAATACGGGCTTTTTATTGAGAAACGCGATCCCCGCACCTTGATGGTCAAGCTTTTCTACCTTGATTGCTTGATGCTTTGTATCGATTGATGTTTTCTTTTTCGGTTGGAAAAAACGCGCCATGCTTACACTGCCTAAATCATTGTTATTTTTGCCGGGTTATCACTATTCTGCCTCTGGGTGATTGTCGAATACAGAGGAGTTGATTAAGCTAAACACTTATCGGATAACTTGGGCACTTCGAATGCCGGTTATTTTCCCATATCCACACCATAATGTTTAGACAATAATGATTCGATCCCGATATGGTTTGCGCGCACGCGTTATCACTCTAACCCTCGCCCCCACTTTAATCATAGGGCTATTACTGAGCGCTCTGTTCTCTTTTAACCGTTATCACGATTTAGAAACCCAAGTGATCAACGCCGGGGCAAGTATTATTGAACCACTTGCCATCGCCAGTGAAGATGCTCTGCGCAATGATAGTCGCGAATCGGCTCGACGAATCATCAGTTACGCCCATCGTAAAAACTCTAAGTTTGTGCGCAGTATTGCGATTTTTGATGCGAAGAATGAACTGTTTGTCACTTCGAACTTTCATCCCAATTTCGAAGAAATGATGTACCCGAGAGATAAACCGATTCCCGCCCTGAGCAGTTCGCAACTCGACGAAAACACTCTCATACTTCGCACCCCGATATTGGCCGAAAGTCGCTTGGTTGAAGGCAACTGGAACGAACCTAATGCACCTATTTTAGGTTACATAGCAATAGAACTCGATCTCACCTCATTACGGCTACAACAGTATCAAGAAATTTTTTCTGCTTGCTTGGTGTTGATTATGGGCTTAATCCTCTCTGGCGTTTTTGCATTTCGACTAATGCATGATGTCACCAAGCCTATCAGCCACATGAAAGATGTGGTGGATAGAATTCGTCGCGGCCACTTGGATGTGCGTATCGAAGGCACCATGCACGGTGAATTAGATGACCTAAAAAAAGGCATCAACGCCATGGCGATGTCCCTGTCGGAATACCATGTTGAGATGCAACACAGCATCGACCAAGCCACCTCAGATTTACGAGAAACATTAGAACAGCTCGAAATCCAAAACGTGGAATTGGATATTGCCAAAAAACGCGCCCAAGAGGCGGCTCGGGTTAAATCGGAGTTCTTGGCCAATATGTCCCATGAATTGCGCACACCTTTAAATGGTGTCATTGGCTTTACGCGCCAAATGCTCAAAACGCAATTAACCAATAGCCAACAAGATTACCTACAAACCATAGAGAAATCGGCGAACAACTTACTTAATATCATCAACGATATTTTGGACTTCTCCAAACTCGAAGCCGGTAAGTTAGCTCTAGAAAATATTCCATTTGAATTCCAAGACACCTTGGAAGAGGTGATTAACCTTCAAGCCACTAGCGCCCATGAAAAGGGGTTAGAAATCACCTTAAAAGTCGACTCGAAAATTCCTTCTGGGTTAGTGGGTGACCCACTGCGCATTCAGCAAATCTTGACCAACTTGATGGGTAACTCGATTAAATTTACTGAGCACGGCAACATTGATATCAGTGTGGAAATGCGCTCACAGCGAGAAGACACCATTGAGTTGCAATTTATGGTGCGAGATACCGGGATTGGTATTTCAGAACGTCAGCAAGCTCAGCTATTCCAAGCCTTTAGTCAGGCGGATGCCAGCATTTCCCGTCGTTATGGTGGTACTGGCCTTGGCTTAGTTATCACCCAGAAACTGGTCAGCCAAATGGGAGGGGAAATTAGTTTAACCAGCCGTTTACACCAAGGTTCCACATTCTGGTTCACCATTCGAGTTCATACCACTGATATGCCAATGAGTGACAGCTTGCTTGAAACGTCTGGTTTGGCTGATAAACAGTTACTTCTGATCGAGCCAAACATGCAAGCGGCCTCAATTGTCCAGCAAACACTGACCAGCACAGGTTTAAAAGTGACATACCGCTCCAGCATGCCAACTGAATCCGGACACTACGATTACGTGTTACTTAATCTATCACCAAGCAAAGAAGTGGATATTGTCGAGATAGAAACTTGGATTCACTCGGCGCTACAGATGTCATCGAATATTATCATCGGTACACCAAGTACTGAGCTGGCATTAGCTGACCAACTTATGCAGCGCTTTCCTGTTCAATGTATTACTAAGCCAATTGCTCGGAAAAAACTGTTGCAGACCCTATTGAGTCATCAGCCGCAAAGCGTCGAGGTGGTCGAGTTACCACCAATGCCTAACCAAGATAAATTGCCGTTAACTGTGATGGCGGTCGATGATAACCCAGCCAACTTAAAACTGATTACAGCCCTACTCCAAGAACGAGTGGAATCTGTCATCAGTTGCAAAAATGGCTTAGACGCAGTGAAAGAAGCGCAAGTACGTCACTTCGACATTATTTTGATGGACATTCAAATGCCGCATATGGATGGTGTTACTGCATGCAAAGAGATCAAAAAAATCGCGCTCAACTCACAAACACCAGTGGTAGCTGTCACCGCTCATGCCATGAGTGGCGAACGCGATCGTCTTCTTAAAGCAGGGATGGATGATTACCTGACCAAGCCGATTGAAGAGCACATCTTGCAGCAGGTATTGGTGCATTGGAATCCCCATGCTAGCACCGATGAAGTGCAAAAGCTGGAGCTACCAGCACCACAATCCTCACAAGAAACAGATTCCGTACCGGTGATGTATGAAGTGAATTCGGATTTGATTATTGATTGGCAAAACGCTTTACGCCAAGCGGCGAATAAACCCGACCTCGCTCACGAAATGTTACAGATGCTGGTTGATTACATACCGCAGGTCAATCAAGTCATTGAGCAAGCTCTCGAAGATGATCAATTCCCGGCAGAGGATCTGTTACACCATGTACATAAACTCCATGGTAGCTGTTCATACAGTGGTGTACCACGTTTGAAAAAAGTCTGCGCGACGCTAGAGCAAGCTCTACGCTCGGGAGCCACGGTTGCCGATGTCGAACCAGAATTGTTTGAGATGCAAGATGAAATGGAAAAAGTGATAGAGGCGGCTCGAGCGCATCTAACAGCCTAGATAGAAGGAAAGATTAGAAGCAAACAAGAGGTGGCGATGCCACCTCTTGTGTATTGTGAATTAGGCTTCTGCAATCACAGTTGCCATCGCATAATGTTTTTCATCTGATATTGAAAGATGCCAATAGCAAATACCACGCCTATCGGCGATTTCTTTTGCCACTCCAGACACCTGCAATAATGGCTTACCCAATTCATCATGAGTAATAGTGAAGTGCTGAAACGACACCCCCTGCGCAATGCCGGTCCCTAGCGCTTTGACTGCCGCTTCTTTCGCCGCAAAACGCTTCGCTAAAAAGCGTGCAGGCTGCTTGTGCTCAGCAAAAGCTGTCAGCTCTTGAGGCGTTAAAAGACGTTTAGCCAATGCGTCACCACTGCGACCAAGCACCTTTTCTATACGTTCAATTTCAGCGATGTCTGTTCCTAATCCAATAATCATAACCAGCTCTTAGCGACGAGCATCCAGCATCACCGCTTTCATGTCGGCAACGGCTTTTGCTAATCCATCAAACACCGCTCGCCCCATAATCGAGTGGCCAATGTTCAATTCATAGATTTCTGGCAATGCGGCTATTGCTGCTACGTTGTGGTACGTTAGGCCGTGACCCGCATTAACGGTAATACCAAGATCTGCAGCATAGCTTGCCGCAGCTGAGATTTTTTTCAGCTCAGCTTGTTGCTCGGATTCCGTTTCTGCATCCGAGTAATGACCAGTATGAAGTTCAATAAATGGAGCACCACACGCTTTCGCTGCATCTATTTGTTCACGGTCTGCATCAATAAACAGAGAAACACGAATGCCTGCTGAGGTTAGTTTTTCGGTTGCCGCTTTAACTTTGTCTAGTTGACCAAGAACGTCTAATCCACCTTCAGTGGTTAACTCTTCCCGTTTTTCAGGAACCAAACACACATACTCTGGTTTGGTTTGCAAAGCGATTTCAACCATTTCATCAGTCACAGCCATTTCAAGGTTCATGCGTGTTTGCAGTGTTTCACGCAGAATACGCACATCGCGATCGTTAATATGACGGCGGTCTTCGCGTAAATGAATGGTAATACCGTCCGCACCTGCACGCTCGGCAATTTCAGCTGCATGGACTGGATCGGGATATTTCGTACCACGTGCATTACGCAATGTCGCGATATGGTCGATATTCACACCTAATAAAATTGAGCTCATTTTCCTGTACTCCGTGCTCTGGGTAGAATGGCTTGTCTAAACAATTCTCGGCTCTTTAAAGGTCTACCACCGAGATAAGGTTTTAGGGCAATGCGCGTAAAACGCTTCGCCGCCTGTAATTGTTCTTTGGTCGTAAACCGCCGTTCACTAATAGCGATTAATTCATTTCCTACAAAGGTGAGATTATCCCGTCTGACCGAAGCAATAAAGCCCTTTTGTTCGCGATAGCGGTAGGTCATATCAGGATCAACTGGCTCACCAGTTCCGGCACAATGCAAAAAGTCTACCCCATACCCCATAGCCGATAACAGCGCTAACTCGAAGCGCCTTAGCGGCGGCTCTGGGTTATCCCACTGCACTAACTCCGTTAAAGCAAGCAAATAATCGTGGAATAAATCGGGATGAGGCACTTCTGGGGCTAACACTCTATCCACCAGCTCATTAACATACATGGCTGAGTAGAGGCTAATTCCGGTTAGAGGTAACCCAAGGCTTATTGGCTCTGCTTGGCGCAAGGTCTTCATAGATCCTTTACCAGACCATTTTAGAAGCAAGGGGGTAAAAGGTTGCAAAGCACCTTTGAGGTTAGAGCGTTTCGCTCGCGCCCCTTTTGCCATCAAACTAATGCGTCCATATTCTTCACTGAACACGTCGAGAATAAGGCTAGATTCACTGTAAGGGCGTCGATGCAAAACAAAGCAGCGTTGCAAACCGTCAGACATACTATTTCTATTCCAAATAAAACACCGTGACGGTCACAAGATAAGGTAGCCCTAAAAGCCAGGCTACCTTAGAAGAGAAGATGAAATTGCGTTATAGGTCGTCGATGTAACCAAGTGAACGCAGTGCACGTTCATCATCAGCCCAACCCGATTTCACTTTAACCCAAGTTTCCAAATAGACTTTACGGCCAAAGAGATCTTCCATATCCAAACGTGCCTCGCGACCAATCGTTTTGATCTTCTCACCTTTGGTACCAATCACCATTTTCTTCTGACCAGTACGTTCAACCAGAATCAAGGCATTGATATGGAACCCATCAGTATCTGGATTGTAGTCGAAGCGTTCAATTTCCACGGTGACAGAGTAAGGTAACTCTTCACCAGTAAAGCGCATTAACTTTTCACGAATAATCTCTGACGCCATAAAGCGTTGAGAACGGTCAGTCACATACTCTTCTGGGAAATGATGCACAGCCTTAGGCAAGTGATCACGAACATGCTTGCGCAGTACTTCGACATTTTTACCCAGCTTGGCAGAAATTGGCACGATATCAACAAAAGGATGGCGAGCAGCAAGCTCGTGCATGTGCAGCATCACATCATTTTTGTCTTTAACGTTATCCACTTTGTTCACACAAAGAACGATTGGAAAGTTAGCAGTCACTAACTTATTAAACACCATTTCGTCATCTGCAGACCAATGCGTCCCCTCAACAACAAACAAAACAAGGTTAACGTCACTTAGCGAACTGTTAGCAGCTCGGTTCATCAGGCGGTTAATTGCCCGTTTTTCTTCGATGTGAAGCCCAGGAGTATCCACGTAGATTGCTTGGAAATCACCATCAGTTTCTACACCCATTATACGGTGGCGAGTTGTTTGTGGTTTACGTGAGGTAATAGAAATCTTTTGCCCAAGAATATTATTCAAGAGCGTTGATTTACCTACGTTTGGACGCCCAACGATCGCAATAAAACCACAATGTTGGTTTTCCGGTAACGATGTTGGCTGAGGTTTTGACTCAAAAAATGCGTCAATATCAAATTCTTTATCAGACATTAATAAGTTGCTCTAACGCGGTTTCCGCAGCCGCTTGCTCTGCCTTGCGACGACTGGTGCCTTTACCGATAACAGGCTCTCCGACGCCCGCTACTTCACACGACACAGTAAATTCCTGATTGTGTGCCTCACCTTTGATGTTAGTTACAGTATAGACAGGAAGTGGCTTTCTTCTGCCCTGTAAAAACTCTTGTAGGCGAGTTTTTGGATCTTTCTGAGAAACACCCGGTTTGATAGAGTCCAAACGGCTTTGATACCAACTCAAAATAATGCCACGCACTACTTCTATGTCACTATCTAAATAAATCGCCCCGATTATCGCTTCTACAGCATCGGCCAAGATTGAATCACGACGGTAACCGCCACTTTTCAACTCGCCTGGACCTAATTTTAAGTAATCTCCTAGACCAAATTCACGGCCTAGCTCCGCTAAGGTATTACCACGTACCAAAGTCGCACGCATACGACTCATGTCACCTTCATTAACTTTAGGGAAACGATGGTAAAGATCATCAGCGATAACAAAACTTAAAATTGAATCGCCCAGAAACTCAAGACGTTCATTATGTTTTCCGTTGGCGCTGCGATGAGTCAGCGCCAAATTAATCAGCTCAGCCTGCTGAAAAACATAGCCGAGCTTCGTTTCTAATGTACTAATAGGAGAAGTCATACTCTCTCGATGTGTTATTTCTAGATAAATCTAGTCTAGTTAATGCCACCGATGCGGTTAAAACGCACACCAGTTGGTACCCACGTAGGTAGTGCACTATCAGGCGAACGATCAAAGACGAAACTGATCCAAATACCGACCGCTTTACCTACTAAGTTTTTCTCTGGCACAAAGCCCCAGAAACGGCTATCTGCGCTATTGTCACGGTTATCCCCCATCATAAAGTAATGACCTTCTGGAACAACCCATTCATTAACGCCGGCGCGAGGTTCATATGCACTGACTCTATCAGCCTGCATCGGATTGATCAAAATTTGATGCTTGACCTCGCCTAACTGTTCATCCAACTGCATCAATTGAGTATAACCTTGCGCAAAATCACTCTCATGCAAGTTCGTCAATGGAACGGGTTTACACTCTGATGTGCCTTTAGCTTGGATGCAAATTTGTTTCAAACTGCTATAACGAATCGTATCCCCTGGCAAACCAACAACACGCTTAATGTAATCAATACTAGGGTTTTTAGGGTAACGAAAAACAACAATATCACCACGTTTTGGCTCGCTCGTTGGTATTAACGTTTTGTGCCAAACAGGATCTTTTAAGCCATACGCGTATTTTTCCACCACGATAAAATCACCAACTAACAAGGTTGGCATCATAGAGCCTGACGGAATTTGAAACGGTTCAAAAATAAAAGAACGTAGAATCAATACAAATGCGATAACAGGAAATATAGAGACCGCATTTTCTACCCACCAAGGCTGTGGATCGATTTTTTTAGACAACTCAGGATCGATACCATTGGTTTCTGTTTGTAAGTCGGTCAATTTTTGCTGACGCTTCTTCGCCCAAACAAGTTTCTCTAACACCCAAACCACACCAGTGACTAAGGTAAGAATTACCAAAAAGAGTGAAAATGTATTGGCCATCGAATTCCCTTATCTAAAAATACGAAAGTGAAAGGGCCGAAACCCTTTCACTTGAGATGGTGATACTAACGCAGTAAAGCAACCAAAAATTACTTATCGCCTACGTGCAGAATGGCTAAGAACGCTTCTTGTGGTAATTCTACGTTACCAATCTGTTTCATGCGTTTTTTACCTTCTTTCTGTTTCTTCAACAGTTTTTTCTTACGACTAACGTCACCGCCATAACATTTTGCCAATACGTTCTTACGTAATTGTTTCACCGTTGAACGAGCAATAATGTGGTTACCGATGGCCGCTTGAATCGCGATATCGAACATTTGGCGAGGAATGAACTCTTTCATCTTCTCAACCAATAGACGACCACGCGTTTGTGATTGGTCTTTATGCGTGATAATAGCAAGAGCATCGACACGCTCACCATTAAGGAGAACGTCAACACGAACCATATCTGATGTTTCAAAACGTTGGAAACCGTAATCCAAAGAAGCATAACCACGAGAGGTTGATTTCAAACGGTCGAAGAAGTCTAGAACCACTTCAGCCATCGGAATATCGTAAGTCAGCGCAACTTGGTTACCGTGGTAAACCATGTCATGTTGCACACCGCGCTTCTCAACACATAACGTAATAACGTTGCCCAAGTAATCAGCAGGAACAAGGATATTACAACGAGCGATAGGCTCACGAACTTCCTCAATGTCATTCACAGCTGGAAGTTTCGCTGGACTATCAACGTAAATCACTTCGCCGTCAGTTTTCTCAACTTCGTAAACTACGGTTGGCGCTGTGGTGATAAGGTCTAGGTCGTATTCACGCTCTAACCGTTCTTGGATAATTTCCATGTGCAGCATTCCCAAGAAGCCACAACGGAAACCAAAACCAAGCGCTGCTGATGTTTCTGGCTCATAGAACAATGACGCATCGTTCAGAGACAATTTACCCAACGCATCACGGAAGTTTTCATAATCATCAGATGATACAGGGAACAGACCAGCATAAACCTGAGGCTTCACTTTTTTAAAGCCCGGTAGTGGTTTTTCACAACCATTTTTCGATAACGTGAGCGTATCACCCACTGGCGCACCAAGAATATCCTTGATACCACATACAACCCAGCCCACTTCACCGGTGTCTAGTTCATTGGTATCGACTTGTTTTGGCGTAAAGATACCAAGACGGTCAACACCCCAAACTTGGCCAGTACTCATCACTTTGATCTTGTCGTTTTTCTTCAGCTTACCGTTTTTAATACGCACCAAAGATACAACACCAAGGTAGTTATCAAACCATGAGTCAATGATAAGCGCTTGAAGAGGCGCATCCGGATCGCCTTCTGGCGCAGGAATTGTGCGGACAATCTCTTCTAATACTTCATCGACACCAACCCCAGTCTTCGCTGAACAGCGCACAGCTTCCATCGCGTCAATACCCACGATGTCTTCAATTTCTTCAGCTACACGCTCAGGTTCTGCTGCAGGAAGGTCAATTTTATTCAGGATAGGAACCACTTCCAAATCCATCTCAATCGCGGTGTAACAGTTAGCCAGTGTTTGAGCTTCAACACCTTGGCCTGCGTCAACTACCAACAATGCCCCTTCACACGCAGCAAGAGAACGAGACACTTCGTATGAAAAGTCAACGTGTCCTGGAGTATCGATAAAGTTTAACTGATAGGTTTCGCCATCTTTTGCTTTGTAATCGAGAGTCACACTCTGAGCTTTGATGGTAATGCCACGCTCACGTTCAAGATCCATAGAATCGAGAACCTGTGCTGCCATTTCACGGTCGCTCAATCCACCACAGACTTGGATTAAACGGTCAGATAAAGTCGACTTACCATGGTCGATATGCGCGATGATCGAAAAGTTACGAATGTGCTTCATAGATTTGGGATGACTAAGCTCTTTAAAATTAAGACAATAGAATGCCGCCTATGGCGGCATTTCATTCAAGTTGGGCGATTCTAACCAATTTCGCTTGGGTTCGCACCTTATTTAAACAATAGGCTCTCCCAGCACTCTAAGCAAAATAACCTCTTGCTGAGAACGTTGTTCAAGACGAGGGGATAAGAACTTCGCCAATGCGATGCCCAATAAAATAAATAAAAAAGAGCAGGCGATGACGATGCCTTCACCCATATTTAAAGCAGGTGCAAGCCATTGGTTGGCAATCCAAGCACCCAAAATCATCATAAACAGAGGAACCAAATACACCAAAGCTGCCGACTGCAGCAGGCTTTTTTCAGGAAAGCCTATCTCAACCACTTGCCCTTGATGGACAGATTTTGACGTATTTAAGGTCCATAACAACGCTTTTTTACCGATAGCTTTGGATACAATGCCGGTTCCACAACTTTTCGATGAAGAACAGCTGCTGCAACTGGTTGTTTGCTCACAACTTAATTGAATCTCATATCCCTGTGATTGAGGACTTACCTGCATCACAGTCGCTAATGCGGTCATCATGGCTATTTGGCTCCTTGCGGATTGAACCGAACAGATTGCGCGACTCGTTGAGCCGTTTGTGGGGGAATATCACCCACGACAGAAATCTCATTCGTACCTTCCACATAACTTTGCACCGTACGACGACCTTGTCTAATCAATTGGTTTTTAAGCGAATTATTATCACGCTCAGAAACATAGACAGAAAAACTAAATAGGCCATCAGAGAACATTTGACTCTCCACTAAACGGTCAGTAATCGCCATTCTATAACGATTAATTTCCATCGCTTTGAATCCATCAGGCACCCATTCTACAGACCAATGGGCCTGTTTGATATTCCCTTTAGGGATAGATAATACCTCTGGCAGTTGAACACTGTTCAACCCTGACATTAACTGCGCCAATTTATCATTGAGCGAATAAGAGATCGTACGGTATTGCTCGAGCACCTCACCATCCCTATCAACCAAATCTGCTCTCAAGGGTAAATCACTGTGTTCATCCACCCAGAGCACATAGGAGTAACGCAACCCATCTTTAGGTACGATACGCAAAACTTGGCATGGCGCTCCCGCCTCGCGAGCGCGACCGATTTTGACGAAATCATAGTATTTACCAATTTGGTCTACATCGCTATTCAACATAGGAATCAATGGCGCAACCATGTTGCTCGACTCAATCGTGAAGGGCTCTACACCTGGTTCGATATAACTGACTTCATCCCCACGACGAATCACTTCACGCACCGGCCCACTCAAGTAAACCAGATGAGCAAATTGCTGATCTTTTTCACGGGCGTGGCGATACAGGATAGGTTCAATACTATTTTTCTTAATCAGGATATAAGAAAGCTCATAATTGAGTTGCTGACTTGCTTTGTTCATTTGATGCAACAACGCCTCTGCAGAAGGCTCTTCTGCAAAGGCAACTGGTGTATTCAAACTGAACAGCATCAGCGTACTGATCAGAAATTTCTTCATTCAACTACCGGTTCAATTGGGTCATTTTGAGTTGTTGCAGCATTACCTTCACTATTCAACCGCAATTGCAGCTCATAGTCTTGCAGCAGTGCATTAACGCGACGACGTTGCTCTTGTAGATTCGCTTCATGACTTTGCTTTTGCACAGAGTCCCGGGTCAAACTTACAGGCTCAGCCGTTCCAGATAGAGGGATTGTTTGTAAAACTGGAATCTGGTCATCTTGTGACTGTGCGCCTGGCGCATGATTGCCATTTCCGTATTGTTGAACTCCAAGAATCACCACAAACGAGACACAAGCGGCCACTGCAACTTGGCCTAATTGAGATAGCCATGCAGGCATCTGCCGACGAGCTTTTGCCGGCACGGGTTGTTCTTCCACCGTTAACGGTGTTTCCGCAACCACTCTTAACGGAGCCGTTGCGTTAGTGTTATGCACTGGTTCATTTTCCAGAGCAAGAGCGACACTTTCAGCAATATTCCACTCAGGTCTTTCTGGAGCATCCCCGCGCAGCACATCACCAATAAGATGATAATGTTCCCACGCCTCAAGACCTTCTTGATCGTCGACTAATTCTTGAATTAGTACTTTATCGATCAATTCTCCATCCATGAGAGCTGAAAGTTTTTCTTTGTCAGCCATTCTTTTCACCATAAATAGTTACTAACACTAGCGTTAGAGCAGAGGATTAATTCTCTTTTCCACCGCTTCTCTAGCACGGAAGATACGAGAACGTACAGTACCAACAGGGCAATCCATTACCTGTGCGATTTCCTCGTAACTCAAGCCATCTAGCTCGCGCAACGTCATCGCGGTTTTCAAATCTTCAGGCAATGCTTCAATCGCCCCGAACACTGCCGCTTTCAATTCTTTGGACAACGTTAAGTTTTCAGGGTTCGATATTTCTTTAAGGGCATTACCCGTTTCATAAAATTCAGCTTCTTCAGCATCAACATCGCTAGCCGGCGGTCGGCGACTTTGGGCAACAATATGATTTTTAGCAGTATTAACAGCAATACGATATAGCCATGTGTAAAACGCACTCTCTCCGCGGAAAGTAGGAATCGCACGATACGCTTTGATAAACGCTTCTTGTGCTACATCAGCCACATCGCCGGAATTGCTCACATACCTAGAAATAAGGTTGCAGACTTTGTTCTGATATCTCAGTACCAGAAGGTTAAAAGCTTGCTTATCTCCGTTCTGAACTCGCTCAATCAATATCTGATCGGTTAGCTGCTCGTTCATTCGAGCGGTTACTCCTATTGTTATATCCCCCTACCTTCTCAGATATGGGCATTAATTGTGCAGAATGTTCTATTCGACACCACTGCTTACATGAGCACTATTGTGACTCTCAGGCTGAGAAAAAGTTCAATTCTCTGTGAAATTTTTACCAATATGAATTGGTAATGTGACGTAATCTAGGTTTGCATAAAAACAGCTTAAGATATTGAAGAAGTCACTGTAAAAACACAATAGCATTTACTCAAGTAATGTATTCCTTTACGACTCAGGGCCTGAAATCACATTAACTCATAAGAGTTTGAGGAATACTTTCACCATCAACTTTCGTTCAGGAATGGAATTAGTATGAACACCAATCGGGAACACCAGTGTGACGTACTTGTTGTGGGCAGTGGCGCAGCAGGTCTCTCCCTAGCGCTACGCGTCGCCAAAAACTGTCGCGTGATCGTCCTCAGTAAAGGACCTCTCAGCGAAGGATCGACCTATTATGCTCAAGGCGGAATCGCCGCAGTTTTTGACGAGTCTGACAGTATCGATTCACATGTGCAAGATACCTTAATTGCGGGAGCGGGAATCTGCAACGTGAAAACGGTGCGCTTTATCGCTGAACATGCCAAAGAATGCGTGCAATGGTTAATTGATGGCGGTGTTCCTTTCGACCGAATTGAAGATCAAGAAGAGGGTGAACCACGCTATCATCTGACTCGAGAAGGCGGCCACAGTCATCGTCGCATTCTTCACGCAGCGGATGCGACTGGCATGGCGATGCAATCCTCATTACAGGAAAACGTAAAAAATCAGCCTAACATCAAATTGCTAGAACGGCATAACGCTCTTGATCTCATTACCGAATTAGACCAAGTAACGCAGCAGAAAAAAGTCGTTGGCGCTTATGTGTGGAACCGAAATGACGAACACGTCGAAACGGTTAGAGCGAAATTTGTCGTTTTAGCCACTGGCGGGTCGTCCAAAGTGTACCAATACACGTCCAACCCCGACATTTCTTCTGGCGATGGGATTGCAATGGCTTGGCGAGCAGGCTGCAAGGTCGCTAACCTTGAATTTAACCAATTTCACCCAACCTGCCTTTATCATCCCGACGCCCGAAATTTCTTGTTAACCGAAGCATTACGAGGTGAAGGCGCTTATTTAAAACGTCCCGACGGTTCTCGCTTTATGCCTGATTTTGATGAACGAGCAGAATTAGCTCCTCGAGATGTTGTCGCGCGTGCCATCGACTTCGAAATGAAGCGACTGGGGGCCGATTGTATGTACCTTGATATCACACACAAACCAGCCGATTTTGTCATGAAACATTTTCCAACTATTTATGCCCGCTTAATGGATATTGGTATCGATATGACGAAAGAGCCAATCCCGATAGTCCCAGCGGCGCACTATACCTGTGGTGGCGTGGTGGTGGATCATCAAGGTTGTACGGATATTGAACATTTGTACGCGATTGGCGAGGTAAGCTATACAGGTCTGCATGGTGCCAACCGTATGGCGTCGAATTCTTTATTAGAATGCGTTGTCTACGCTTGGTCTGCGGCGAAACACATTCTGAGTAAAAACAAATCCGTTTCCATGCCTTCTAGCCTGCCAAGTTGGGACGAAAGCCAAGTCACTTGTTCCGACGAGGAGGTGGTTTTGCAACATAACTGGCATGAGCTCAGGCTATTTATGTGGGATTACATGGGAATAGTCAGAACAGATAAAAGACTTGAGCGCGCTTTACGCCGCATCCAACTGCTTCAACAAGAAACTCACGAGTATTACAGTAACTTTAGAGTATCCAACAATTTAATAGAGCTAAGGAACCTACTCCAAGTAGCTGAGTTAATGGTGCGCTGTGCCATGCTACGTAAAGAGAGCCGAGGGTTACACTACACCTTAGATTATCCAGAACAACTTGAACACAGTGGACCAACCATATTAACCCCACCCTTAAATGACTGAACTGCGATAGAAAAAAGCCTGATATTTCACAGCACATCACATGCAAGGCTAATGATGAAAACGAGAACTCTGCTGTTCTCGTTTTAATTGCATGATCAATTGCCGGTACACACTTTCATCACAGCTATCTCGCCATAACAACCGATATTGCCCTCGAGCTGAAAATAAAATGAAATAATGAGCATAAATTAACGAGACCCGAGAATATGATTCTCGGGACGAGGTGATAATTTCTTTTGATTCAGTATCGATGTCTACATCACCAACTAGGGCAGTTGGCGTCACACCGAAAGAAGAACAGTATCGCCATAAAATGCCCACCAAGGACATACTCATGACTAACGGGATGTCACTAACAACCATCCCCCACAATACCAATTGAAAAACAGCAATCGATGTTGCGAGGGCATGAAAAGAGATGTGGAGTGTAAGCCTAACGCGTCTTACTGAGGTTATAGGCAACAATCTTATCAACCATAGCGGCATGGCTTAAATTTTCAGAGCGCCCATGGCGCATCACCCACTTAAACAGATCAGGGTCATCACACTCAAGCAAAGAGACAAAATTCTGTTGTTCTGTTTCACTTAGGTTATCGAAACATTCTTCGAAGAACGGCATGATGACAACATCTAGCTCTAGCATGCCACGGCGACATGCCCATTTGATACGAGCTTTTTCTTCTGTGGTATACATGGTTTCCCTCACTTAATCATTATTCTTTACAACGAGTTTACCAACTCATTTGCATCACAACCATTAACTAAATCAAAGAGTCTGTACGGGCTGACAAAAAACTTCAACCAGATTACCATATAGGAAATTCGTCACTTAGGTGAATAACATGGATTGGAAAAATCAATTTTCTCCGCTCGGCGTCACAACCAGCGACACTCTGCCTGATTTAATGCTCTCATATTTGGGATCTTGGAGCGCTATCAACATGATAGGTCAAGATAAGAAGAGCTATTTACAAGGCCAAGTCACTTGCAACGTCGTTACGTTGACCAATGAACAATCGACTCTTGGTGCTCACTGTGATGCGAAAGGTAAAGTATGGTCAGTTTTTCGTCTGTTTCATCACAATGATGGCTATGCCCTATTCCAGCCAGCATCAGCCATCGAGGTTGAGTTAGCTGAACTAAAAAAATACGCCATCTTCTCCAAAGTTGAGATTACCGCTAGCCAAGATATTGCATTAGGTATCATGGGTGATAGCGCGCAAAGTTGGGTTGATTCCCTATCAGATAGCCGTGCCGATGTAAGACCCATTACTGGCGGAAGTGCCGTAAAAATTTCCGATAAACGTTGGTTGCTACTGGTAAACCAAGACCAAGCAGAAATAATCACGAATGCATTTACTGCGGCGAAAGTGACAGAAGCCACTTGGACACGTTTTGATATTGAAGAAGCACTGCCTATCGTAACGGCTCAAGCTCAAAACGAACATATTCCGCAAGCTCTGAATCTACAAGCGGTAAATGGCATTTGCTTTACCAAAGGATGTTACACCGGTCAAGAAACGGTAGCTCGTGCCAAATATCGCGGTATTAACAAACGTGAAATGGCCATCGTAAAAGGCAACCTCATTTCTGCGCTACCGGAAGATGAGCCTATCACTTTGGAACGCTCTGTTGGCGATAACTGGCGAACAGCAGGCACCTTACTGGCTCATTATTCGTTTACTGACAAAATAGCTACCGGATTAGTCGTGCTACCTAACAACCTGGAAGCAGATACAGAGCTGCGCATTGCATCTCAACCAGAAACACGCTGGACAATCCAACCTTTACCATACTCTTTAGAAGAAGATGAATAACGCCCTTAATACACCGCTAATTCAGTTCTTAGAAAAGCAGCAAGTGAGCTATCGCTTGCTGCACCATCAAAAGCCCGCAACGACCATAGAAGAAGCCGCAGCCGAACGTGGAATAGCACCACACCAAATGGTGAAATGTATCTTGCTGAGAGACATGTCTGATCGGTACGCGCTCGCCTGTACTTCTGGTGATACTCAAGTCGATCCTAAAAAAGTACGTTCAATATTACAGTGGCGCAGAATGACCTGTGTAAGTATTGATCATGTGAAAGAAATCACTGGTTATGAAATAGGTACCGTTACGCCATTAAACCTTAAAACCGAAATGCCTATCTTATTCGATCACAGCATAATAAGTCAGAATGAGGTAACTATTAGTAGCGGGTCGAAAATGGCAGGGATTGCATTAGCAATATCAGATTTACTATTCCTATCTAACCCATTGATTAATAATATTCAAAGATCATAAAAACAACTAATGCAATCCATTACAAACAACTGTGATAAAGATCAAATTTAGCAACATTTATCCATGAATAGCTAATCACCATGAAAACATAAATAGTCACGGAGTTTTTTTTAGGATAATCTCCAGTTGTTGGTTAATGTTCAGACACATAATGTAACGACATTATTCAACGAAAAAGTGAATCCACTGATTGTTTCAGTACATCCACTTTTTGTGTAATGCATCTGTGACTATTGGCCCGCATATTTGCGGGCTTTTTTTTTAAAGTTAACTGCCGCATTACATTTTTACCGAGAGATACTCTATTCTTACAAACGTCATAAACCTTTGTTTCAATGACCCACCAAAATCCTAATAACGAAATACATACGTAAGTTGGCAACAATCTTGCATAGGTAACAATATCTCCTAACGCAATAAGGAATTGCAAAAAGTGTCTATAACAGCACATTTTGCTGAAAAATAGATTTTATACCGGAGATATATCTGCACTTGTCACACAAAAATTCACCAAGTTCAGATAAGCTTGCCTAGCAAATAAAAACAGAAGGACTTAGAAACAAGATGAGACTGTTTAAGCGCTATACACCGAATATGATCGCTAAGCACGTAAGTCGCCTATTTAAAGGGCGCATCTATATCTATGGTATCGGCAAGTTTGAATTTGATAATGGCAAATTAATTTTGCCAGAAAAGGCAGAGCAGCGGCACTTTCAAACGGTAAAAGAAGTGAACCAAGAAATCATGCGCCTGCGCTGCGCACACGCTTAACTTATTGAAAAAATTAAGGGTTAGCATCAAACTAACCCTTATAATATCTATGCTAAATTAACCCTACGGTTTAGGGCTGATGAACTTGACCAGTCATTTTAGCTAACTCTGGCAACTCTCCTTTTAAGCCAAGCGCGCGCTTCATGATTTCATCTTTAGCGCCTGGCAAATGCCCAACCAGTTGCATTCCTAAACCACGAATCAGTTTCTTCGCAGGATTATTCCCTTCAAATAGATCCTTAAAACCCTGCATCGCAGCTATCATTTTGGCAGCTTCAGCTTTGCGCCACCGTTCATAATGGCGAAGATTACGTTTTGCACCAATATCTTCCCCATTTTGCCACAACGCGATCACTTCTTGTGCAAGACTGGCAGCATCAAGCAAGCCTAAGTTAACCCCTTGTCCAGCCAAAGGATGAATGGTGTGTGCAGCATCACCAACCAGAGCAACACGTTCTAAAACAAAATCACGGGCATAACGCATTTTTAATGGGAACGCTTGGCGCTCACCAACAACACGGCACAAGCCTAAACGCGCATCAAACTCTGTTGTGAGTGCTTGGCTAAACTTATCATCGGTTAATTCTAATAAGCGTTCCGCACGAACAGGGTCGGTCGACCATACCATCGAACACATGTGAGGATCGGACATCGGTAAGAAAGCCAACGGTCCCATTGGAGTGAAGATCTGTCTTGCAACTCCCCCATGAGGCTCCACAGTACGAACATTAGCCACAATAGCACTGTGTCCATAATCCCAATGAGTGAGCGGGATATCCATCTGCTTGCGTACCCAAGAGTTTGCACCATCAGCAGCAATCAGTAGTTTAGCGGTTATGGATTGCCCATCATTAAGGGTTAACCAGGCCTCACTTTCACCAATCGCGACGCTTTGTACTGTCTGTGGAATATGTAAAGAAACATTCATTTGTTTCTTTACTTGCTCTAGCAAAGCAAGCTGAATCACTCTATTTTCAACAATGTGCCCAAGATTAGGCTGTGTCATTTGAGAAGCGCTAAATTCGATGCGTGAGAAACTATCCTGCTCCCAAACTTCCATCGCGGAGTAAGGTGAGGCACGGCGAGACAAAATGCCATCCCATGCATTGAGGTTACGTAAAATCATCTCCGTTGAACGGCTTAATGCAGACACTCGAACATCCGGTAGCTCGGCGAGGTTTTCATCAGGAAGACGTCCCTCGATGACAGCAATACGTAGATCGGTGTTTTTCAATGCAGCCGCCATTGCTAAACCCACCATACCACCACCTACAATTGCAATATCCACACTTTGCATCATATTTGATTACCTTTTATCGATTCACTATTCCCAACGTTCGTTTGAGCAATGGAGCTTTAAGTTGTGCACAGTTATCCATTAATGCAAGCCCCACATTTCGTCCGGCACTAAGCGTTGGAAGATCATTTGAAAACAGGTGAACAAGTGAAGAAGTTAATCCGATCGTCATTTGACGATCATGTTCACGTCGAGTTTTATAGCGCGTTAATTGTTGATAACTACCAAGGGCATCGCCATGTGTAAGCTCTTCAGCCAAGCTGGCAACATCGCGAATTCCAAGGTTGAACCCTTGTCCTGCGATAGGATGTAAGGTTTGAGCTGCATTCCCCACGATAGCAAACCGGTGAGATACCACTTGTGAGCGTGTACGCAATACCAGTGGGTATGAGGCTCTCTGACCAACTCTAATCATTTTACCCAGTCGCCAACCAAAGGCTTGTTGTAATTGTTCGAGAAACTGCTCATCACTGCAATTAAGCAATGCATCCACCTGATGCGGAGGCTGGCACCATACCAGAGACATCCGTTGACCACTCATTGGCAGCAAAGCTACAGGACCATGTGTCGTAAAACGTTCAAAGGCTCGACCTTCATGCGGTTGACTTACTTCGACATTTGCAATCACAGCATGTTGACCAAAATCATGCTCATCAAGCCCTAAACCTAATTGCTCACAGCAAGTAGACAATGCCCCATCTGCGGCTACCAACATCTTACTTTGCAACTGACTACCGTCAGACAAAGTGACAGAAACCGACTCTTGGTCGCGCGCTACTTCAGTCACACTGAGCGGACAATACTGCGTGATTTGTTCGCATTGACTTATTTTAGTTTGGTAGATTTGTCCCACATCCGCCAATTCAATTACATATCCCAACGCATCTAAGTTAGCTTCCTTATGGTCAATGTCGGTCATGCCAAAGTGGGAACGATCAGACACATGAATATGCGTGATTGGCGTAGCTACTGCATGCAAATCATCCCAGAGACCAAATCGCTTGAGCGTATTTACCGTTCCATAGGAGAGAGCAATCGCTCGAGAGTCAAAACCTGGATGTGCCCCTCCTTTCGGTTGATAGGCTTCAATCACCGCAATTGACAAAGATTGCTGACTTAATTGGTTCAATGCTAAAGCTAATGTGCCACCAGCCATTGCACCACCAGCAATAATTACATCAAATGACTTCACGCGTTTGCTCCCCTTAAACACTTAATGTGACGTTATATAATTAGTGCAACGTTGGTTTTTTTTCTTGTTTTGGTCGAACTCCAAATTCAGCATGTAAAGTGAGAACACAGGCTTTTACGTGTTCAATCACTTGTTCGAGTAATTCCGCCTGCTCTGCCAAATCGTCGTCTTCATCAATCCCCAACTTGGCCATCTCTTCTAGATCTTCCAATGCTTCACGAGCTGCAGGAGACGCTTTTTTGGTATCGGCACCAGCAAGACCTAGCCCAGAAATAAAATGGTTAATCCACTCAGCAACGCCGTCGGCTAGCTCAAATACCGCATTTTCGCCCGAGACTTCAGGTAGGTTGATCGTCAGCTCCATACTCAATTGGCTAAGTTGATTGAATGTGGCTTCTAACATATTTTTAGCTTGAGACAGCAAGAACACTGGCCACCCCATACCATCGTTAGTGTAATCAAACAACAGAGGTTGCCATGAAGAGCCTTCCAGAGTTAACCCTCCGGCAGCAAATCCGGTGAGCAAACCGTGCAATTCTGCAGGCGTCATATCCAAGCTGGCTTTTTTTAGTTCATTCGTCAGGTCTGCGTAATCTGGGAAAATGTTGTCGCTCATAAAATAGGGCTCTGTTGTATTAAATAATCCCCATCCTATCACTTCAGCGATCTGGCGAAAACGTACAAATAGTTATCCTGCACACCTTTTAGTCAAATTGCCCAATAACTGAGTTTTTGCTTCGTGTTTTAAGACTTAACCGAGTGAAAAGCTTGAATCTTACAACGGCTTTTCCTATAGTTGGCGCTCGATACCAAATAACGGTATGGTATCTTTAGTTACGCTAACAGAGTTCACTAATCATGAGTAATCAAGCGGTTGACGTTGAAATTTTAGGTAAAATCACTCGAGTCAATTGTCCATCAGGACAAGAAGAGTCATTGATTGGTGCAGCCAAAGATCTTGATCAGCGATTGAAAGATATGGCCGAGCGTACTAAGGTAACCAATGAGGTGAAACTCCTCACGATTGCGGCGTTGA
The DNA here is from genome assembly GCF_001547935.1 of Vibrio tritonius. NCBI lineage: Bacteria > Pseudomonadati > Pseudomonadota > Gammaproteobacteria > Vibrionales > Vibrionaceae > Vibrio > Vibrio tritonius. Next base: position 3,007,649 of record NZ_AP014635.1, read on the forward strand.
ATATCTGCTATGAGCTCCATGAAGCTAAGCAACAACAAAGCGATAAAGATAAGATGCAGGAACGTATGGAAAAGCTGACCGCATCGTTAGAAGACGCATTAAGTAAGGTCAAGCCAGGACAGCTTTAACCTAATGCATCAAGAATTTACCCTGGAGTGTTCGTGTCGGGATTGAAGTCCCTGAGCCGATAAGCAACGAAAAAGGGTTGGTACTTGATAGCTATTGAGCAAGCTCGGCTTGTACCGAGAAGCCTACGGTTATCATTGCTAGCCCGCCTTGAACCAGCTGGTTCAAGGGTCCTAATCCTAAACGGCACTCTGGGGTTCCCTATGTCAGATCATCGTAATCAATTACGGCAGTTGATTCGTCAGCGTCGTCGTCTACTCTCCCAAGAGCAACAAAACCAAGCAGCCCATAACCTTGTTGACCAATGCATGCAACAGGCGTTTTTCCAGGCCAGTCAACATATCGCTATCTATCTCTCTACCGATGGCGAATTGAATACCCAGCCACTTATTGATGCATTATGGAATGCTGGAAAATCTATCTATCTTCCAGTGTTACACCCTTTTTCCCAAGGTCACTTACTGTTTCTCCATTACCAAAAAGAAACACCGATGACACTGAATAAGTTTGGTATTCGCGAGCCTAAACTTGACCAACGCTTGATTATTCCGGCTACCGAACTCGATATTATCTGCACCCCTTTGGTTGCTTTTGATAGCACCTGTCAACGGCTTGGTATGGGGGGAGGCTATTATGATCGAACTCTCACACCTTGGTTTCAGACGAGAGAGGGAGCGACACCGATAGGTCTTGCCCATGATTGCCAACACGTTGACGCTATTCCAACAGAGGCATGGGATGTACCCCTTCCCTCCATCATCACCCCAAACCAATTATTCACCGCAAAATAGATATTCAACTTGAGCTGGTAGAACGCTGCGAATTTCATGGAAATGAAGCCGAATTCGCAAAATTGTTCCATCCCCTACTCATTTAGCCTGAAGATAAAGGGTTCAGCTTCAAGTCCCTAAGCTATCGGTATATAATCCCGCCCGTATCTGACCCCCTTTAAATTGCTATCAGGAGATTGGCATGACTCAAGATGAAATGAAAAAAGCCGCAGGTTGGGCTGCTTTAAAGTACGTTGAAAAAGGCAGCATTGTCGGTGTTGGTACAGGTTCCACTGTTAATCACTTCATCGATGCATTGGGTTCAGTAAAAGACGATATTAAAGGCGCAGTATCAAGCTCTATCGCTTCAACAGAAAAACTCAAAGCGCTTGGTATTGAAGTTTACGACTGTAACGATGTCGCGATGCTTGATATCTATGTGGATGGTGCAGATGAGATCAACCCGCTACGTGAAATGATCAAAGGGGGTGGTGCAGCACTCACTCGCGAAAAAATTGTGGCGGCCATTGCCAAGAAATTTATCTGCATCGTCGACGGTACTAAAGCGGTTGATGTATTGGGTAAATTCCCACTACCAGTCGAAGTTATCCCAATGGCGCGCTCGTTCGTTGCTCGCGAACTAGTGAAGTTGGGCGGCGATCCAGTTTACCGTGAAGGTGTAACCACAGATAACGGCAATGTGATTTTAGACGTACATAATATGCACATCAGCCAAGCAAAAGAGCTTGAAGACAAAATCAACGGATTACCAGGCGTAGTAACGGTAGGTCTATTTGCCCACCGTGGTGCAGATGTTGTGATCACTGGCACAGCAGAAGGTGCACATATAGAAGAATAAGCTCTTCTTTATACAGACTTTTATCAACGGCACTGCAAAGTGCCGTTTTTTTTGGAGCAAAAATTTATTATGCCTTATTCCGTAAATTTCTTACCCAAAGAACAAAAAGTTTGTTAATTTAGTGGTCAGAAGATGCCCGACGAAAACGTTTGCTTTTCATAACAAGACTCAATAACCTATTTGAGCTCAGGTGTATCTTAGCTTCCCCTTCCATATTTAAGGACGAGAATAATGGCCAAAGTTTCATTGGAAAAAGACAAGATCAAAATTTTGCTACTTGAAGGTGTTCACCCATCAGCTGTTGAAGTTCTGCAATCTGCAGGCTACACCAACATTGAATACCACAAAGGCTCCTTACCAGAAGAAGAGCTCGTTGAAGCAATCAAAGATGTGCATTTTGTCGGTCTTCGCTCGCGCACTCACTTAACTGAGAAAGTGATTGACGCTGCTGAAAAACTTGTGGCTATTGGTTGTTTCTGTATCGGTACAAACCAAGTTAATTTAGATGCAGCAGCAAAACGCGGGATCCCTGTTTTTAACGCCCCATTCTCAAACACACGTAGTGTGGCAGAATTGGTTCTAGCTGAAATGATCATTCTATTCCGTGGCGTCGCAGAGAAAAATGCTCTTGCGCACCGTGGTATTTGGAAAAAAAGTGCTGACCACTCATTTGAAGCTCGCGGCAAAAAACTCGGTATCATCGGTTATGGACACATTGGTACCCAGCTAAGTATCCTTGCAGAAAGTCTTGGCATGTATGTTTATTTTTATGATATTGAAAATAAACTCACCCTAGGTAATGCGACTCAAGTTCACACCATGAGCGAACTGCTTAACATGTGTGATGTCGTAACACTTCATGTTCCTGAAACTCAAGACACCAAAAACATGATGGGCAAAGACGAATTTGCTCGCATGAAACCTGGTTCTATTTTCATTAACGCCGCGCGCGGAACGGTTGTTGATATTCCAGCTCTATGTGATTCACTTGAATCCGGCCACCTTGCTGGTGCTGCTGTTGACGTATTCCCAACTGAACCTGGATCAAATACTCAACCATTCGAATCACCACTAATGAAATTCGATAATGTTATCTTGACTCCACACGTGGGTGGTTCAACCCAAGAAGCGCAAGAAAACATCGGGATCGAAGTTGCTGGTAAACTAGCGAAATATTCAGACAACGGCTCAACACTGTCTAGTGTTAACTTCCCTGAAGTATCACTACCAGAACAACGTGATTGCTCACGCTTGCTGCACATCCACGAAAACCGCCCTGGTATACTGAATCAAATCAACACAATCTTTGCAGAAGAAGGTATCAACATCGCGGCGCAATACCTACAGACATCACCAATCATGGGTTATGTTGTGGTTGACGTACAAGCTGCTCGCTCTGAAGAAGCTTTGGAAAAATTAAAGCAGATTCCAGGCACTATTCGCGCACGTATTTTGTTCTAATACTAATAGTTGTACCACCAGCGCTTTTGCTAGACATAAAAAAACCAGCCTCGGCTGGTTTTTTTTATTGGTGTGTAACCTCATGAAGATTAACTGCGTAACGCACGCTCACCACGAGAAATACCGACAATACCACTTCTCGCCACTTCGACCACTTCCGTAAATTGAGCAACCGACTTAACGAAAGCATCAAGCTTGTCACTGGTTCCCGCCATTTGTACTGTGTAGTGTGTCGGTGTGACATCGACAATTTGACCACGGAATATATCCGCCATACTTTTCACTTCTTCTCGGGAAGCGCCTGTCGCTTTCAACTTAACTAACATCAACTCACGCTCAATATGTTCGAACTCAGTGACATCTTGTACCTTGAGTACATCAATAAGTTTATGAAGCTGCTTCTGAATCTGCTCTAATTGCATACCATCAGAATTTGTCGTGATATTGAGGCGCGACAAAGTTTCATCATCCGTTGGAGATACGTTCAGGCTTTCGATGTTGTAACCGCGTTGAGAAAAAAGTCCAACAACACGAGACAAAGCACCAGGTTGGTTTTCCAATAACAGCGAAATAATATGTCTCATGTTAAGTTCTCTCCGTTTTGCTCAGCCACATTTTGTCCATTCCTTCACCCTTGATTTGCATAGGGTAAACGTGCTCCGTTTCGTCAACATTAATGTCAACAAACACGAGGCGATCTTTCATTGCGAGTGCCTTTTTCAAGCCATCTTCTAGCTCATCTGGATGAGATATTCTTACACCAGCGTGGCCATAAGCTTCGGCGATCGCAACAAAGTTAGGAACAGAACTCATGTATGAGTTGGAGTGACGACCATGATAGATAATATCTTGCCACTGTTTAACCATACCTAAGAATCGGTTATTTAAGTTAATGATTTTGACAGGGATATCGTATTGCAGTGCTGTAGATAGCTCCTGAATATTCATCTGGATACTACCGTCCCCTGTCACCACAACAACTTCTTCTTCAGGATGAGCAAACTTTACTCCCATTCCAGCTGGTAAACCAAACCCCATCGTGCCTAAACCACCTGAGTTGATCCACTGTCTTGGTTTCGAAAATGGGTAATATAAAGCAGCAAACATCTGATGTTGACCCACATCAGATGCAACATAAGCTTTACCTTCCGTTAGACGATACAAGGTTTCAATAACTTGTTGAGGTTTAATACGCTCAGAACTTTTGTCATAGGCCAAACATTGACGTTCTCGCCAGCCATTAATTTCACTCCACCATTGTTCAATGGCCTGAACATCGTTGTGATGCTCTTTATCACCCAGTAGTTTCAACATGGTGTCGAGAACTTTGTCGGCCGAACCAACAATAGGCAGATCAACGGGTACGTTTTTCGAAATAGAGGAAGGATCAATATCAATGTGCATGATCTTGGCATTTGGACAATATTTTTCCAAATTGTTAGTGGTACGATCATCAAACCGAACCCCGATCCCGAAGATCAAATCCGCGTTATGCATTGCCATATTGGCTTCATAAACACCATGCATTCCAAGCATACCCAGAAAGTTTTGATGTGTACCGGGAAACGCCCCCAGCCCCATCAATGTACTTACAACAGGTAAGTTAAGCGACTGAGCCAATTTCAATATTTGCTGATGAGCTTCTGAGATGATTGCCCCACCACCAATATACAACACAGGTTTTTTTGCCTCGAGCAAAGCACTCAATGCTTTCTTTATTTGCCCTTTATGACCAGTAGTGGTTGGGTTGTACGAGCGCATTTTAATTGTTTCTGGATAGCTGTAAGGCAGCTTAATCTGCGGGTTCATCACATCTTTTGGCAGATCAATCACTACGGGACCTGGTCGTCCTGTTGAAGCAATGTAAAACGCTTTTTTTATCGTTTCAGGAATGTCTTCAGCTTTCTTAACTAAAAAGCTGTGCTTTACAATCGGACGAGAGACACCAACGATGTCACACTCTTGGAAAGCATCATTACCAATGAGATTGGTCGCAACGTTACCAGAGATAACAATCATTGGAACGGAATCCATGTAGGCTGTCGCAATGCCAGTGACAGTATTGGTTGCTCCAGGACCAGAGCAGACAAGAACAACACCGGGTTTACCTGTAGAACGGGCATAACCATCGGCCATGTGAGTAGCCGCTTGTTCGTGACGAACTAATACGTGTTTAATTTTGTCGGTTTTTTCATGAAGGGCATCATAAATGTCCAGTACTGAGCCACCTGGATAACCAAAGATTTGCTCAACACCTTCTTCAATCAGAGATTGCACGACCATCTCTGCGCCGGATAACATCGCCATTTTTTCTCCTTAATCAATCACTAATTACGAGGTCAGTTATTAGGATTGAATTACATAGTCTAGGGCTTATTCGTAGCCTAATTCGAAAACATTCCGCTTTCAGCTATGTCCCACACTTGTCATAACAAGTGGCGGGGAATCGGAGATACTTTAACCGCTAAATCGTTTAAGATCTAACGTGCTCTTGAGCACATTTTTAATAAGATATGGTAAAAATGTAAAATATAAGATAACAACACTAGTATCTTTGTTAAAAGCAGAAGAATAACGAGATTAAACTTGGAAATAAGCAGAATATTTCGTTGAAAAAACTACCTATATGCAACTTAATCTCATCAGGTGAACAGAATCACAGTAAAAAGGGTAACCTCGCTAGGCTACCCTTTGTGTTCTTCGTTATGCGCCGTGAATTATTCTCGGTACATCTCTTCAATCTCATCTTCATACTTATTATGAATAATTTTACGTCGTAGTTTTAATGTCGGGGTTAATTCCCCTTCATCCATAGAGAAGGCTTTTGGCAGTAGCTTGAAGCGTTTTACTTGTTCAAAGCTAGGTAACTCTTGTTGCAACTCATTGATGCGCTTTTCAAACATCTCCACTATCTGGCTATCTTTGAGAAGCTCTAACCTATCGTGATATTTGATGTTCAATTGCCGCGCGTAGCTTTCTAGCGTGTCATAGCAAGGAACAATTAACGCGGATACAAACTTACGTGTATCTGCAATCACCGCAATCTGTTCGATAAAATGGTCTTTGCCTATCGTCCCCTCGATCACTTGAGGCGCGATATATTTACCCCCAGAGGTTTTCATCAACTCTTTTATACGATCAGTAATAAACAGGTGACCATGCGCATCTAAGTAGCCCGCATCACCAGTTTTTAAATATCCATCAGCATCGAATGCTTGTTCAGTTTCCTGTTCTAACTTGTAGTACCCTCTCATCACCATTGGGCCTTTGACTAGAATTTCATTCTCATCACCAATACGCACATCAACACCTGGCATTAGTTGACCAATAGAGTCGGGATTAAAGGTAAAATCTTCCCAGCAAGAAACAGTGGCAGTAGTTTCTGTCATGCCGTAACCGACTTTGACGTTAATCCCTAACGAATGAAAGAAACGGCCTATGGTTGGATCCAGTTTCGCACCACCACATGGCATCAATGTCAGGCGCCCACCTAACAGATCGCGTAACTTCTTCAATACCAACTTATCCGCCCAGCGGTAGTTCAGGTTGAGTAATGCTGATGGCGTTCGATTTTCCGCTTTACACTGAGCACGCTTCGCCCCCATGTTGACAGCCCAAGTAAACAACATCTTTTTCACGACACTGGCTGTGGTGACTTTCTCATGTACGGCAGCAAATATTTTTTCATAGAAACGAGGGACGGCACACATCAAAGTAGGACGCACCTGCTGCAAAGCTTCGCGCACTATTTTGACATCGTGCAAATAGCAGTTAGTCGCACCTTTATAGAGAACATAAAACGTCCAAGCGCGCTCAAATACGTGGGATAACGGTAAAAAACATAAAGATATGTCGGATGTAGTGACATTCAAACGCTGATCATGGCTCCACATTTGTGCGCTTAAATTGGCATGAGTCAGCATCACCCCCTTCGGCTGCCCTGTTGTTCCCGATGTATAAATCAGAGTAAACAGATCATCTAGGCTCGCTTGTTCAAGACGCACAGCAAGATCGGTAGAATGCTCTGCATTTGAGTTGGCAAGGAAGGACTCCCAAGTCATCACATACGGTAGAGAAGAAGGCACATCACACTGCCCCATCACCACTATCAACTCGAGCTTCTCACACTCATCAAACAAAGCTGTCGCAATGTGGAGCTGCTTTTCACCGGCGACAAACAAAACCCGCATATCTGCGTTATTCACGATAAAACGAGTTTGCTCAAGTGTGTTGGTTGGATAAATGGGAACAGTCACGGCTCGCACTTGCAGAGCAGCAAGGTCAGCAATCGTCCATTCAGGCATGTTAGAAGCAAAGATACCGACTTTATCTTGAGCAGCAATACCAAGCTCAAGCAATGCTAGGGAGACACGATCAACATCTTGACCAAATGCTTGCCAAGTGATGTTTTGCCATTGAGCGTCAGCATAATATTTTAAAGCGGTCGCATTTCCACCGAGTGAAATACGTTCACGTAGTTTTTTAACAATATGAAAGTCTAATTCTGCCATCTTTTCTACCTTTAGCTTACAACTGTAAGCCTTATGAGGTCGCACAGTTTACAGGCAGAGTGTTAAAAGGCAACTGACAAACATCAAAATTAAGCCTGCAATTAGTAAGGAATAGACAGAAAAAAGCCCCAAATCACAAAAAGTGCTTTGGGGCCAAATGAGGCGCAAAATAAATTATTTCGTAGCGACAACTTCACCACAAATCATCATCAATTGATCACGTAACCAAATGTGACCTTTATCTTTTTCGCTCGATTCATGCCAGCTTAGATAACCATGGATTTTAACATTATCAAATGGGCAGGAAACGATTTGCAATTGGTCTTTATTCGCCGCATTTTCAACCATCCAACGTGGCGCAATAGTCACGAGCTCAGATTGACCAACCACGTAGAGTACATTGCTTAAACTGGTTCCCTCATAGCTTGAATGGCAATCAAGTTCACGATAAGCCTGCTCAGAAAAACTGCGTTGACCATGAACACGAGACAATTTTGCATGCTGCTCGCGAATCAGTGTTTCGCGTGACACGGAACCTTGAATACGAGGGTGAGTTTTCGCCGTAACGACGACTAACTCATCTTGGAAAATTTCAGTGCTTGAAAAGCCTTGCTCGTCAAAACGCGCATAATCAATAACGAAGTCGATCTCTTGATAACGCATACGCTCAGCAAGCATACGGTCAAACTCCGCATCTAAATGCAATTTTACATTAGGAGCAATCTGCTGGATTGACTGCATGATCTTCGGTGCAAAACGAATATCACATGGACTGCAAATAGCAAGTTTGAACAAGCGAGTTGATGTTTCAGGAGAGAAAACAGAGCTAGGAAGTTCGTTGCGAATCAGTTGCAGAGCTTGACGAATTGGACCAAACAGCTGACGAGCACGCTGTGTTGGTTGAATACCACGACCTTGACGCATAAACAGTTCGTCATTAAACATCACTTTTAGGCGCGCAACGGCATTACTTACCGCAGGTTGAGACATACCTAAATTGTGAGCAGCACGGGTAATATTTTGCTCTTGCATAACCGCGTCAAAAACTGTGAGCAAGTTTAAGTCAACGCCGCGTAAGGTACTTTCCATTCGATAGCTTGCAATGGCACTCATTGCATCTTTTCTTTCTACTTTATCTAACATACTGATCTTTGCCTCGGTATCGATTTTTATAGTGATTTCGAGTGATGTTTGGGATTGGTATTCCAAACGTTTTACCGTAATAAATAAGCAGGACTTCTAATATTTATCACTCGGATAGTTTAAGCATGGCAACTACTATCAACTAATTCGTACACGAATGGCAACAAGATTGATAAAAAGTCACTTATTTTTATAAGTGAACTAACACTTTTCAATACATATCATGACCTTGTATATTTATAAAAAAAGATAAAAACGTGATATTGTGCAAATTTAAAGCTAAATGGCGCATCCATATATTGCACTAAAGGGCAGTAAATTATCATTCATCACACAAATAACATTGCACCTTATCGTTTGAGCAACCGATTTCTTAGTCATGTTTAATGATAATCAGAGGTGTTAATGATGATGCTAATTTATAAAAATGTGGCATAACTAGGGAAAGAAACTTGTTGCCAAAGACTGCTATGCAATTCCTTTGTGCTTCCCCAATCTCCTTGCAATAACCAATTCGCAATCTCTTGAGCAACATCCGGATACACGACTTTTTCTGCGGGCTCTTCAGAAATCCATTCACGAATAGCAACCAAATCGACTCGTTTCATCATCGACGCTAAACTTAAGCATTCTAGTGTGGCTACATTACTCATCTGTTCAAATTGGCCATTTAATGGTTTTAATAGCAACTTTTTACCAAGGGAAAGCGCCTCTGATGGTAGTTCAAATCCACCGTTAGCTATAACTCCACGACATTGGCGTAAATGTGTTTGGAAATAGACATGAGAGAGCGATCTAACTTCAACGTTATTGAGTTCATGGTTATGAGTAACATCTGGGTGATAACAAATAAAACGCTGGTCAGGTATTCCATGTAACACTCGCAACGTGTTACTTAAGTCTTCAAAAGGCAAATAGACCAAAAAGAAATTACAACTCTGCGTTACCAGCTCTCCTTTATGAATAATGGGTGGCAATATTGGCTGATCAAAATGATACCAATGCAACCCAATGTAATGCTCAGCTGGGGCAAATTTATGCATGATCACTTTATCTAGCCAAGATGCTCCTTTCAGAGGAACTTGATAACGAAACGCATTTTGATGACTAATGCTAATTGATGTTTTTCCTTGCCTACGAGCAGACCATGCCGAAACAGGTTCAAAATCATTCAGCACGAGGTCATAACCGCTTAGGTCAAGCTGTTCAATGTCCTTGAAGAATCGAAATATATTATTTTTGGTTGCTGTATCTCGATAATCAACCTTGCCGTTTTTACTAATAAAAGTAAGACCGCGGCGTGTTTGATAGTCGCCAAAATCATCCATTGAAAAATATTTGCTTTCTTCTCGCCCAGAAAAAAGGAAGTCCACCTGAACTCCCTTTTCTTTTAAAGAATTTGCCATTTCTCTCGCTCGAGCAATATGACCGTTGCCAGTGCCTTGCACACCATAGAATATCTTCACAAGCGACTCCCCAACAAAATCAATGACAAAGTGGCGCAACCATTTCCGAGCAGTGCCCCAATAATGACATCACTTAAAAAGTGAACACCTAGCATAATTCGAGCGCCGCCTATCAGAGTGGCCCAAATAAATGCCATTCCTGCAATGTCGGGATACCAATGCCCCATTAAAGTTGCCATAACGAATGCTGCAGCAGTATGACCTGAGGGCAAACTGTACCTATCAGAAGGGGTAATAAAGGCAGGCAGTAAAGGCGATAATTCCTGAGGGCGACGACGTTGAAAACTGTTCTTTAATACCCAGTAAAGCGGTAATTCAAGTAAAAAAGCCAATAAACCCGCAATGACAAACCCTCTACCATAGACGTTATCAATCCCCCACGCTAAGCAGGCAAATAGCACATATAAATGTCCATCTCCAGTGTGCGAGACCGCTTTACTTACGCGTGCTAAAGAATGACTATAACGGTGCTGTAAGCAATAAAAGGAGAAGGCAAAATCCAATTTGGCTATAGGTTGAATCGCTTTCATACCCATGTTCCCTCTTGCGACATTAAGACAATTCCCTGAGTTATCTGTTAACAAAATTAGTAGTGTCATATGACAAACGAGTGATCTTTTTTTTGAAAGCAGATGACACTTACAAAAGAAGGGAACAAACATAACAAATTAGTAAAAGAGCCGGCTTAATAGAGTTAAGGAGGGTTATTAAATGCCCTTTCTAACGACATGATTATCATGCGCTTATTTGGACTACTTAATTTATTTGCATAAAAAATCAACTTTAAGGTTGACGTTACAACTCGAGTGCGGTACTAATTTGTTAACTTAAATTTGTGGATGTTACTAATAATGACAATTCGTTTTTCACTGCTCCTCAACCTCCTCCTTATCGTGAAACAATCGCGCGGGTAGGCTGTGGACGAAAAACACCACAACGAAGAATCAAAAAAACCCGCTTAAAGCGGGTTTTTTTATAATTAAATCCAGGAAGTAAACGATTAACTCTCGGAATGAGGAAACAAACATGAGTGACCAGGTCATAATATTCGACACAACATTGCGTGATGGTGAACAAGCATTATCAGCCAGTCTTACCGTAAAAGAGAAACTGCAAATTGCTTACGCACTTGAACGCCTTGGCGTTGATGTGATCGAAGCGGGCTTTCCTGTTTCTTCTCCAGGTGATTTTGAATCGGTTAAAACTATTGCGAAACACATAAAAAACAGCCGCGTTTGTGCTCTTTCTCGTGCCGTTGAGAAAGACATCGATGCAGCAGCAGAAGCATTGAAAGTCGCGGAAGCTTTCCGTATTCATACGTTTATTTCCACTTCAACTGTGCACGTTCAAGACAAACTTCGCAGAAGTTATGACGACGTAGTGGAAATGGGGGTGAAAGCTGTCAAGCACGCTCGCAAATACACTGACGATGTCGAATTTTCGTGTGAAGATGCAGGCCGAACGCCAATCGACAATTTATGTCGTATGGTTGAAGCAGCAATCAACGCTGGTGCCAAAACAATCAATATTCCAGATACGGTAGGCTACACCGTGCCAAGCGAATTTGGCGGTATCATTGAATCTCTATTCAATCGTGTTCCTAACATCGACAAAGCGATCATTTCTGTTCACTGTCATGATGATTTGGGTATGTCTGTCGCAAACTCTATTGCTGCCGTTCAAGCGGGAGCTCGTCAGATTGAAGGAACCATCAATGGTATTGGTGAACGAGCTGGTAACACGGCACTTGAAGAAGTCGCGATGATTCTAAAAACTCGCCAAGAGTTCTTGAGTGGAGTGAGAACGAACATCAAGCATGAAGAAATCAGCCGTACGAGTAAGTTGGTCAGCCAACTATGTAATATGCCAATTCAAAGCAATAAAGCGATTGTTGGTGCCAACGCTTTTAGTCACTCTTCAGGCATTCACCAAGACGGCATGCTAAAGAATAAAAACACTTACGAAATCATCACGCCAGAATCCATCGGCTTGAAGAACCAAGGTCTAAACCTAACTAGTCGTAGTGGTCGCGCAGCGGTTAAAAGCCATATGGAATCACTAGGTTACAGTGAAGAACAGTACAATTTGGACGTGTTGTACGATAACTTCCTAAAACTTGCCGATAAAAAGGGTCAGGTTTTTGATTACGACCTAGAAGCACTGATGTACTTCTCTAATCTGCGTGATGAAGATGATTTCTTTAAATTGAACTATTTGAGTGTGCAATCTGGTAGTGTAATGGCTACTACAAGCATCAAGTTGCAGTGTGGTGACGAAGAGAAATGTGAAGCAGCAGTCGGAAACGGTCCGGTAGACGCTTTATATCAGTGTATCTATCGTGTTACTGGCTACGACATTGTACTAGACAAGTTTGATCTAACCGCAAAAGGTGAAGGTGAAGATGGTCTTGGACAAGCCGATATCATTGCTAACTACAAAGGCCGTAAATATCACGGTACTGGCGTATCAACGGATATCGTCGAAGCTTCCGGACAAGCACTATTGCACGTAATTAACAGCATTCATCGTGCAAACGAAATTGAACAAATCAAACAGAATAAAAAAATTGCTACCGTTTAAGATAACAGCAAAGAAAATTAAACATAATTGAGACGAATAGGATTCGCATGACAAACACAACATACAAAATTGCCGTTTTACCAGGAGACGGCATTGGACCAGAAGTAATGCAACAAGCACATAAAGTGCTAAATGCAATCGAAGCTAAATACAATCTAACTTTCACTCGTGAAGAGCATGATATCGGTGGCATCGCAATTGATAACCACGGTAAACCGTTGCCCGACACCACTCTTGCTGCTTGTGAAGAGTCTGATGCCATTCTTTTCGGCTCGGTTGGTGGCCCTAAATGGGAACACCTAGCACCAAATGATCAACCTGAACGTGGTGCATTGCTTCCTCTACGTAAACACTTTCAACTATTTTGTAATTTACGTCCTGCGCAAATTCACCAAGGACTAGAAAATTTCTCTCCACTTCGCGCAGATATCTCTGCCCGCGGTTTTGATATTGTTGTAGTACGTGAATTAACAGGTGGTATTTACTTCGGTCAACCGAAAGGCCGTGAAGGTGAAGGTGCCAATGAAAAGGCATTTGATACCGAGGTGTACCACCGATATGAAATCGAACGCATTGCAAAAATCGCTTTTGAATCAGCTCGCTTACGTCGTAAAAAAGTCTGCTCTATCGATAAAGCCAACGTACTTCAAAGTTCGATCATGTGGCGTGAAATCGTGACAGAAATCGCGAAAGATTACCCAGATGTAGAATTGACTCACATGTACATCGACAACGCGACAATGCAGCTAATCAAAGATCCATCTCAGTTTGACGTTCTGCTTTGCTCCAATATCTTTGGTGATATCCTTTCTGATGAATGTGCAATGATCACAGGCTCAATGGGAATGCTGCCTTCAGCTAGTATCAATGAAAGTAAATTCGGCTTGTATGAACCTGCAGGTGGTAGTGCTCCAGACATTGCTGGCAAAAATATCGCAAACCCTGTTGCCCAAATATTATCTGCAGCCCTAATGCTACGTTACAGCTTAGGCGAAGAATCTGCCGCTCAAGACATTGAAGCTGCAGTAGGTAAAGCACTAGCAGCTGGTCAATTAACTGGCGACCTAGCCGGTGATAAACCTGCGCTATCGACTAGTGAAATGGGCGATATTATCGCAGCTTACATCTCTAACTCATAATAAGTGAGGCCAATCAATGGCCTCCTTTTGCTCTTCGAGCACAAAGGATACAAGCAATGTCAAACGCAAAAACCTTATACGAAAAAATTTACGACGCACATATCGCCGTTGCAGCTGAAGGTGAAAACCCAATTCTGTATATCGATCGACACTTAGTACACGAAGTGACATCCCCACAAGCATTCGACGGCTTACGTGAAAAAGGACGTAAAGTCCGTCAAGTGAACAAAACATTTGCGACGATGGACCACAACGTATCAACCACCACCAAGGATATTAACGCCTCTGGTGAGATGGCTCGTATCCAAATGGAAACGCTATCGCAAAACTGTAAAGAGTTTGGTGTCACTCTGTTCGACATTAACCATAAATATCAAGGTATCGTTCATGTAATGGGTCCTGAGCTGGGTATTACCCTACCAGGCATGACGATTGTTTGTGGTGATTCTCATACAGCAACACACGGTGCATTTGGTTCACTAGCATTTGGAATTGGCACTTCAGAAGTTGAACACGTTCTAGCAACACAAACCCTAAAACAAGCCCGCGCCAAGACCATGAAAATTGAAGTAAAAGGGAAAGTCGCACCGGGTATTACCGCTAAAGATATCGTTCTCGCCATCATAGGAAAAACAACCGCTGCTGGCGGCACAGGACACGTTGTGGAGTTCTGTGGTGAAGCCATTCGCGACTTAACCATGGAAGGTCGTATGACGGTATGTAACATGGCGATTGAGTTAGGTGCTAAAGCGGGCCTAATTGCTCCCGATGAAACAACTTTCGAGTACATCAAGAACCGTCGTTATGCCCCTTCAGAAGCAGATTGGAATGACGCTGTTGAATATTGGTCTTCACTAAAAACAGACGAAGGTGCAGAGTTTGATACCGTTGTAACTTTAGAAGCTAAAGATATTCGTCCACAAGTTACATGGGGAACCAATCCAGGCCAAGTAATGGCTGTTGATGGGACTATCCCTTCTCCAGAAGATTTTTCAGATCCTGTAGAAAAAGCCTCAGCCGCTAAAGCACTTGCTTATATGGGGCTAGAAGCAGGCAAAAAACTGTCTGATTACCCAGTAGATAAAGTATTTGTTGGTTCTTGTACTAACTCGCGTATAGAAGACATGCGAGCAGCTGCAGAAGTAGCAAAAGGCAAAAAAGTCGCAGCACATGTTCAAGCTCTTATCGTACCGGGTTCTGAACAGGTGAAAGCACAAGCCGAAGCAGAAGGCTTGGATAAAATCTTTATCGAAGCTGGCTTTGAATGGCGTCTACCGGGTTGTTCTATGTGTCTTGCGATGAACAATGACCGCTTAGGTGCTGGTGAACGCTGTGCATCAACCTCTAACCGTAACTTCGAAGGTCGTCAAGGTCGTGATGGTCGTACCCATCTAGTTAGCCCTGCAATGGCTGCTGCTGCTGCAATCGCGGGTCACTTTGTCGACATTCGCGAAATTCACTAATCATAGAGGACATTATCATGACAGGTTTTAAACAACACACTGGTTTGGTTGTGCCTCTTGATGCGGCCAACGTCGATACCGATGCGATCATTCCTAAGCAGTTTCTTCAGAAAGTAACCCGTACAGGCTTTGGTAAACACCTATTTCACGATTGGCGTTTCTTGGATGACGCTGGTGAGCAACCAAATCCAGAGTTTGTCCTAAACAAACCCCAATACCAAGGCGCGAGCATCTTACTTGCACGTGAAAACTTTGGCTGCGGCTCATCTCGTGAACACGCTCCTTGGGCACTAGCTGACTACGGTATCCAAGTGATGATTGCACCAAGCTTTGCCGATATTTTCTACGGCAACTCAATCAACAACCAAATGGTACCAGTTCGTCTGACAGAAATAGAGGTCGATGAGATCTTCCAATTTGTTCAAACAACAGAGGGTGCAGAGGTTACTGTTGATTTGGAAACAATGAAAGTCACAGCTAACAGCAAAGAGTACAATTTTGAGATTGATGAGTTTCGCCGTCATTGCCTACTAAATGGTTTAGATAATATCGGTTTGACACTGCAACATGCTGATAAAATTGCCGAATACGAAGCCAATATTCCTAACTTCTTAAAATAGTGATTTGCTATACCAGCATAACAACGATTCAAAAAGCTGCCATGGGCAGCTTTTTTTGTATTTGCTATCAACGATACACACCATGACACTACATGAGTTGAATCCGTTTCGGCACCAATAATACTGGTAGAATTGATGTACTACATATACCTCGATTTAATGGAGATAGCTTGTGTTCATTAGCAAATGAACAAGAGTAGGTAGCTGAAAAGAGATGATATTTTAGCAGGAGTTAAAACGAGAAAACCCCAGCCGTTGGGCTGGGGTTTTAAAATAAAGCCTAGCAATGTCCTACTCTCACATGGGGAAGCCCCACACTACCATCGGCGCTAATTCGTTTCACTTCTGAGTTCGGCATGGAATCAGGTGGGTCCAAATCGCTATGGTCGCTAAGCAAATTTTGTTATTACTGAGTCAGTTATATCGCTCAATAATCTAAATAATGGTGCTGATACCCAGAATCGAACTGGGGACCTCATCCTTACCAAGGATGCGCTCTACCGACTGAGCCATATCAGCACAAATGTCTTGTCAGACTAAAAAAGCCCGTGATAACACGGGCCTTCTATGAAATTAAAGCCTGGCGATGTCCTACTCTCACATGGGGAAGCCCCACACTACCATCGGCGCTAATTCGTTTCACTTCTGAGTTCGGCATGGAATCAGGTGGGTCCAAATCGCTATGGTCGCCAAGCAAATTCTTTAATTCGGAAAGCTGTTTTTATAAAGTCTCAACACAATTCAAGTGTCTTAATCGAGTCCGTCAAAACCCTTTTGGTGTTGTATGGTTAAGTCTCACGGGCAATTAGTACAGGTTAGCTCAACGCCTCACAACGCTTACACACCCTGCCTATCAACGTTCTAGTCTCGAACAACCCTTTAGGACGCTTATAGCGCCAGGGAGAACTCATCTCAAGGCTCGCTTCCCGCTTAGATGCTTTCAGCGGTTATCGATTCCGAACTTAGCTACCGGGCAATGCGTCTGGCGACACAACCCGAACACCAGAGGTTCGTCCACTCCGGTCCTCTCGTACTAGGAGCAGCCCCTTTCAATTCTCCAACGCCCACGGCAGATAGGGACCGAACTGTCTCACGACGTTCTAAACCCAGCTCGCGTACCACTTTAAATGGCGAACAGCCATACCCTTGGGACCGACTTCAGCCCCAGGATGTGATGAGCCGACATCGAGGTGCCAAACACCGCCGTCGATATGAACTCTTGGGCGGTATCAGCCTGTTATCCCCGGAGTACCTTTTATCCGTTGAGCGATGGCCCTTCCATTCAGAACCACCGGATCACTATGACCTGCTTTCGCACCTGCTCGAACCGTCATTCTCGCAGTTAAGCGGGCTTATGCCATTGCACTAACCTCACGATGTCCAACCGTGATTAGCCCACCTTCGTGCTCCTCCGTTACTCTTTGGGAGGAGACCGCCCCAGTCAAACTACCCACCAGGCACTGTCCTTATCCCGGATAACGGGACCAAGTTAGAACATCAAACATACAAGGGTGGTATTTCAAGGATGGCTCCACAAATACTGGCGTACTTGCTTCATAGCCTCCCACCTATCCTACACATGTAGGCTCAATGTTCAGTGCCAAGCTGTAGTAAAGGTTCACGGGGTCTTTCCGTCTAGCCGCGGGTACACTGCATCTTCACAGCGATTTCAATTTCACTGAGTCTCGGGTGGAGACAGCGTGGCCATCATTACGCCATTCGTGCAGGTCGGAACTTACCCGACAAGGAATTTCGCTACCTTAGGACCGTTATAGTTACGGCCGCCGTTTACCGGGGCTTCGATCAAGAGCTTCGACCTAAGTCTAACCCCATCAATTAACCTTCCGGCACCGGGCAGGCGTCACACCGTATACGTCATCTTACGATTTTGCACAGTGCTGTGTTTTTAATAAACAGTTGCAGCCACCTGGTATCTGCGACTCTCAATAGCTCCATCCGCAAGGGACTTCACCGTCGAGAGCGTACCTTCTCCCGAAGTTACGGTACCATTTTGCCTAGTTCCTTCACCCGAGTTCTCTCAAGCGCCTTGGTATTCTCTACCCGACCACCTGTGTCGGTTTGGGGTACGATTCCTTACAATCTGAAGCTTAGAGGCTTTTCCTGGAAGCATGGCATCAATGACTTCACATCCTTAGATGCTCGACATCGTGTCTCGGCCTTAAGAGTATCCGGATTTGCCTAAATACTCAGCCTACGCACTTGAACCTGGACGACCGTCGCCAGGCCCACCTAGCCTTCTCCGTCCCCCCATCGCAATTGTAAGAAGTACGGGAATATTAACCCGTTTCCCATCGACTACGCTTTTCAGCCTCGCCTTAGGGGTCGACTTACCCTGCCCCGATTAACGTTGGACAGGAACCCTTGGTCTTCCGGCGTGGAGGTTTTTCACCCCCATTATCGTTACTCATGTCAGCATTCGCACTTCTGATACCTCCAGCATGCTTTACAACACACCTTCAACGGCTTACAGAACGCTCCCCTACCCAATACGATAAATCGCATTGCCGCAGCTTCGGTTTATAGCTTAGCCCCGTTACATCTTCCGCGCAGGCCGACTCGACTAGTGAGCTATTACGCTTTCTTTAAATGATGGCTGCTTCTAAGCCAACATCCTAGCTGTCTAAGCCTTCCCACATCGTTTCCCACTTAGCTATAATTTGGGACCTTAGCTGGCGGTCTGGGTTGTTTCCCTCTCCACGACGGACGTTAGCACCCGCCGTGTGTCTCCCGGATAGTACTTACTGGTATTCGGAGTTTGCAAAGGGTTGGTAAGTCGGGATGACCCCCTAGCCTTAACAGTGCTCTACCCCCAGTAGTATTCGTCCGAGGCGCTACCTAAATAGCTTTCGGGGAGAACCAGCTATCTCCGAGTTTGATTGGCCTTTCACCCCTAGCCACAAGTCATCCGCTAATTTTTCAACATTAGTCGGTTCGGTCCTCCAGTTGATGTTACTCAACCTTCAACCTGCCCATGGCTAGATCACTCGGTTTCGGGTCTATATCCAGAGACTGAACGCCCAGTTAAGACTCGGTTTCCCTACGGCTCCCCTAATTGGTTAACCTTGCCACTGAATATAAGTCGCTGACCCATTATACAAAAGGTACGCAGTCACCCCACAAGGAGGCTCCTACTGCTTGTACGTACACGGTTTCAGGTTCTATTTCACTCCCCTCACAGGGGTTCTTTTCGCCTTTCCCTCACGGTACTGGTTCACTATCGGTCAGTCAGGAGTATTTAGCCTTGGAGGATGGTCCCCCCATGTTCAGACAGGATATCACGTGTCCCGCCTTACTCGATTTCACTGAATATACGCTAACGGCTACGGGGCTATCACCCTGTATCGCGGTCCTTTCCAGAACCTTCGCCTGACGCATATAAAGCTTAAGGGCTAATCCAATTTCGCTCGCCGCTACTTTCGGAATCTCGGTTGATTTCTTTTCCTCGGGGTACTTAGATGTTTCAGTTCTCCCGGTTCGCCTCATTAACCTATGTATTCAGTTAATGATAACTGCTTATGCAGTTGGGTTTCCCCATTCGGAAATCGTAGACTCAAGTGGCTCTTACTGCCTCATCTACGCTTATCGCAAGTTAGTACGTCCTTCATCGCCTCTGACTGCCAAGGCATCCACCGTGTACGCTTAGTCACTTAACCATACAACCCAAAAGAGTTTTGGATTGATGAATCAAATCACCAAGGTTTGTCTGCATAACTCTTTGCTTTCACTTTGAAAAGTGAAGACAAAAAGGACATGTTGCAGACTCGATATTGCCGGACTCAATTTTGAACATTTACTTAAAAAGTAAATCCAAGAACACTTGAATGTGTTTTTGTTTGTCTTCATAAAGAAGACAATTGAGAACTTTACAAACAATCTTCTATTTCATTGAAATAAAACATTGTTTTGTCAGCTTTCCAAATTGTTAAAGAGCAAAGATTTCTTTCGAAACCATTTTTAAGAACACTGTCGCAAATGCGCTTAAAGATGGTGGAGCTATGCGGGATCGAACCGCAGACCTCCTGCGTGCAAGGCAGGCGCTCTCCCAGCTGAGCTATAACCCCATCGTTGTTTTCCTTACGGAAATGTTGGTGGGTCTGAGTGGACTCGAACCACCGACCTCTCGCTTATCAGGCGAACGCTCTAACCACCTGAGCTACAGACCCACTAGGTGCTCTATTAAACCGTATCAATCTGTGTGAACACTCATCGCAATAATCTTTCGTATTAAGGAGGTGATCCAGCGCCAGGTTCCCCTAGCGCTACCTTGTTACGACTTCACCCCAGTCATGAACCACAAAGTGGCAAGCGTCCTCCCGAAGGTTAAACTACCTGCTTCTTTTGCAGCCCACTCCCATGGTGTGACGGGCGGTGTGTACAAGGCCCGGGAACGTATTCACCGTGGCATTCTGATCCACGATTACTAGCGATTCCGACTTCATGGAGTCGAGTTGCAGACTCCAATCCGGACTACGACGCACTTTTTGGGATTCGCTCACTTTTGCAAGTTGGCCGCCCTCTGTATGCGCCATTGTAGCACGTGTGTAGCCCTACTCGTAAGGGCCATGATGACTTGACGTCGTCCCCACCTTCCTCCGGTTTATCACCGGCAGTCTCCCTGGAGTTCCCGACATTACTCGCTGGCAAACAAGGATAAGGGTTGCGCTCGTTGCGGGACTTAACCCAACATTTCACAACACGAGCTGACGACAGCCATGCAGCACCTGTCTCAGAGTTCCCGAAGGCACCAATCCATCTCTGGAAAGTTCTCTGGATGTCAAGAGTAGGTAAGGTTCTTCGCGTTGCATCGAATTAAACCACATGCTCCACCGCTTGTGCGGGCCCCCGTCAATTCATTTGAGTTTTAATCTTGCGACCGTACTCCCCAGGCGGTCTACTTAACGCGTTAGCTCCGAAAGCCACGGCTCAAGGCCACAACCTCCAAGTAGACATCGTTTACGGCGTGGACTACCAGGGTATCTAATCCTGTTTGCTCCCCACGCTTTCGCATCTGAGTGTCAGTATCTGTCCAGGGGGCCGCCTTCGCCACCGGTATTCCTTCAGATCTCTACGCATTTCACCGCTACACCTGAAATTCTACCCCCCTCTACAGTACTCTAGCCTGCCAGTTTCAAATGCTATTCCGAGGTTAAGCCCCGGGCTTTCACATCTGACTTAACAGACCACCTGCATGCGCTTTACGCCCAGTAATTCCGATTAACGCTCGCACCCTCCGTATTACCGCGGCTGCTGGCACGGAGTTAGCCGGTGCTTCTTCTGCAGCTAACGTCAAGCGAATGCGCTATTAACACATCCGCCTTCCTCACTGCTGAAAGTACTTTACAACCCGAAGGCCTTCTTCATACACGCGGCATGGCTGCATCAGGCTTGCGCCCATTGTGCAATATTCCCCACTGCTGCCTCCCGTAGGAGTCTGGACCGTGTCTCAGTTCCAGTGTGGCTGATCATCCTCTCAGACCAGCTAGGGATCGTCGCCTTGGTGAGCCCTTACCTCACCAACTAGCTAATCCCACCTGGGCATATCCTGACGCGAGAGGCCCGAAGGTCCCCCTCTTTAAGCCGAAGCTATTATGCGGTATTAGCCATCGTTTCCAATGGTTATCCCCCACATCAGGGCAATTTCCCAGGCATTACTCACCCGTCCGCCGCTCGCCGCCCATAAGCGCCCCCGAAGGTTTGTTTATGTCGCTGCCGCTCGACTTGCATGTGTTAGGCCTGCCGCCAGCGTTCAATCTGAGCCATGATCAAACTCTTCAATTAAAAGTTTTTCGGCTCAATGAATACTGATATTTCAACCGAAGTTGAAATGAATTGACTGTGCTAAGTCCTAAGACTTAATTGGTCACTCAGTTCATTGAAACCATTGTGCTTCCTAAGAAGCTATGATTATCATCAACGAGTGCCCACACAGATTGATAGGTTTAAATTGTTAAAGAGCTTTGCTTTTCAAGAACTTTTCTCTCAAAGCGGAGGTGCATTCTAGCGATTTCGTTGTCAGTGTCAAACACTTTTTTCAACTTTCTCATTCGAGCGTCTTATCCTCTCACTGATACCGCTGAAGCCTTGTGGCGTATGCCGTGTCAGTGAGGGCGCATTATAGGGAGTTATGGAAAGTTGGCAAGCGGAATAGTGCTTTTTTTTTACTAAAAATGACTCGTTTGAACAAACTTCCAGCAAGGGGAGTTTTATACCCAATTAACACTCAGAATAGGAACAAGCTATACACAACCCTCTGTGGATAACTATTCATTTCCATCAAAGAAATAGGAAACTCTAGCGCGTGGATTTAAATATTCCTTAATTTTATCTGGCAGCTTATTCGGTAAGATAGCATTAACTATCTTTATATCTTTATCTGCTAAATCGATGATAGGGGCTTGGTTACGTGGAACACTTGGGTCATATATAAGGACATTAGGGAACAGTAGGTTATTAACATTAACTGAGATCACTAACCCAACCATCTCATTAGATAGTTGTACTACAGTACCTGGAGGAAATACTCCCATAAACTTAACTAAGATACCCAAGTTTTCTTCATCATAAAGATGCTTACAGTTTTTGAAGAGATAAGAAAGAGCTATATAAGGAATCTTTTGCTCACTTGGAATATTAGGATGACAAAGGTTATCGAAAGCATTAGCTACCGCCACAACTTTAGCAAGTTCATCAATCTCATCACCTTTTAATCCCTGAGGATAACCTGAGCCATCATTGAGTTCATGATGCTGCTCTATTACGTTACGGGCAGTTTCGGGGAAATCATCTATATTACCAGCGATCTCTAAACCATATTTGGTATGTAATTTAAGATAATTCTGTTCAGGGTCACTTAGCTTAGTCTGCTTGCGGACGATTGCAGTAGGCACCCTCACCTTACCCATATCATGAAAGAGTGCAGCAAAGGCCAGTTCCTTAATTTTTTCCGGCGCATATTCTTTTGCTCGCCCAATCATCATCGCAATCACAGCTACATTGAGTGAATGGAAATAGATATCTTCAAATTCACTCTTGCTGTTCATCAAATGCAGAGTCACATTGTCGTCACTTAGTAGAGTATCGACAACATCTTCAACTAATTGACTAGCTTCATTTACGGCATCCATAGGTCTATTACGAATTTTGTTCATTACCGCTCTCATTCGCGCCAGTGAACGTTCAAACTCTTTCTCAACCGCACTTACTCTTCTTCTATAAGTATTAAGTTTTTCAATTCGCTTTTGCTTTTCTTGCCAAAGCTTATCTACTTCTTGATCAAATTCAGATTGAGCCTCAGCTTCAGTGGAATCTGGTTGGCTATCTTGTTCACTTTTAGGAGGGAGAGGCTCAGCATCACTCTGATTAGTATTCAGGAAGACATGTTGAATTCCCAAGTGGCGGATCAAGTTGATCTGTTCTTGTGACTTAATCTTGAAGCTATTAAATAGAAAGGGGTGATCGTTCCATTTTACTGGAAGACGGATGTGTAACCCAGGTGTCAAACGATCAACTGTAATCTTGATACTCGCCACTATCTATTCCTAATTAGTACACAACATGTTGCTAAGTCTAGGATAAGATGAAAAAAAATGGCTAGTAATAGAGTGGAGTTTTACAAAACGACTTGGGGTCATATAACGACGATGACGCTAATCATAACTCAGGAGAAACATTGGTACCACTGGGCGGACTGATTGGACTGGCATTCCAGCCGCCGCACCGAAGGCAACGTTCACCTTCCGCCAGATTTCAGACGTAAAAAAGCCGCTAATAAATAGCGGCTTTTTCGAATTTGGTACCACTGGGCGGACTTGAACCGCCACGCCCGAAGGCAACGGATTTTGAATCCGTCATGTCTACCAATTCCATCACAGTGGCATTGTATCTCAAGGGGTTTGCCCTTTCGATGTGACGCATTATACGTAAGAAATGCAGGTGCGCAATAGTAAATTTTTGAATTTTATATTGTTTGACGATATTTTCACCAAACAACCTATTAAATGGTCAAATTTGCAATCTGTTGAACAGTTTTTTAGCTGTGTAAGTATTCACCCTCAAACGAATACAGCTTATATTGTCTAACCTATTTTACCAATTCAACTTGTCCCAACACATTCTATGCTTATCTCTCCTGTTTACAGCATTCAAATAGGCATTTTATGTCGTTCCGACACGAAACAGTATCGGCTTGATAATATGACAAAACTCTCTGTGGTGTTACCTGCAAAAAATGAAGAAGGTAACATTGGCCCTCTTATCGAAGAAATACATAACGCCCTAAATACAAACGTCACTTTTGAAGTGGTACTGACCGACGATGGCAGCACGGACAATACGGGGAAAGAAGCCATCGACACAGCCTCTCGCCTAGGCTGTGCTTTAACCCTACTCCACCACCCACAAAGTTGTGGACAAAGCACCGCAGTTCATAGTGCAGTGCGCCATGCTAAAGGGGAATGGATCGCAACTCTCGATGCCGATGGTCAAAATGACCCAGCTGATTTACTCGGTATGATTGAGCAGGCCGAACAACTCTCTGTTGAACACTTTTGCATTGCCGGCTTTCGTAACAAACGAAAAGACACCGCATGGGTCCACTTCCAGTCGCGCATCGCGAATGCCGTTCGCCAATTTTTCTTAGCTGATGGCGTGCCTGATTCAGGATGCGGATTGAAAGTTTTTCCTCGCCAGACCTTTTTGCTTCTACCATACTTTGATCATATGCATCGATTCCTGCCCGCTTTAATTCGCAGAATGAATGGTGAGATTGTGGTTTACCCCGTGAATCACCGTGAGCGCACAGTTGGCGTATCAAAATACAACGTATGGAACCGGCTCTGGGTCGGCATTGTCGATATGTTCGGTGTTATGTGGTTACGTAAACGTACCAAGTGGCCAACAATTGAAATAAAACATACAGACAAAGAATGAAACTGCTAAAAATCGTCTTTTTATGTGCTTTATGTGTTCTTATTTACTCAGAATCAGATAGTGACATATGGATGCATATTGCTGATAAAAATTGGATTGCCAATTACATAGCGAACGATGGTATTCGAGGGCTTACTATTCTTTTAACCTTTGGTGCCATATTCACCGCTTGTGGCGGCCCAAGACAGCTTATCGCATTCACATTTGGCTTCACTTTTGGCAGTATTTTAGGTGTTGTATTTTGCTTACTGAGTGCGATTACCGGAGCAGTATGTACTTATGCCTTGGCCGCTTGGATTTTTCGGGATACCTTAACTCGAAGACTCGGCAAACGTTATAAAAAGTTCAAAGGTTTTGTCGATACCCAGCCTTTCTCTAAAGTCCTACTGCTGCGTATATTTCCCCTTGGAAGCAATCTTATTACCAACCTGCTTTCCGGTGTAACTGGCGTTCCGGTACTTTCATTTATTGCGGCTTCATTGCTCGGCTACCTTCCACAAACCATCATTTTTGTACTCGCAGGGGCTGGCGTAGGCTCAGCAAGCCAGTGGCAATTAATCGTGAGTATTATTCTTGGTATTGTAAGTATTGCATTGACCCATTACTTATATCAACGATATAAGCAGTCCCTTCATTCAGAAGAACAGTTAGGGGAACATTCGAATGTTTAAATCTCTCTCCGAACGCTTTTATAGTGATGATTATTATAGAGTTCTCTCTTTATTGCTCCTCTTTGCGTTTATTGTTATCGCGATGGGAATAGGTTTACGTGGCCCTTGGCCCGCAGATGAACCGCGTTTTGCAGAAGCAGCTAAAGAAATGGTGGTGTCAGGAAATTGGTTTTTCCCATTACGCGGTGGCGAGCTTTACCCAGATAAACCGCCTATCTTCATGTGGGCAATTGCTGTCTTTTATAGCTTAACTAACAGTATCTATTGGTCATTTTTGATCCCCAATGCCATTGCAGGGCTGATAACACTCGTTTGTGTATATGATATTGCGACTAAATTATGGAGTGTGAAAGTCGCTCGTAATGCTTTTCTGCTGCTAATGCTCATTCCACAATTTGTACTGCAAGCCAAAACCGCACAAATCGATGCAATGGTCACATGTTGGATAACCATTGCAATGTATGGTTTTGTCCGTCATTACTTTGTGAAAGAAAGCTGGTTTTGGTATGGACTAAGTTGGGCGTTTATGGGGCTAGGGATAATAACCAAAGGGGTCGGTTTCTTACCTATCCTATTCTTAATTCCAGCCCTAACCTATCGCATTCGTTCTGGTGAAACATCGGTAAAACGAGCGATTATCGAAATTGTATTTGGCTTAGTTTGCATGTTACTCGTGTTATCAGCTTGGTTCTTCCCAATGCTACATTGGGTGGATGTGAGTGGTAATCCCGATTACATAGCATATCGTGATAACATCCTTTTCAAACAAACAGCGAAACGCTATGCAGATTCATGGACCCACTTAAAGCCGTGGTACCACTTTATTTTACAAGTGATACCGGGGTTTTGGTTCCCTTCCTCACTGTTCTTACTAAGTCGGAGCTTTTGGAAAAACTATCACCAGGATCGCGTAATTCGCTCTCTGCTTATTTGGGTCGCATTAGTCGTATTTTTCTTTAGCCTGAGCCCAGGTAAACGCGGCGTTTATATTTTACCTGCAGTTCCAATGCTGGCACTCTGCTTCTCTCATTGGTTGACTCATCAAACCATGGAACGGTGGATCAGCGTTGTCATCAAATGGGCAACGTGGGTGCTTAACCTTGCTCTATTTGTTATTGCTATTTTGTTGTTTACGCATAATAAAGGACTGATTAAACACCTAGGTGAAGAACCTGACGTGATGGGATTCGCTATTTTCTTTGCTGTCACTGCGCTAATTTGGTTGGCAATTAATATCAAAATGCATCGTTCCCAAATTCTATGCAAATTTGGGGTTTTAATGTCAATCACTTGGGTGCTCTATAGCTCTTGGGGCTATGTATTACTCGATCCGATAAGAACGCCAGCGAAAGATGTCATGAATGAAGCGGCGAAAGCGATTGGGCCTCACGGTCACCTATCGATTGTGGACTACCGTGAGCAGTTCCTACTCTACTCTCCCGTTGAACTAACACAGTTTAGTTATCTTTCAGCCATAGAAGACCAATATCGCAATGCTTGGTTGTGGATTCAACAAGGAGAAAATCGCTTTGTGATTGGTCGTGATAATGACAACCTTGTTTGCTTCAACGCAGAGAAGGCAAAGTTTATCGGCAAAGCCCATCGTAGGGGCTGGTATCTCTTCGATATCAATTCCATTTTGCCAAACTGCGAACCACCAACCAAAGTTAAGCAGTATGTGACTCCCTTCGCTAAGCATGCGGTAACTGACTAATTCTTACTTCGCATTAACCATTAAAAAAGCGCCGACCACGGCGCTTTTTGCAGTAGTAGAAAACTAATTGTATCTCTAGCAAACTAGGCTTTAGCTTTGTAACGATGAGCCATATTATTCGCAGCAATTATTGCACTATACACTTCGTCTTCAGTAACCGCTTTTGGCATATTGCTCATGGTATCACCTTCTGCACAGGCTATTTGAGCGACTTTACGCCATTCTTCTTCAACAAACTTGGTTAACCCCATATCTTCTAAAGTCAAAGGTAAGCCTGCAGTTTTCACAATACGAATGACATTATCGATTTCTTCTTTTGGTGCATTTTCTAGTACCAATTGTGTCAAAAGGCCAAACACCACTTTTTCGCCATGCTGTGCTTTATGTAAATCCGCAACCGCAGACATACCATTGTTGACCGCGTGAGCAGCAGCAAGACCACCAGCTTCTGCACCGACACCACTCAAGTAAATCGTCGCTTCAATGGTTTGTTCCAATGCCGGAGTGGTAATTTTATTTTTTAACGCATCCATCGCGGCTTCAACGTTTTCACTTAATAACTCATAACAGAGTCGGGCTAAACCTAAACCAGTACGAGAAGGTTTTTTCAATACTAGGTTAACACCATCGCATGCATAACATGCTCTTGCTTCAAAATAGGTAGCCAAAGCATCACCAACACCTGCGGCAAAGAAACGAGCTGGCGCGCCCGATAGAATATCGGTATCAGCAATGACCGCATCAGGGTTTTGCGGCAAAAACAGATAATGGTCAAATTCACCATTCGATTTATAGATAACAGCTAATGCAGTACATGGTGCATCAGTAGATGCAATAGTTGGATAAAGAATCACTGGTAATTTTTGTTGATAACCAACAGCTTTAGCACAGTCCAATGTTTTCCCGCCGCCAACACCAACGATAACATTGGCATGAGTATCTACAACTAATTTGCAATTGCGGTCGATCTCTTCTTGAGTACATTCGTAGTTGAATTTTTCTGCTGTTGCAGTGAGCTGACTGTCTTTCTCTATCGCAGCAATCGCTTCTTCTTTGACTTTGGTAAGAATGAATTCATCACAAATAATAAACGCATTATTGCCAAAATCTTTCACATAATCAGGAAGTTGAGCCAACAAACCTGTACCGATAATAAATTTTTTAGGTGACGTTACTGTCCGTGGTGTTTTATTCACAACTTGCTCCTTTGTAATACTTATTAAACCACTCACATATCGTAACAAAGTAAGCCAATGATTCTTTGACATCCAGCACGTTAATTACGTTTATTTTTCGACCTAAAAATATTTTTTCGTCGTAAGGAATTAATCTGCGTAGATAGCGACCTCACCATATTAAGGTCGGTGATACCTAATAAAAAAGGAAGCTTGCGCTTCCTTTTTACGATTTTTCAGAACAGTATTTATTGCACTTTTCGTTAGGCTTTACGCCCCATTAACACAACAGCGATAGTCAAAAATACAATACTTGGCGCTATCGCACCGATAGATGGAGGGAAACCATACACTAAACTTAAAGGGCCAAAGAATTCACTTGAAATATAGAAAGTAAAACCAGCAATAACACCAGACAAGATTCTTGCCCCCATTGTCACACTACGCAATGGCCCAAAGATAAACGACAACGCCATAAGCATCATCACAGCAATAGAGAAAGGTTGCGTGATTTTGCGCCAAAATGCCAAGTCATATCGCGATGCATCTTGTTCAGAAGCCTTAAGATAATGGACGTAACTATACAAACCACTCAATGATAATTCTTCAGGTTTAACAGTGACAACCTGCAGTTTGTCTGGCTCTAGAGATGTCTTCCATTGATATGTTGGCAAATTAGTTTTCTTAATCACTATGTTGTCACGCATATCGGTTAAGGTTGCACCTTTCAACAACCAATGTTCACCTTTGATGTAATCTGCTTCTTTAGCAAATAACACCTCGGTTAACTTTTTATCGTCGTTAAAGCGCCACATATTGATACCATAAAGCTTATTTTCATCAATCTTGGTGATAAAAATAAAGTCGCTAGCATCTTTCGCCCACACCCCGGTCTGAACCGATAAAATATTACCACCAGAAGTTGCAAAAGCGCGCATGTCACGGGCCAGTTTTTGCGCTTGCGGCGCGCCCCACTCACCTAGCAAGGTAATGATGATCATCAACGGAACCGCCGTTTTAAGTACAGATAACCCAATTTGCAATTTAGAGTAACCCGCAGCTTGCATAACGACGAGCTCAGAACTCGATGCCAACATCCCCAAACCGATCAATGCACCTAACAACGCCGCCATAGGGAAGAACATTTCGATATCACGAGGAATGCTCAAGATTACGAAATACAAGGCATGCAATAAATCGTATGTACCTTTGCCTACCTTACGTAGCTGATCGACGTATTTGATGATTCCAGACAGTCCAACAAACGTTACCAGCACTAATGAGGAAGTGGCGATGATGGTTCGGCCAATATACCAATCAAGAATTTTAAACACGACTTACGCCACCTTTCTCTTTTGTCTGAGCTTATCTTTAAATCTTCGTACAGGAAGACTGTCTAACGAGTTTGCAAGGATCGCTGCGACGAGAAGTCCAGCATTGATTGGCCACATACCAACAGCGGCAGGGATTCCGCCATCTTCTAATGCTGATTTAGTCGCACTAATCGCCAAGAAATACGCCAAATAAATTAGGATCGCGGGCCCCATCTTCGCAAAACGACCTTGCCGTGGATTCACAGCCGATAATGGAACCACCAGCATTGTTAATAGCGGAATACACACCACCAAAGAAATACGCCATTGCAATTCAGCTTGCGCTTTAGGGCTCGGGTTTTTCATCAATTGCATCGTCGGAATCGCTTCCCAATCGCGATCTTCATGTTCGACTTCCCGTTGCCCGATTAAACCTTGGTACTGCTCAAACGTGGTGATCATATAATTCACCTGCGTTGGAACACCTTCATAACGAGTACCGTTGTACATTGTAATCACTTGGCGCCCATCACTCAGCTCTTTTACGTCCCCTGAATTAGAGAACATAACACTTGGCAAAACAGACTCTCTCGGTGTTAGTTGAGCAACAAACACATTCGACAATTTCTTGTTTTCAATGTCATCAATAAACACAACCGAAGAACCATCTGGTGAACGTTGGAATTGCCCTTTTTGCAGCAGATCAACACTGTTATCCGCAGATAATTGCTCCATTAATTGAGCAACTTTATCTTGACTCCAAGGGGATAACCACCACGAGTTAAAGGCCGCAGCAGCTGACGTGATTAGCGCCAGATACAATGCAGCCCGAACTAAAAATTTATTACCAATGCCTGTGGCATTCATCACGGTAATTTCGCTTTCCGCGTACAAACGACCAAAGGTCAGCAAAATACCTATATACAAACTCAATGGCAGCATCAAAAGCCCCATTGATGGCATATTCAACCCTACGACAGATAAAATCATTCGTGCAGGAATTTCGCCATCAGAAGCATCAGCTAAAACCCGGATAAACTTCTGGCTCAGAAACACTAGAAAAAGTACAAAAAAGATAGCAAATTGACTCTTTAGTGTTTCGCGGATCAAATATCGGACAATAATCACGCTGAAATTACCTATACAAAACTTGTTTTTTTGATTGAATCACTATAATTTCTCGTTGAACCTTTTATTTTTGAAATTTTCACTATTTGTTAGCACTCAACTTTAAAAGGTAGTTCCCTTTAGGGATTCAACAAGTAAGAGTGCATTATCCAACATTTAGTTCTATTTGTCTTTAGGATGTAGGAGTACGCATGGAGTTCAGTGTTAAAAGTGGTAGCCCAGAGAAACAGCGTAGCGCATGTATCGTTGTGGGTGTATTCGAACCACGCCGCCTTTCTCCAGTGGCTGAACAACTCGATAAGATCAGTGACGGATATATTAGCTCACTGCTTCGTCGCGGAGATCTGGAGGGTAAACCGGGACAGATGCTACTGCTGCATCAAGTACCGGGAGTTCTGTCTGAACGTGTTTTGCTTGTTGGCTGTGGTAAAGAACGCGAACTGGGTGAACGTCAGTATAAAGAAATTATTCAAAAAACAATCAGTACATTGAACGAAACAGGTTCAATGGAAGCCGTATGCTTCCTAACTGAGTTACATGTCAAAGGTCGCGATACCTATTGGAAAGTACGCCAAGCGGTTGAGGCTACCAAAGATGGTTTATACACATTCGATCAATTCAAATCCGTAAAACCCGAGACTCGCCGCCCACTACGTAAATTAGTATTTAACGTACCAACGCGCCGAGAATTGAACTTAGGTGAGAAAGCGATCGCGCATGGTCTTGCGATTGCATCAGGTGTAAAAGCCTGTAAAGACCTTGGTAACATGCCACCAAACATCGCAAACCCTGCATACCTTGCTTCTCAAGCTCGTCGCCTTGCAGATGATTACGAAACTGTCTCGACCAAAATCATTGGTGAGGAAGAGATGGAAAAACTGGGCATGTATTCTTACCTAGCCGTAGGTCGTGGTTCGAAAAACGAATCCATGATGTCGGTAATTGAATACAAGGGCAACCCAGACGAAACCGCAAAGCCTATCGTGCTTGTGGGTAAAGGTCTGACTTTTGACTCAGGCGGTATCTCATTGAAACCAGGCGCAGGCATGGACGAAATGAAATACGATATGTGTGGTGCAGCTTCGGTATTCGGCGCAATGAGAGCGTTGGCAGAAATGAACCTGCCGATCAATGTTACTACTGTGCTGGCTGGATGTGAAAACATGCCTGGTAGTCAAGCGTACCGCCCGGGTGACATCCTAACCACAATGTCAGGTCAAACTGTTGAAGTATTGAATACCGATGCGGAAGGCCGTTTAGTACTTTGTGACGCATTAACATATGTTGAACGTTTCGAACCAGAATGCGTTATCGATATTGCAACTCTAACTGGCGCATGTGTTGTGGCTCTTGGTCACCATATTAGTGGCGTGATGGCGAACCATAACCCACTTGCCCATGAAATCGTGAACGCTTCTGAACAAGCAAGTGATCGTGCATGGCGTCTGCCTCTAGCCGACGAGTACCACGAACAACTAAAAAGCCCATTTGCTGATATGGCAAACATTGGTGGTAGTCCAGGTGGTGCCATTACTGCAGGTTGTTTCTTATCGAAATTTGCTAAGAAATATAACTGGGCTCACATTGACATTGCAGGTACAGCATGGAAATCTGGAGCAGCAAAAGGCTCAACCGGTCGTCCGGTCTCTTTGCTTGTCCAATTCTTGCTTAACCGCAGTGGCCTTGAGACGGAAGAATAATCTCAATAAAAGGGCCGCAAGGCCCTTTTTTAATGCTCATAACGGATTTTTTTCATGGCAATGGCAACTTTTTACATCGTCAAAGATAACTCACCTCAAGTCCACACTGCAGGGCTTGAACAATATGTCGTGTTTCTTTGCCAACACTTTGCAAATCAAGGTGCAAAAGTTTACCTACAATGCCAAGATAAATCCCATGCAGAGCATTTCGCTGAGCTCTTTTGGCAAGTGGAACCGAGTGTATTCATCGCCCACAACTTGGTGGGTGAAGGGCCTAAATATGGTACTCATATTGAAATAGGCCATGTTGGTGCAAAACCGTCTTATCAACGTCAATTAGCAATAAATGTGGCGGATAATCAGACAACCTTTGCGCACAACTTCGCTGAAGTGATAGACTTCGTTCCTTGTGAAGAAAATGCGAAACAACGGTCTCGAGAGCGATATAAACTCTATCGCCAAGCAGGATATCAACTGCAGACTATCGAGATTCAATATCCATAACAGTTCATCCTTATAGTTAAGCTCTCTTGACCAGAGAACTCACTTATGAAGATTGACTGAATTAACCATCAAAGTATCCATCTAAGAGCACTATGGAAAAGACATACAACCCAACATCTATCGAACAAGATCTGTATAAGACTTGGGAAGAACAAGGCTACTTTAAGCCACACGGTGATACGACTAAGCCTGCTTACAGCATCGTTATTCCGCCACCAAACGTCACTGGTAGCCTACATATGGGTCACGCCTTCCAAGATACCATCATGGATACTCTGATCCGTTGTCAGCGTATGAAAGGCAACAACACTTTGTGGCAAGTGGGTACCGACCACGCGGGCATCGCAACCCAAATGGTCGTAGAGCGTAAGATTGCTGCTGAAGAAGAAAAGACCAAACACGACTACGGTCGCGATGCTTTCATCGACAAAATTTGGGAATGGAAAGGCGAATCTGGTGGTAACATCACACGCCAACTTCGTCGCCTAGGCGCATCTGTCGACTGGGATCGTGAACGCTTCACTATGGATGAAGGTTTCTCAAACGCAGTACAAGAAGTGTTTGTACGCCTATTTAAAGAAGACCTGATCTACCGTGGTAAACGCCTTGTTAACTGGGATCCAAAACTGCACACAGCGATCTCAGATCTAGAAGTTGAAAACAAAGATAAAAAAGGCCACATGTGGCACTTCCGCTACCCGCTAGCAGATGGCGTGAAAACAGCAGAAGGCAAAGACTACATCGTTGTTGCAACCACTCGTCCAGAAACCATGCTGGGTGATACTGGCGTTGCGGTTAACCCAGAAGATCCACGTTACAAAGATCTGATTGGTAAAGAAATCCTACTTCCTATCGTTGATCGTCGTATTCCTATCGTAGGTGACGAACACGCCGATATGGAAAAAGGTACTGGCTGTGTGAAAATCACCCCAGCGCACGACTTTAACGACTACGAAGTTGGTAAACGTCACAACCTACCAATGATCAACATCTTTACTCTAGATGCGAACGTTCGTAATGCTGCAGAAGTGTTCACAACT
Organism: Vibrio tritonius; assembly: GCF_001547935.1. NCBI lineage: Bacteria > Pseudomonadati > Pseudomonadota > Gammaproteobacteria > Vibrionales > Vibrionaceae > Vibrio > Vibrio tritonius. The sequence continues at coordinate 3,041,981 of NZ_AP014635.1, forward strand.
AAAGGTGAGCCAAGCGATGTTTACGCAACTGACATTCCAGAGCGTTACCAAGGTATGGAACGTTTTGCAGCACGTAAAGCGATCGTAGCGGAATTTGAACAGCTTGGTCTTCTAGTTGAAATCAAAGATCACGATTTAACTATTCCTTACGGCGACCGTGGTGGCGTAGTTATCGAACCAATGCTAACTGACCAATGGTATGTACGTACTGCAACTCTTGCAGAACCTGCAATCAAAGCCGTTGAAGATGGCGATATCCAATTCGTACCACAACAATACGAAAACATGTACTTCTCTTGGATGCGTGACATTCAAGACTGGTGTATCTCTCGTCAACTTTGGTGGGGTCACCGCATCCCTGCATGGTACGACGCAGAAGGTAATGTTTACGTAGGTCGTAGCGAAGAAGAAGTTCGTCAAGAAAATAACCTGTCAGCAGACGTTGCACTACGTCAAGACGACGACGTTCTTGATACTTGGTTCTCTTCTGCACTGTGGACTTTCGGTACTCAAGGCTGGCCAGAACAGACGCCTGATCTTGCAACCTTCCACCCAACTGACGTGTTGGTAACAGGTTTCGACATCATCTTCTTCTGGGTTGCTCGTATGATCATGATGACCATGCACTTCATCAAAGATGAAGACGGCAAGCCACAAGTACCATTCAAAACCGTTTACGTAACCGGTCTAATCCGTGACGAAAATGGCGACAAGATGTCGAAATCGAAAGGTAACGTACTTGACCCAATCGACATGATTGACGGTATCGATCTTGAGTCTCTAGTGACTAAGCGTACTGGCAACATGATGCAGCCTCAATTGGCAGCGAAGATTGAGAAGAACACACGTAAGACGTTTGAAAACGGTATCGAAGCCTACGGTACAGACGCACTACGTTTCACTCTTGCAGCAATGGCATCGACTGGTCGTGATATCAACTGGGATATGAAACGTCTAGAAGGTTACCGTAACTTCTGTAACAAACTATGGAACGCAAGCCGTTACGTAATGATGAACACAGAAGAGCAAGACTGTGGCTTTGCTGTAGGTGCTGAACTTGAGTACTCACTAGCCGACAAATGGATTGAATCTCAGTTTGAATTGGCAGCGAAAACGTTCAACGAACATATCGACAACTTCCGTCTAGATATGGCAGCGAACACGCTATACGAATTCATCTGGAACCAATTCTGTGACTGGTACCTAGAGCTAACTAAGCCGGTTCTATGGAAAGGTACAGAAGCTCAGCAACGTGCGACTCGCCGTACACTGATCACTGTTCTAGAGAAAACTCTTCGCCTAGCACACCCAGTGATCCCATACATCACTGAAACTATCTGGCAAAGCATCAAGCCTCTAGTAGACGGTGTATCTGGTGAAACCATCATGCTGCAAGCACTACCTCAATACAACGAAGCGAACTTCCACCAAGAAGCGCTCGATGACATTGAGTGGGTGAAAGCTTTCATCACTAGCATCCGCAACCTACGTGCTGAATACGACATCAACCCTGGTAAACCACTAGAGGTAATGTTGAAAGCGGCTAACGATGTTGACGCAAACCGTCTAGAAACATGTAAACAAGTGCTTGTTTCTCTAGCGAAACTAGAAAGTGTACGTGTGATTACTGATGGCGAAACGCTACCAGCATGTGCAACGGCACTTGTGGCGAAATCTGAACTGCTTATCCCAATGGCAGGCTTGATCGACAAAGATGCAGAACTCGCTCGTCTAGCGAAAGAAATCGCCAAAACTCAAGGTGAAATCAAACGCATCGAAGGCAAGCTAGGTAACGAAGGTTTCGTAGCGAAAGCACCTGAAGCAGTTATCGCGAAAGAACGTGAGAAGCTAGCCGGTTACCAAGACGCTCTGGCGAAACTAGAAGAGCAAAAAGTGACTATCGCAGCACTTTAATCTCACTCTAGAAACGACAAAAGGCAGCCTCGGCTGCCTTTTTTGTTGTCTCTTTATCTCTTTACTAGATAAGATCAAGATGTGATTAAGAGTGGGATTCACACACAGAATCAAACCACGCGGTTTTGCTCTTTGCCTTGCAAAAAGGCGTCGATATTCTCAATCAAAATCTCAGCTAAACGGGTAATCGCCGAATCACTGCCCCAAGCGACATGTGGCGTTAAAATCAGATTCGGTAAATCCGCATTAGCAATTAATGGATTGCTCTTATCCGCCGGCTCTTGAGTGAAAACATCCACACCAGCCCCTGCAATCACACCTTGTTTAAGCGCAGCAACTAATGCAGACTCTTCCACTAAGCCTCCGCGACCGGTATTGATTAATAGCGCCGAAGGCTTCATCTGTGCGAGCTCTGCTTGACCAATCAAATTACGAGTGTGCTCGCTTAAAGGACAATGCAGAGATACGACATCCGCCTGTGCTAACACCTGTTCAAAAGGAAGATACCCAGAGCGACACTCGGTTTTACCTTTGTGTTCAGCAAACACCACGTTCATACCCAACGCTTGTGCCACCAGCGCTAAAGACTGCCCTAACACACCACCGCCAATAATGCCCAACGTTGAGCCAGCAATATCACCAATGGGATGAGTAAAGAAACAAAATTGATTATTACGTTGCCACTCACCCGCCATAATGTCTTGATGATAGCCACGCAAATTTCTACGCAGAGCAAATATTAGCGCAATCACATGTTCAGGCACCGATTTCGTCGCATATCCCTGCACGTTTGCCACCGCAATACCATGCTCACGACAATAATCGATATCGACGTTATTAAAACCTGTCGCGGAAACCGCGATAAGTTTCACTTGTGGAAGTTGGGATAACACCGCCGCATCCAGCACGACTTTATTGGTGATGATGACATCGGCACCTTGGCTGCGTTCTACCGTCTGATCTGGAGAGGTAAAATCGAATTCGCGCCAATGATGCTCGAGAGAAAGTGTAGGAACAACGATCTGTTCAGGGATCGTTGCTCTATCGAGAAAGACGATGGTGGGTGTAGACATATGAACTCCATGTCCGTTCCCCACCAAGCTTAAGGATGAGGTAACGTTTTGTAATCAGGTAACTTACGTTCAGGATCGAAATGCTCGAAGATCTCTTCTTTCGCCTCTGGATAAAAATCACAAGGAACGAAGATAGAACGTAACCAATGGCTACGAGGATGATAAAAGCTCAACTCTGCCGCATGCAAGTGCAAACGGTCAGAAAAATCAATCGCTTCTTGATGAGCATAAAACTCATCGCCAACTATCGGATGCCCAATCGCCAACATGTGTACACGCAGTTGGTGCGAACGTCCTGTCACGGGTAACAAACGCACTACTGAGGTTTTCTCTTCGCGCTTCACCACTTGATATAACGTCTTCGATGGCTTGCCATCTTCAAAACACACTTTTTGTCTTGGGCGATTAGGCCAATCACAGATCAAAGGTAAATCAATTTCACCTTCGTCTTGTTCTGGATGTCCCCATACTCGCGCGTAGTAAATCTTATGTGTCAGACGATATTGAAATTGCTTTTTCAATGCGGCTTCTGAGTGTTTATCTTTAGCAAACACCATCAATCCAGAGGTCGACATGTCAAGACGATGTACCACTTGAATACCTGGATACTCTTGTTCCAATCGACTCCACATGCTGTCGTAATGCTCTTCCAAACGCCCAGGAACAGATAACAATCCTGATGGCTTATTTACCGCCAAGATGTATTTATCCTCAAACACTACATCGATCCAAGGGTCAACCGGGGGATGGTACTCCGTCATCGCCATGATTATTTCGCTCTAAATTAGTAAAAAACGCGGCATTATATACTGAAAGGCAGCCTCTGGGCAGAGGCAGCACGACTGTTCCGCACATACCTATTCATCACTCTCTTTTCACCATTTATATTTTCTAATTCCCTCAATGCAGGGGTTTAAACCAGTTATTCCTATGGTTTTTTGCAGCCAAGCAGAATAAAAAACCAGTAGTAAATTATTTTTAGCACATGCGTAAATAATGATTGACACCAAGTCGACATATGATATCAATCATAACTCTTGACAAGAAAAAGAGGCCAATAAATGGCCCTATTTAATCACAACAGTAAAGCACTACGCTAAAGGAATTCCCATGGAAAATGCCGTTCCATACTCTGCGCAAAAAACAGGCGCATTACGCCAACTTATTCAATCACTGGGCCCCGGAATCATGATGGCTGCCGCAGCCGTTGGTGGCTCACACCTTGTCGCATCAACCCAAGCCGGAGCCATCTATGGTTGGCAACTTGCGCTACTGATTTTGTTAGTAAACCTGTTTAAATACCCATTCTTTCGCTCTGGCGTGCAGTACACAATCGGTACCAATGAAAGCCTAGTCGAAGGTTATTCAAAAATGGGCAAACCTTATCTATGGCTATTCTTCGCATTGAGTTCAGTGTCCGCAATTGTGAACACGGCAGCTTTACTACTATTTAGTTCGAGTCTACTAAGTTACTTTATTCCTTTTCAATTATCGATGAACGTCCTTAGTGCCATTATTCTTGCCACCTGCTTACTGATTCTGTTTGCTGGGCAATACAAAGCTCTAGATACCTTGGCAAAAGTGATTATGGCAGTATTGACTATCGCGACATTGCTTGCATTGGTATTTGCCGTAACAGGACCGACTCACACACCGGTAGATACAGCCACCACATCTCCTTGGACAATCGCAGCCATCGGCTTTCTAGTGGTAACTATGGGCTGGATGCCAGCTCCGATTGAAGTATCAAGTATTAGCTCTATGTGGCTCAAAAGCCAAGCAAAGCAAACCAACGTAACGGCAAAATCGGCACTGTTTGATTTCAATGTGGGTTACATTGGCACGGCATTGTTAGCCCTTGTGTTCTTAGCTCTTGGTGCGATTGTATTGCACGGTAGCGGAGTACAGTTGGCTAAATCGGGAGTGGGTTTTACTCATCAATTAGTGGGGATCTACGCGTCAACGATCGGAGAATGGTCACGCTATTTGATCGCAGTGATCGCGTTCTTCTGTATTTTTGGTAGTACGATCACAGTGATCGATGGTTACTCTCGTGTACTGGCTGAGTCACAACGTTTATTGAAAAATGAATCATCACAAAGCCCCAAAGTATTTCAAGGGTGGATGATATTGGTATCGGTATTGGCACTTGCGATCATCTTATTCTGGGCCTCTGCACTGTTACCTATGCTCAACTTTGCGATGATTATGGCTTTTGTCACCACACCGTTTTTCGCCCTATTGAACTACATTTTGGTCACACGAACCCCATTACCTAAAGAGCTTGCGGTAGGGCCGAAACTCAAAGCACTCTCGATTGTTGGGTTAATCTACTTGTTCGGTTTCCTTACTGTATTCATTTGGTGGAAATGGTTGATGTAACCTATCTCCAACGTAACAAAAAGGCCTTCCATCGGAAGGCCTTTTTGTTTTCATTTATGGGCAACGAATTTAGTTATGGGCTACAACAATCAGGCGTAGTGAGTCCAGTTGACACTGAGCACGACCGATGAAATCCGTAAGCTCTGTAATTTGCTCCTGCAATGCCGCGATTTCCTCGTCACGAATATTCGGGTTCACCGCTTTCAGAGCCAGCATTCGATCCAACTCTCCGTTGAGTTGCTGCTCCATCTCTTGCTGAGCTTGTGCACGGATATTGGCAATTTGAGCTTCGGCTATTGGCATACCAGCTTCAATCAAATCATGAACTTGCGTTTGTACCGAAGTAACCAGTTTACTCGCAAGATGACGATTCACCGGACTCAATTGGCGGTTAAATCCTTCAAACTCCACTTGAGCAGAAAGGTCATTACCCTTGCCATCAAGCATCACACGAACAGGCGTTGGTGGAAGGAAACGAGTGATACCACTGCGTTTAGGAGCTTGAACGTCCACCACATACACCAATTCCATCAAGATAGTACCAACAGGTAGAGCTTTGTTTTTCAGCAGCGATACCGCGGAAGTGCCCACTCCTTCACTCATCAACAGGTCAATACCACCTTGAATCATTGGGTGTTCCCAAGTGATCAATTGCACGTCTTCACGTGCCAGAGCGGTCTCACGATCAAAGGTCACGGTTGCGCCTTCAGGATTCAAACCAGGGTAGCTTGATACCATCATATGCTCTGTTGGGTGCAAAATAATCGCATTGTCACCACGATCATCTTGATTCAATCCAACTGTATCAAACAGGCTAATGGCAAAAGTTACAAGATTAGTATCACCATCGGTTGCAGCAATTTGCTCTGCAATGCGTTGTGCTTTTTCGCCACCATTTGAATGCATTTCTAAGAGACGGTCACGACCTTGTTCCATCTGCGCTTTAAGTACTTGATTTAGCTCTTGAGATTCTTGAACGATCTCATCCAAACCATCAGTAGAAACACTGGCTAACAGCTCAATCAAACGCTCTGCACAACGATCATAGATAATACGACCAGCAGGACAGGTCTCCTCGAACGCATTTAAGCCCTCATGGAACCAACGCGCCAAGATCTCTTGAGCTGTTCCTTTTAAGTAAGGCACATGGATATCAATGTCTTGGGTTTGACCAATACGGTCTAAACGACCAATACGCTGTTCAAGTAAATCAGGGTTGAACGGCAAATCGAACATTACCAGTTGGTTAGCGAACTGGAAGTTACGCCCTTCTGAGCCAATTTCGCTACAGATCAAGACCTGTGCACCACCTTCTTCTTGCGCAAAATAGGCTGCTGCTTTATCGCGCTCAAGAATCGACATGCCTTCATGAAATACGGTAGCTCGAATACCTTCACGCTCTCGCAATGCTTGCTCAAGTTGCAAAGCAGTACTTGCTCGTGACGCAATCACAAGGATCTTGTCGCTACGCTTTTCTTTAATCTTATCCAATAACCAGTTCACACGAGAATCGAACTGCCACCAGCTTGACTCTTCCCCTTCAAACTCTTGAAAGATCTCTTCTGGATAGAGCATTTTTATTGCACGAGCTTCAGAACTAAGCTTACCGCCAATCATTCCAGCAACACGCATTGACGTCTCGTATTGCGCAGGAATATCCATCGGCAACAGATGAACATGACGTACAGGGAAGCCTTTCACGCCTGCACGAGTATTACGGAACAGTACGCGACCAGTGCCATGGCGGTCCATCAAGTTGGTAATCAGCTCTTGGCGAGCGGATACTTTTTCTTCTTCGCAAGCGTTGCTTTCCAAAACGTTAAACAGCGGTTCAACATCTTGCTCACCTAACAGATCAGTAATGTCATTTTTCTCGTCATTCGCTAATGGCTGACCAGAAAGAAGATTAGTTACTGCATTCGCCACAGGCGCGTATTTTTCTTCTTCTTCAACAAAAGCTTCGTAATCGTAGAAACGGTCTGAATCAAGCAAACGCAAACGAGCAAAGTGACTTTCACGGCCTAGCTGTTCAGGTGTTGCGGTAAGAAGTAATACCCCAGGGGTTTGTTCAGCCAAGGCTTCAACAACTTGGTACTCCCGGCTTGGATTATCTTGGCTCCACTCAAGGTGATGCGCTTCATCCACCACTAAAAGATCCCAATCAGCCTCAAGTGCTTGTTCTAAGCGACGACGACTTTTACGTAAGAAATCTAACGAACAAAGGACAAACTGTTGCGTATCGAATGGGTTATCTGCTTCAGCAAACGCTTCAACACAACGCTCTTCATCAAAAATCGAGAAATGCAAATTGAAACGACGCAGCATTTCCACAAGCCACTGGTGCTGCAATGTTTCCGGTACCACAATCAGAATGCGTTCTGCGCGACCAGAGAGCACTTGTTGGTGAATGATCATGCCTGCTTCGATGGTTTTACCTAAACCCACTTCATCGGCAAGTAATACTCGAGGAGCGTGACGACGTCCAACTTCATGAGCAATGTACAACTGATGAGGAATCAATCCGGCACGCATACCACACAGACCACGCATAGGGCTTTTTTGCTGCTGATATTGATTGTTGAGTGCACGGTAACGCAACACAAAGTTGTCCATACGATCAATTTGACCAGCAAACAACTTATCTTGCGGTTTATTAAAACGAATTTGGTGACTCAAAAATATTTCACGTAAAGCAATTCCCTGCTCTTGAGTATCCTGACGAGTGCCTTGATAGGTCAGCACACCCTGATCTTCAATGACTTTATCAACTTTTAAAGACCAGCCTTCTTGGCTATCTATGGTATCTCCAACATTAAAGGCAACTCGTGTCACAGGAGCATCATGGCGCGCATACACACGATTTTCCTCTGATGCAGCAAACATCAAAGTCACTGTGCGAGCATCGATTGCTACTACTGTACCTAAACCTAAATCGCTTTCTGTATCGCTTATCCAGCGTTGCCCCAAAGCAAAAGTCATGAATCGACTACCTCTTTAATTTGGATTGGATATAAATGTGCGTCATTGAACTACGGCTGTAAGGACTGATTATGACGTGTCCTGAACCGCTGTGCAGAAAAGGTCGCTAATCTTACTCGAAGGCGTGATTTAGGTCACGAGCAAACACCGAGAATTCCAGCTTTTTTCTGCTTTTTTCTCATTCATTACGCGATTGACATAAAACGGTAAAAGAGAGCTGGCATTTCTATCAAGGTTGCTATACTGATCTTGTACGAGCACGGCACCTGTTTTTACAGAGTTGGCACGGAGCCTGCTTGTCAGACAGTGAAGTATCAAAATGAGTTTGCAGACCGTCGACCAGTGATCGAACGCCTGCCCAAAGCGTAAGAACACTCAAGATGATTATGCAAGCTTCCTTTGCATAGCAAGCTACTCACCGTAGCAAGGAGACGCTTATGGGCGATACCGATCGCAAACTGTTTGTACTGGACACCAATATCCTGCTTCATGAACCGCAAGCCATTTACTCCTTCCAAGAACATGATGTGGTCATTCCCATGACCGTACTAGAAGAATTAGACCGAATCAAAGACAGTAAACGCGACGTCGCCAGAGACGCACGAGTGGCCATTCGCGCCCTAGAAAATATTTTCCACGATGTCACACCGGAAGAAATAACCGAAGGCATACCACTCAACAAAAACGTGAATGCTACTGGCTCAATTTCAATTCTTGCAGACTATGAACTGGTTGACACCTTCCGAGCATTTACCGACAAAGAGGGCGATAATCGCATTCTTAATGCCGTACTTTACCTACAGAATAAACGCGCACCGCGCCCTGTAGTTCTCGTCACCAAAGACATTAACATGCGCTTGCGAGCTAAAGGCGCAGGCGTTTTGCACGTGGAAGATTATCGTACTGACCAACTCATTGATGATGTTCAGTATTTAACTAAAGGATTCCAACAAAGACCAGGGGCTTTTTGGGATAACGTGGATGAGGTAACGAGTCAAACTGCCGATGGACACACCTTTCATACCTTAGATCGTGAGCCCTTTGACCCAACCTACATCAACCAATATGTTATCGATGAAGATAGCGACTTTGCAGCCCGAGTTGAGCGCATTAATGGCGATAGCCTCACTTTGCGAGATTTAAGCAGAGAACGAATGATGCATCGCAAAGCATGGGATGTCACACCCAAAAATATCTATCAAGCGATGGCTTTTGATGCCCTTCTCGATCCAAACATCGACCTTGTCATTCTTACCGGAGCTGCGGGCAGTGGTAAAACCTTGTTGGCAATGGCTGCCGCCCTCGAACTTACCGTTGAGAAAAACATGTTCGATAAAATCATCGTGACTCGTAACACACCAGATATTGGAGAATCGATTGGCTTTTTACCGGGTAGCGAAGAAGAGAAAATGCTACCTTGGCTTGCAGCGGTAACCGATACTCTAGAGGCGCTACACAAACACGATCACTGCACCGAAGGTTCCCTAAAATACATTTGTGATAAAGCCAACATTCAATTCAAATCGATCAACTTCATGCGTGGCCGTTCGATCCAAAATGCCTTTGTATTGCTCGATGAGTGTCAAAACCTAACCGCTTCACAGATCAAAACCATCATTACCCGCTGTGGTGAAGGGACCAAAATTGTATGCTCCGGCAACCTTGCACAAATTGATTCCCACTATCTAACGCCTGTCACATCTGGGCTAACCTATATGGTGGAACGCTTTAAAAACTTTGAAGGAAGTGCCAACATTCACCTCAATGGTGTGGTTCGCAGTCGCTTAGCAGAGTTCGCAGAAGAGAATTTATAAGCAAAAAGAGCGAGATATTATCTGCGTATCTCGCTTTTCTTTAAAATAAATATTCACTTTCATAGCATTTGTATGTTTAACTAGCCATATCAGTTATCGAGCTTTGATTAGGAACGAGATATGGCATTTAACTTACGTAACCGCAATTTTCTAAAACTGCTGGATTTCACCCCTAAAGAAATCCATTTTCTACTCGATCTCTCTGCCCAGCTAAAAAAAGCCAAATACACTGGCACTGAGCAGAAAACGTTATTGGGTAAAAACATCGCGTTAATTTTTGAGAAATCATCCACTCGAACTCGATGTGCATTTGAAGTCGCGGCTCACGACCAAGGTGCGCATGTCTCCTATATTGGCCCCTCTGGATCTCAGATAGGCCATAAAGAATCGATGAAAGATACCGCTCGAGTACTGGGTCGCATGTACGATGGCATTCAATACCGTGGCTACGGCCAAGAAATCGTCGAAGAACTGGGTAAATATGCGGGCGTTCCCGTTTGGAATGGCCTAACCGATGAGTTCCATCCCACTCAAATTTTAGCTGATTTTCTGACTATGCAAGAGCACGGTCGTGGTAAACAGCTCAATGAAATCTCCTTCGCTTATTTAGGTGACGCACGCAATAACATGGGTAACTCCCTCTTAGTTGGCGCAGCACAAATGGGGATGGATATCCGTCTTGTTGCACCAAAAGCATTCTGGCCAACTCCCGAATTGGTGCAAGAGTGCCAAGAAATAGCGGCTAAAAGTGGCGCAAAAATCACCTTAACTGAAAACGTTAACGATGGGGTTAAAGGCTGCGATTTCTTATACACCGACGTATGGGTTTCCATGGGAGAGGCACCTGAAGCATGGGATGAACGTGTTGCGTTGATGAAACCCTATCAAATCAATATGGATGTCATTAAAGCCACTGCCAATCCAAACGTAAAATTCATGCACTGTTTACCAGCATTCCATGATGATGAAACGGTGGTTGGGAAACAAGTAGCTGAAAAATATGGCATGAAAGGCTTAGAAGTTACTGACGATGTGTTTGAATCGGATTACTCGATTGTTTTTGATGAAGCCGAAAACCGTATGCACACAATTAAAGCCGTCATGGTCGCCACATTAGGCCTATAATTGCTTGTGCACAAACAGGCATAAAATACGCCAATTCATATGATGTAATCGCTTGCACTCATAAACTTTAGGGGTATAATGCCGAGCAATTTGTCTAAGGGGTAACCAATGAAATTTACAATATCTGCACTCAGTGCACCTGTTAATTTCGGTAAGTATCATTGCTTACGTGGTACTATTTTTCCCCTTAATGATCACTGATTTTGAAGCCTCCCATATTGGGGGGCTTTTTTATGGCTGTAAGAAAAGATAGGGATAAAGATCATGGCGAACTCGCTGTACAAAAAACACATCATCTCCATTTCTGAAATGTCGCGTGAAGAGTTGGAACTGATTGTTGAAACTGCTGGCCAATTAAAAGCTCAGCCCAATCCAGACCTGATTAAAAACAAGGTTGTGGCAAGTTGTTTCTTTGAACCATCAACTCGTACTCGTTTGTCATTTGAGACTGCCATTCAACGTATTGGTGGCAGTGTAATCGGTTTTGATAATGGCGGTAACACTTCATTAGCGAAGAAAGGTGAAACATTATCAGACTCAGTGCAAGTCATTTCGAACTATGTAGACGCCTTTGTTATGCGTCATCCTCAAGAGGGAGCGGCACGCCTAGCCTCTGAGTTTTCTCATGGCGTACCTGTGATAAACGCAGGTGATGGTTCCAACCAGCACCCTTCACAGACCTTGCTGGATCTTTTTACTATTTACGAGACTCAAGGCCGCCTAGACAATATCAATATCGCCTTTGTGGGGGATTTAAAATACGGACGCACTGTTCACTCTCTCACTCAGGCCCTATCCAAATTTAATGGCGTACGCTTCTTCTTTGTTGCTCCTGAAGCGCTCGCTATGCCTGAATACATTTGTGAAGAGCTTGAGGAAGCAGGTATCGCCTACAGCTTGCACAATGACATGGAATCGGTCATTCCTGAGTTAGACATCCTCTACATGACTCGCGTGCAAAAAGAACGTTTCGATGAATCTGAATACGCCCACATCAAGTCAGCTTATATCTTAACGGCAGCTCATTTAGAAAATGCTCGTTCAAATATGAAAGTGCTTCACCCACTCCCTCGCGTTGATGAAATCACCACAGACGTCGATAAAACACCGCACGCATACTTCTTCCAGCAAGCCGGTAACGGTGTCTATGCACGTGAAGCGCTGTTAGCCCTAGTATTGAACGAGTCACTATAACAAAAGGAGATGTGGACCATGATTAAAGAAAATAAACTGCAAGTAGAAGCCATTAAAAACGGCACCGTAATCGACCACATTCCCGCTAAAGTAGGGATCAAAGTGCTTAAACTTTTTGATATGCATAATTCAAATCAAAAAGTCACTATCGGTCTAAACTTGCCGTCATCTGCTTTGGGTTCAAAAGATCTGCTTAAAATTGAAAATGTCTTCATTAGTGAAGAACAAGCAAGCAAATTGGCACTTTATGCCCCACACGCCACTGTGAACCGCATTGAAAACTACGAAGTAGTGAAGAAACTTCCACTTGAGCTACCAGAGAAAATTAATAATGTATTCTCATGTCCAAACAGCAACTGTATTTCTCACTCAGAACCCGTAGAAAGTAGCTTCACTATTAGCGAAAAAACACATGATATTCGCCTCAAGTGTAAATACTGTGAAAAAGTATTCTCACGCGATATCGTCACTGAACGTAACGCATAAAAATTAAAGAGCCAATCGCACTAAATGTCACGGTCGGACTCTTTACCTCGAGTGACTTTGAAGGCACACTGAGTGCTTGTATTTCAGTAACTAATGGAACAGTAACAATGACTAAAGTTTTACACACGGATTCAGCTCCAGCAGCAATTGGCCCATATGTTCAAGGCGTTGATCTTGGCAACATGGTGATGACTTCAGGCCAAATTCCAGTAAATCCAGCAACTGGTGAAGTACCTGCAGAGATCGCAGCGCAAGCGCGTCAATCTCTCGACAACGTAAAAGCGGTTGTTGAAGCGTCTGGCCTAAGTGTAAGCGACATTGTGAAAATGACTGTCTTCGTAAAAGACCTAAACGACTTCGCAACTGTAAATGAAGTGTACGGTAAATTCTTTGATGAGCACAACGTGGCTAACTATCCAGCACGCTCTTGTGTTGAAGTAGCTCGCCTACCAAAAGACGTTGGTATCGAAATCGAAGCGATTGCAGTACGCAAATAAGCATCTGATATTCATTAAAAAAGGGTTGCTTATGCAACCCTTTTTATTGACAAAATCGGTGTCATTAACGTTTATTCAATTCCTGAACTTCCGCATCCAATTCTGCTAATTTATCTTTCATCAAGTCATGGCACAGAGAAGCCAACTGACGTACATTTTCTTTACCGTAATCTTCAGTGCTGATCATGGGTAAGATCTCAACAATCACATGACCATTGTTCCAACGGTTAAGCTTAAGTTTGTCGGTCGAACTACATACGATAGGAGCAACAGGCACGCCAGCGCTAATTGCTGCGTGAAAAGCGCCTGTTTTAAATGGCAACAAACCACGACCACGTGAACGAGTCCCTTCAGGGAACATCCATACCGAGACTTTGCTGTTCTTAATGCTTTTTACTACCTGATCAATTGTGCCTTTCGCCTTTGCTTTGTTAGCACGGTCGATCAAAATATTGCCAGATAACCAGTAAAGCTGACCAAACAGCGGTAACCATGCCAAGCTCTTCTTACCAACAGTAACTACATTCGGTGTCACTGCTTTTGATACAGTAAACATATCCCAGTTACTTTGGTGGTTAGCAATATAGATAGCTTGACCACGCTGATAAACATCTTCTGGAACACGAAATACCAGTTTAATACCAAAAATTGGGGCCATCGCAGCGAACAAGCGACCAAAAGTAAATACATGTTTCGGATTACGTGGCGACAGCAAACAGTAAGCACAGCCAAAGATAAACATGACGATAGCAAATAACGCCACAACAATTACACGAACAAGTGCGATCATCGAATTCTCCAAAGGAGCTAGAATAAAAAAGCCGAAACGCTCCGTTTCGGCCAGTTAATGAGAGCGAGTTTAACTTGCTTCTCTTATACGCTCAATATTTGCGCCGAGAGCAGACAGTTTATCTTCTATCTTTTCGTAACCTCGGTCGATATGGTAAATACGGTCAACAATGGTTTCGCCTTTCGCAATGCAGCCAGCAATCACCAAACTTGCCGATGCACGTAAGTCAGTTGCCATGACTTGCGCACCGCTTAAACGCTCTGAATCACCACAAATGACAGTATTACCTTCAATCTCCGCTTTTGCACCCATACGCATCAGTTCAGGAACATGCATAAAACGGTTTTCAAAAATGGTTTCAGTGATGACACCACTGCCTTTCGCAATCATGTTCAACAAAGTGAACTGCGCTTGCATGTCGGTAGGGAAACCTGGGTGAGGCGCAGTACGAACCGACACAGCTTTAAGCTCGCGTCCGGTCATATCTAAACTGATCCAATCTTCGCCAGTTTCTACTTTAGCGCCCGCTTCTTCTAGCTTAGCCAATACCGCCTCTAACAGATGTGCATCTGTTTTATGGCACATAATTTTGCCTTTGGAAACTGCAGCTGCAACAAGAAACGTACCCGTTTCAATCCGGTCAGGTACGACGGTATGCTTACCGCCAACGAGACGTTCAACACCTTCAATGGTGATGGTGTCAGTGCCAGCACCCGAAATTTTTGCGCCTAGAGCATTAAGGAATGCGGCAGTATCTACGATTTCAGGTTCGCGAGCGGCATTATCTAGAACGGTCTTGCCCTCGGCTAACGTAGCAGCACACATAATCGTGATGGTTGCGCCAACTGACACCTTATCCATCACCACATGAGCACCTTTTAAACGGCCTTCTACTTCGGCTTTTACGTAACCATCTTCCAGAGTAATAGTCGCACCCAATTGCTCTAAACCATGGATATGTAAATCAACTGGTCGCGCACCAATAGCACAACCACCTGGCAACGACACTTGGCCTTGACCAAAACGTGCCACCAATGGACCTAAGGCCCAAATCGATGCACGCATGGTTTTCACTAAATCATACGGTGCGCAGAATTGATCAATCTTACTTGGATCAACATGAACAGAACCATTACGCTCGACTTTCGCACCAAGGCGTTTAAGTAGCTCCATCGTTGTATCGATGTCGCGTAAATGAGGAACATTCGCCACTTCAACAGGCCCTTCGGACAAGATAGAGGCGAATAAAATAGGTAGTGCAGCATTTTTTGCACCGGAGATCGTCACTTCACCTTGAAGAGGTGTTGTGGAACCAATAACTCGAAACTTTTCCATTAACAAACCTTACAGCGACATCAGTTTCTTATCGCGAGCCCACTCATCCGGGGTGTATGCCTTAATGGACAGAGCGTGAATATCATTGCGCTGAATGTACTCCATTAATGGAGCATAAATCAGTTGCTGCTTTTTCACGCGGCTCATTCCATCAAAACACATATCGACGGCAACCACTTCATAGTGACTCCCCTCGCCCTTCACGTGAATCTCCTGAAGATTGAGTGCTTGTTCTAATATCTGTTTTACTTGTGAGCTATCCACAAATCACCCCTGCTGAATTCTCGATGTGTTGAGCCATCATTTGATCAATGTTGCTCAGTTGAAACAGTGTGCTCAGTTGTTCTGGCACAGAATTCAGCATTATATGACAGTTTTGTCGTTTTGCATGCTCAATTAAGTGAATTAACATCACCATTCCTGCCGAATCGATGCGTTCAACCTCAGCTAAAGAGACATTAAGCTTTGTCCCCTCGGGCTGCCACTGGCTTAAATAACGCCACAATTCAGGAACAGTTTCTCTATCTAGAGCACCGCTTAACCTTGCTTGTTGAGCGGATTCGGATTGCCATTGGGGATGACTCATTTGGATTTACTCTCAAAATGAATCGGCTGGTTAGCTAAGTTTTGTAGATCTTTCGCAACAGCAAGAATGCCGTCACGACGAATTTTACCACTCCACTCAGACTGCTTACTCGACAGCAGGCTTACACCTTCTGCGACCATATCGTAAGCTCTCCATTCACCGTTTTTTTCTTTACGTAATTTAAATTCCAAATGAATATCAGGACGCGGAGCATCCACAATATTCACTTTCACACTTGTGATTCGACGATCAGCATCCACCTCAGTTGCTGGAGCAAACTCCAGAGATTGGTTGGTATATTGCGTCAACACTTGTGCGTAGTTTGTCACCAAATATTCGCGAAACTCTTTAATAAAGACTTCAACATCAGAGTGCTTCGCTCCTCGTAGATTAGGACCAAGCAGCTTTAACGCTGCATATTTGGCGTTCACATACGGCATTAACTCTTCTTCGACGATCTGGCGCAAATACTGAGGATCTTGGTGAATTTTAGGCTGCTCATTTTTGAGGCGGTCAAATGCCTGTTCAGCAACCTGCTTCATCATACTATAAGGCTGAGTTTGATCGACTTCCTGAGAATAAACCGCCCAAGAGAGCACCAAACTCAATACGAGAACAAAGTACCGCTTAAACATTATTTCTCCTCAGTTTTACTCGAATCTTTATCGCCGACACTATAAAGGAATTGACCTATCAAGTCCTCTAGCACTAAAGCCGACTTAGTATCTTCGATACGATCACCATTTTTCAGCATAGTCCCTTCATCTTCATAAACAAAACCCGGAACCAAACCAATGTACTGCTCACCGATCAAACCAGATGTCAAAATTTGTGCACTTGAGGTATCTGGGAATTGATTATATTGACCGTCAATTTCCATAGTAACCAGTGGCAACATACTCTGTTTATCTAGTGAAATAGTCGATACTCGACCAACAACAACACCACCCACTTTAACTGGAGAGCGAACTTTCAACGTTCCGATATTATCGAACTCAGCAGACAGAGTATAAGTATCACTTGAACCAATGCTTTTCACGTCAGCGACTTGAAAAATCATCACTAGGATTGCGCAAATTCCTGCCAAAACAAAACAGCCAACCCAAAATTCTAATTTTCGCTTTTGTTGCATGATTAATTCCCAAACATCAATGCAGTAAGTACAAAATCTAGCCCTAAAACAGCAAGAGAAGAATGCACTACAGTTTTCGTTGTGGCTCGACTAATCCCTTCCGAAGTTGGAATCGCGTCATAACCATTAAACAGAGCAATCCAAGTGACGGTAATCGCGAAGATCACACATTTGATTACACTGTTACCTATATCTTTGCCTAATTCGACAGAGGCTTGCATCGTTGACCAAAAACTACCGTGGTCAATTCCTTTCCAATCAACACCGACAAGTTGACCACCCCAAATACCGACGGCCATAAAAATCATGGCGAGTACAGGAAGTGAAATCAAGCCGGCGTAAAAACGTGGCGCCACAACTCGTTTTAGTGGATCCACCGCCATCATTTCTAAACTGGAGATTTGTTCCGTTGCCTTCATTAAACCAATTTCAGCAGTCAAAGCAGAGCCGGCACGACCCGCAAACAGCAGTGCCGTGACTACAGGGCCAAGCTCACGGAGCAAAGAAAGCGCCACCATCTGGCCTAAGCTGGTTTCTGCTCCGTAGTCCACTAAGATAACGTAACCTTGTAAACTCAACACCATTCCAATAAACAGCCCTGAAACAATGATAATAGCGAGAGACTGAACACCTACGCTATAAAGCTGTTTGAGCAGCAGAGGAAAATGTTTGATAGGCTGAGGGCGGCCACTTAAAGCACCAATTAGCATCAAAGTAGATCGGCCAAGAGATTCACAGACGGATAACGCTCGCCGTCCTAGATCACTGACCCATTGCTCAATGTTCGTTAACATTAAATAAGTCCTTCTCTATCGGCTGAGCAGGGAAACGAAATGGCACAGGACCATCGGCTTTCCCCTGTAAGAATTGCTGAACCCGTGGGTCAGATTGCAACGAGAGCTGTTTAGGCGTGCCTTGAGCAATCACCTTACCATCAGCTAACAGATAAACCCAATCGGCAATACTCATCACTTCAGGCACATCATGCGACACCACTACCGAAGTTAAACCTAGTGCTTGATTCAAATTGTGAATCAATTGCACCAAAACTCCCATGGTGATTGGATCTTGTCCCACAAACGGTTCATCGTACAAAACAAGTTCAGGATCGAGAGCAATCGCGCGAGCCAATGCGGCCCGACGAGCCATCCCACCCGACAATTCACTTGGCATCAGTTCTGCTGCACCACGCAGCCCAACCGCTTCTAATTTCAATAAAACGAGAGTGCGAATCATAGATTCGTCTAGCTGAGTATGCTCTCGTAATGGAAAAGCAACGTTGTCAAAAACGTTTAGATCTGTAAATAGAGCACCAGACTGGAAAAGCATACTCATTTTTTTACGTGCTTGATAAAGCTGGCTTCGCTTCAAAGCAGGAATATTATCGCCATCAAACCAGATCTCCCCACTTTCAGGGAGCAGTTGTCCTCCGATCAAGCGCAAAAGCGTCGTTTTACCGATCCCTGAAGGTCCCATAATTGCGGTAACCTTACCTTTCGGAACCTGTAAACTGACATTATCAAAAATTTTGCGGCCAGAACGGGAAAAACTCAGATTTTTAATGGTGACTAAGTCATTATCAGACATGTTATTAGTTCGCCCTTTGGCTTCCTCATCCAGAAGAATGAGCAATCATAAGCAGATTAGTGTAAAATATAAAGCACCATACGATTACAACAGAGATAGAAGCTTTTTTTGTCAAAAGGTTCAAAATTTATTACACAATCTGTTGTAACTAAGTTGGTTATATGAACCATGATGACATGTTAAAATTTTCAACACCAAGCATAAATTGATCCAGCTAAGAGAATTGTCTCTTAAAATGGAACAATAAATGAGATAATCGTCTTCCCTTTTAGTGACCTAAGCGTCAAAATTACCCATTTTATGTTCCACGATTATCAACAAATGCAGGATTATTCATGTTTGAAGCAGTTGGATTGCTCGTTCTCGGTCTCATCCTACTCGTTTGGAGTGCCGACAAACTGGTCTTTGGGTCTGCGGCAATAGCCCGCAATTTTGGGATTTCACCGCTAGTCATCGGTATGACCATCTTAGCAATGGGCTCTTCGGCACCAGAAATGATGGTGTCCGCTACCGCAGCTCTAAGTGATAAAACCGATACTGCCGTAGGTAATGTTCTGGGATCAAACATCGCAAATATTGCGTTGATTCTCGGTATTACCGCTCTAATTAAACCGCTCTCTATTAGTTCCGCTGTATTACGCCGCGAATTACCTTTGATGATTGCTGTCACAGTATTGGCGGGCTTTCTTTTGCGTGATAATCACCTTGGGTTTGGCGAGGGCGTTCTCCTGTTCGCACTATTTGGCGCGTTTATTCTTGGAATGCTGCAAATTAGCCGTATGGAGAAAAAACGTGGCGATAACCTGCTCGATGAACATGAATCTGAAATCCCTGATGATGTACCAAATGGTAAAGCCCTCTTCTGGCTGGTATTTGGCTTAGTTCTGCTTCCTGTATCAGCAGACTTGCTGGTAGATAATGCAGTCATCATTGCTAAATACTTTGGCATGAGTGATTTGGTTATTGGCTTAACCATCATCGCTATTGGTACCAGTTTACCTGAATTAGCCGCTTCCCTTGCTGGTGTGTTGAAAGGCGAAGATGATATGGCCGTTGGCAATATCATTGGTTCAAACGTATTTAATATTTTGGCGGTAATGGGCATTCCTGGCATCTTAAACCCGTCTTACTTAAGCGAACATGCTATGGGCCGTGATTTCTGGGTTCTGCTTGCAGTTTCGCTACTGCTAGTCGTGATGGCTTTAGGCAAATCACGTAGCATTAATCGAATTGAGGGCTCGATTCTGTTTATCATTTTTCTGGCCTATCAAAGTTATTTGTTCATGAACATGAGCGCGTAGTAGGGAGTGTGATCCATGTTGCCTGGCTTTAGTTATCAAAAAGCAGCAAAACAAGTATTAGCCACTGAAATAGAAGGCTTACAGCAATTAGACCAATACTTTAACGACGACTTTACTCGTGCCTGTGACCTCATTTTGAATAACTCTGGCGGGAAAGTCATTGTTATGGGAATGGGCAAATCTGGTCATATTGGTCGTAAGATTGCAGCCACCTTTGCGAGTACAGGCACTTCTGCGTTTTTTGTTCATCCCGGCGAAGCTGCACATGGCGACCTTGGCATGATTACCTCACAAGATATTGTATTGGCAATATCTAACTCGGGTGAATCATCGGAAATTGTCTCGCTTTTTCCCGTTCTAAAACGGCTTAACATTCGCATCATTAGCATGACGGGTAAGCCAGAATCCACCATGGCAAAGCTGGCTGATGTCCATTTACAAATCAGCGTACCCCAAGAAGCATGCCCGTTAGGTTTAGCACCGACATCAAGCACGACAGCCACTCTAGTGATGGGCGATGCCATCGCGATCGCCCTACTTCAAGCGCGTGGTTTTACCTCTGAAGACTTTGCTCTGTCTCATCCAGGAGGAGCGTTAGGACGTAAGTTACTGCTTAAGCTGAGTGACATCATGCACTCTGGTGATGAATTACCAATGGTGAAACCAACTGCGTTGATTCGTGATGCGCTGCTTGAAATTAGCCAAAAAGGTCTTGGCATGACGGCTATTGTGGATGACAAACACAATTTAATCGGTATCTTTACCGATGGTGATTTACGCCGCATCCTCGATAAACGAGTTGATATCCATTGCGCAACGATTGACACGGTAATGACGAAAAACCCTACAGTCGCAACACCTAATTTGTTAGCGGTTGAAGGTGTTAACCTCATGCAAGATAAACGCATTAACGGCTTGATGTTGGTTGACGATGGGAAATTAGTAGGCGCATTAAACATGCATGATTTATTAAAAGCGGGAGTGATGTAATTAATGACTCAGCAAGTAGACACATTGTACGGCTCAGTCGACGCCCGTATCTTAGAGATCGCGAAAAACATCAAGCTACTCATTTGTGATGTAGATGGCGTTTTTTCCGATGGCCTTGTGTATATGGGCAATAACGGTGAAGAGTTAAAAACATTTCATACCCGAGATGGTTATGGTGTAAAAAGCCTCATGAATGCAGGTATTGAAATAGCGATTATCACTGGACGCCAATCGCAAATTGTTACAAATCGAATGAACGCTTTGGGTATCAAACTTGTCTACCAAGGACAAGATGACAAAGTGAAAGCTTATCAGGATATTTGCCAAAAATTGTCGGTAGCACCTGAGCACACAGGTTATATTGGCGATGATTTAATAGATTGGCCTGTAATGGAAAAAGTGGGATTGCAAGTGTGTGTTGCAGACGGGCACCCCTTACTGGCACGTCGTGCTAACTATGTCACCCAAACCAAAGGGGGTCATGGTGCAGTGCGCGAAGTGTGCGATTTGATCCTTCAGGCACGAGATGAACTCGACGTGCATAAAGGTCTGAGTATATGAGTGTTTCCCGAATCATATACGTGATTCTGTTTTTTATCGCTTCTTGGTCCCTCTATTATTTGATGGACAAAGAAAGCAAACCTGATATTCAAGTAGCTCCGAATGCCGAGCTACCTATGTTTAGCGGCAACAACCTAAATAATGTCTCTTATAACAATTTAGGGGTTCGCAGCTATGTAATTGAATCGGACCATTTGGAATATTACGCCAAAAGTGGTGACACCTTATTCCAAAGTCCGGTGTTGAAAGTGTATCAGGATGGAACAACCCAAGAGTGGGAAATTACCGCAGATAGGGCTGTATTATCGAAAAAGCAAGTACTTACCTTGTATGATAATGTGACTGCAAAAAACTTGTTCAAAGATTCAGGTTTTAGCAAAATGGTCACCAAACAGCTTAGTATCAAGTTGGATTCTCGTGATTTTTGGGCAGATACACCAGTGGACCTATTTGGCCCTCAATTTGAAACACACGGTCAGGCGATGAAAGGTAATTTTGCTGACAACTCGGCTGTCCTTTATAAACACGTTCAAGGTAGATATGAGAATTTCACACCTTAGTCTATTGGCTTGCCTTTTGGTAAGTGGACAAACATTGGCTTTATCGACAGACAGTCAGCAGCCTGTGTACATTGACTCAAATAGTCAACAACTGGATATGAAAAGCAACCGCGTGACCTTCTTGGGTAATGTAAAACTCAAACAAGGCAGTATCAATATTAACGCGGATAAGCTTATCGTGATACGTAATGAGGCTACCGGTAAAATCCAAGATATTCAGGGATTTGGACAGCTTGCAACTTTCTCGCAATTGACGGATGAGGGTAAGACCCTTTACGGTGAAGCAGAACAGTTGTACTACAAAATGGCCAATGATGAGCTGATCATGATCGACAAGGCAATGCTCGCTCAAGATGACAGTGAGATCCGCGGTAAAAAAATCCGTTACAAGATCTCTTTGCAAAAACTGATCGCAGACAGTGATGGTGATGGGCGCGTGTCCACCGTCTTACAACCTCAAACGATACAGCAGAAGTAACTAAATTATGTCGGTACTAAAAGCGGAACACCTAGCGAAAAGCTACAAAAAACGCAAAGTTGTCTCTGATGTGAGCCTTGAGGTGCAATCGGGTCAAATCGTAGGCCTACTGGGTCCAAACGGCGCTGGGAAAACCACGTCGTTTTATATGATTGTCGGCCTTGTTGCCCGTGATGAAGGTAAAATCTCGATAGACGACAAGGACATAAGTGTGTTACCAATGCACAGTCGCTCTCGATTGGGAATTGGTTATTTACCTCAAGAAGCGTCGATTTTCCGTAAGTTATCCGTGGAGGATAACATTATGGCTGTGCTACAAACTCGTGAAGAGATGACCCGTGAGCAACGTCAAGATAAGCTCGAAGACTTATTAGAAGAGTTCCACATTCAACATATTCGTAAAAGTGCTGGTATGGCACTGTCAGGGGGCGAACGTCGCCGAGTTGAGATTGCTCGTGCGCTAGCCGCTAACCCTCAGTTCATTTTGTTGGATGAACCTTTTGCTGGCGTTGACCCCATTTCGGTCATTGACATTAAAAAGATAATAGAACACCTGCGAGATCGCGGTCTTGGTGTCTTGATTACTGACCATAACGTACGTGAAACACTTGATGTGTGTGAAAAAGCGTACATTGTAAGTCAAGGACGACTGATCGCTGAAGGTACACCTCAAGAGGTGCTAAACCATGAGCAGGTTAAACAAGTTTATCTTGGCGAACAATTCCGTCTATGATTGACGGAGGTGAACCAGATAACGGATTAAGGTAGTTGGATACTGAATGAAACCTTCGTTACAGCTAAAACTAGGTCAACAATTAGCAATGACTCCCCAGCTTCAACAGGCAATTCGTCTGTTGCAGCTATCTACGCTCGATTTGCAACAAGAGATACAAGAGGCTTTGGATTCCAACCCTCTGCTTGATGTAGAAGAAGGCTCTGATGAAGTCATTGCGCAAGATGATAGCAAATCAGCTGCGAACGAACTTGAAGAGAGAGAACCCAGCGCAGAAGTGACATCTGAGCCAGAACCGCAAGACAGCTCTGATGTTTTTGAAAAATCTGAAATCAGTTCAGAACTCGAAATCGATACCACTTGGGATGATGTGTACAGCGCCAACACTGGTAGTACCGGACTCGCAATGGATGACGATGCTCCTGTCTATCAAGGTGAAACCACGCAATCTCTTCAAGACTACCTACTCTGGCAATTAGACTTAACCCCTTTTAGTGAGACAGACAGAACCATCGCTTACGCACTTATTGATGCAATCGATGATTACGGCTATCTCACCCAGTCATTAGAAGAGATTCTCGAAAACTTTGAAAATGACGATATTGAAATAGAAGAAATCGAGGCCGTTCGCAAACGTATTCAACAGTTCGATCCGTTAGGCGCTGCCTCCCTAAATCTTCAAGACTGCCTTTTGCTTCAACTAGCTACCTTTCCTAGTGATACACCATGGCTAGAAGAAGCCAAACTACTCCTTTCTCAGTATATTGATCAACTTGGAAACCGCGATTACAAACTCATTTTAAAAGAGGCTAAACTCAAAGAAGATGAATTACGTGAAGCGCTTCAACTGATACAGCAGTTGGATCCAAGGCCTGGTAGCCGTATTGCTGAAGATCACGCGGAATATGTGATTCCAGATGTCTCAGTATATAAAGAACACGGCAAATGGGTTGTGGCTATAAATCCAGATAGCGTTCCGAAACTGAAGGTGAATCAACAGTATGCGGATCTTGTACGCGGTAATAGCAGCGAGAGCAACTATATCCGAACCAATTTGCAAGAGGCAAAGTGGTTGATCAAGAGCTTAGAAAGCCGAAATGAGACTTTACTCAAAGTTGCTAAATGCATCGTTGAACATCAACGCGATTTCTTCGAGTATGGTGAAGAAGCCATGAAGCCGATGGTGCTAAATGACGTCGCCCTTGCTGTAGATATGCACGAATCAACCATTTCTCGAGTCACCACTCAGAAATATATGCATACCCCACGAGGCATATTCGAATTGAAGTACTTTTTCTCTAGCCATGTTAGCACCGATAACGGTGGAGAGTGTTCATCAACTGCGATTCGCGCACTGATCAAAAAGTTGGTTTCTGCTGAAAATACAGCAAAACCTCTCAGTGATAGCAAAATCGCAGCCCTACTTGCTGACCAAGGAATTCAAGTCGCAAGACGGACGATAGCTAAGTACCGAGAGTCGTTGGGAATAGCTCCTTCAAGTCAGCGTAAACGCCTGCTATAAGGCCTAAACGAAAAGGAAAGTCTATGCAAATCAATATTAATGGCCATCACATTGATCTTACCGATTCAATGCAAGACTACGTAAATACGAAATTTGATAAACTTGAACGCTTTTTTGATCAAATAACCAACGTTCAAGTGATATTACGTGTTGAAAAATTACGCCAGATCGCAGAAGCTACGCTCCATGTGAGTCAAGGTGAGATTCACGCCACTGCGGAAAACGATAACATGTATGCCGCTATCGACGAGTTGGTGGATAAACTCGTACGACAACTTAACAAGCATAAAGAAAAGCTAAGTAGCCATTAATCATGCAATTAAGCGAAGTGTTGACACTGGACTGCACCAAGAGTGCGGTCCCTTGTTCAAGTAAAAAAAGAGCCCTAGAAATCATCAGTGAAATCGCTGCAGAGCATTCCGGTCAAAATGCCACAGAGCTATTTGAAAGCATGCTAAGTAGAGAGAAAATGGGCAGTACAGGTATTGGTAACGGGATAGCTATTCCTCATGCGCGTATGCCTGAGTGTGAAAAAGCGGTCGCGGTATTAGTGCAATGTGAAGAACCTATCGAATTCGATGCGATTGATAATCGCCCTGTCGACTTGCTGTTTGCACTTCTCGTTCCTGAATCTCAGTGTAAAGAGCACCTCAAAACCTTGTCCTGCATGGCAGAACGTCTGAATGATAAACAGACGCTCAAACAGCTTCGTGGCGCAACCAGTGATCAAGAGCTGTTCGACATTATGGTTAGCCAACCACAACCTCAATAACAGGACACCATCATGCGTTTGATAGTCGTCAGCGGTCAATCGGGAGCTGGGAAGAGTGTCGCGTTACGCGTACTTGAGGATCTAGGCTATTACTGTGTAGATAACCTACCTGTCAATTTACTCAATGCGTTTATTAAATCAGTACAAGGCAGCAACCAAAACGTTGCTGTCAGTATTGATATACGTAATTTACCTAAAGATCCTGGCTTAATCGAACCTGTTTTGGAGCAGCTGAAACGGCATAACGAAGTCAGTGTACTGTTTCTTGATGCTTCAGCAGAAACCCTACTCAAACGCTATAGCGAAACCCGTCGCCTTCATCCTCTATCACTATCCGATACTAAAACGTCGCTGGCCAATGCGATAGAGGTGGAAAAGCAGATTCTGGGTCCGCTCAAAGAGCAGTCAGACCATGTCATCGATAGCAGTAATAAATCCATACATGAATTAAGTGAGTTGGTTCGGACCTACGTTGAGGGTCGCGAACGTAAAAAACTCGTGATGGTGTTTCAATCATTTGGATTTAAATATGGCATTCCTAGCGATGCCGATTATGTTTTTGACGTGCGCTTTCTACCCAACCCACATTGGGAGCCTGATTTACGTCCATTAACCGGGTTAGATGCCCCAATAAAATCGTTCCTCGAAAGCTATCCGGAAGTGATTGAACTCAAACTGCAGATTCAAAAATTTATTGAATATTGGTTACCTATGCTGGAAAAGAGTAACCGCAGTTATTTAACGGTCGCGATTGGCTGTACGGGAGGGAAACACCGCTCGGTATACATAGCACAGCAACTGGCCGATTACTTTTCCCAACTAGGTAATCAAGTTCAGCTTCATCACAATACGTTAGAAAAAGAAATATAATAAGCCAAGGAAAGCGCAATGCCACAACTTAGCCGTACCGTATTAATTCAAAACAAGCTGGGGCTACACGCTCGAGCAGCCGTAAAATTGGTTGAACTCGCACAAGCTTATGATGCTGTGCTTACGATTCAGGGGCAAGATGGTAAAGAAGCCACTGCAGACACCGTAATTGGTTTATTAATGCTGGAATCAGCACAAGGGCAGAACATCACTATATCTGCAGAAGGTTCACAAGCCGAGCAAGCATTAGAGGCTGCGTGTCATCTTATCGAAGATAAATTCGACGAAGACGAGTAAAACGACGTCCCCTTAAAATAAATACTTGGCTAAGATAAAACGAATTAAGTTACTATACCCAAATGACCTCAAGATGCAGACTTCAGAGCTTCATCAACGAGCACAGGTCAAGTTCAATGATGGAAGGAATGGTCATTCCCTTTCAGCGTCATTGAGCGCATATTGTCATTATCAGAACATTAGGGGGCTCCTATGGCAGAGCAAATAGAATTCGATCAAGCTCACCAAACCCTCCATGAAATCACTCAGGCGTTAGAAAACGGTCGTTTTGTCCATGTCCGCAGACAGTTGCAGGATATGGAGCCAGAAGACATTGCGATTCTATTAGAAGCCTCTCCTCGTAAATCCCGTGAAGTACTTTGGCAACTCACTGACCCAGAAGATTATGGTGAAATCCTCGACGAGCTAGCAGAGGATGTCAAAGACGCTCTGGTGTCGAAAATGGCACCCGAGAAACTCGCCGAAGTTACTGAAGGGATGGATACCGATGACGTAGCTTACGTCTTACGTAGCTTGCCAGATGATCTCTCGCGAGAAGTCTTGTCCCAGATGGACAGTGCCGACCGACTGCGCGTCGAAATGGCCCTCTCCTACCCTGAAGATACCGCCGGCGGAATCATGAACACCGACGTCATCACGATTCGCAGCGATGTGGACGTTGACGTGGTATTGCGCTATTTGCGCATGAAGGGCGAGTTACCTGAGCTTACGGATGCGCTGTATGTCGTCGATAGCTCAAACCAATTGATAGGCCATCTTTCTCTGTCGGTGTTACTCACAACTCAACCTGACGTGCCGGTTGCCGAGGTAATGGAAGATGCCGATGAAGCCATCCGTGTCGATACTAAAGACTCTGATGTTGCCAGCCTCTTTGAACGTCGTAATTGGATTTCTGCCCCCGTGGTGGATGAAAACCAAGTTCTCGTTGGTCGTATTACCATCGATGACGTGGTGGATATCATCCGTGAAGATGCTGAACACTCCATGATGAGCATGGCTGGTATGGATGATGACGAAGACACCTTTGCCCCAGTGTTTAAATCAGCGCGCAAACGCAGTATTTGGTTGGGCGCGAATGTACTAGCCGCTCTTGCTGCGGCCTCTGTTTCCAACATGTTCGAATCCACTTTAGAACAGATGGCCTCGATTGCAGTGCTGATGACCATAGTGCCATCGATGGGTGGGGTTGCTGGTAACCAAACCGTGGCACTGGTTATTCGTGGTTTGGCTCTTGGCCATATTGGTAGCAGTAATAAAAAAGAACTGCTCTATAAAGAAGCTGCGATTGGCCTGCTTAACGGTATTCTATGGGCATTATTGATTGGTGCGATTGTCATGCTCTGGAAGGGTAATCTTATGTTAGGTGCCATTATTTCTGCCGCAATGTTAACCAACTTATTTGTTGCTGGTATTGCCGGGGTAACAATTCCGATAATTCTCAAGAAAATGAACATTGACCCAGCACTCGCGGGAGGGATGGCACTCACAACCGTCACCGATGTCGTCGGACTCTCCGCTTTCTTGGGATTGGCCACGTTTCTCATTCATTAGCATTTTCGCCATCAAAAAAACAAAAGCCGAGCGACATGATATCGTTCGGCTTTCTTTTATCGAGTTTGGGCAAATTACTCGCCGGCTACTTTCATCTTATCAAGCAAGATTGAACCGGTTTGAATTTGAGAACGAGTCTCTACATCAGATCCCACTGCGACGATCTGCTGGAACATGTCTTTCAAGTTACTTGCTACTGTAAAACCAGACACTGGGTATTGAATCTGTCCATTTTCGACCCAGAAACCTGCAGCGCCACGAGAATAGTCGCCAGTAACAATATTTACACCTTGCCCCATCACTTCAGTGACTAACAAGCCAGTGCCAAGTTCTTTCAGCATCTGCTCATAGTTTTGCCCCGTCGACTTCACAAACCAGTTATGAATACCACCAGCATGACCCGTTGGTGTCATATTCATTTTACGCGCGGCATAGCTGGTAAGCAGGTAAGTCGCCAAGGTACCATCGGTAATAATATCAAGGTCTTTTGTGGCAACACCTTCACTATCAAATGGCGTAGAGGCTAAACCACGTAGGATGTGGGGACGCTCATGAACGTTAAACCATTCTGGTAGAATCTGCTTACCTAAATGGTCAACCAAAAACGATGATTTACGATACAGATTACCACCGCTGATTGCCATCACAAGGTGTCCCATCAGCCCAGTCGCAACGTCGGCAGCAAACATGATTGGGTAGTGGCCAGTTTTCACTTTGCGCGCATCTAAACGGTTTACAGTATCTTTTGCGGCCTCTTCCCCGACTTGTTGAGGAGTCCACAAATCCTCTTTATGACGAGCAACGGTGTAACTGTAATCTCGCTCCATCTCTCCATTTTGACCTTCACCAATAACACAGCAGCTAATGCTATGACGGCTAGAAGCAAAGCTCGCAAGTAAACCATGGCTATTACCATACACTCGCACACCGTAGTGGCTGTCATAGCTACCACCATCGCTTTGTTTAATCTTATCACTGTAACCAAGAGCAACACGCTCAGCTTCAATGGCAATTTGCGCGGCTTTATCTGGGTCAGGAACATCCGGGTGGAAAAGATCCAAATCAGGAATCTCTTTCACCATTAATTCTTTCGGCGCAGGCCCTGCGTAAGGGTCTTCAGACGTGTATTGGGCGATATCTAATGCAGCTTGTACCGTCTGGTGAATGGCTTTTTCACTGAGATCAGAAGTAGAAGCACTACCTTTACGTTGACCACGATAGACAGTGATACCTAACGCGCCATCACTGTTGAATTCGACGTTTTCTACCTCACACATACGGGTAGAAACACTCAGACCTGTACTTTTTGTAATGGCGACTTCAGCGGCATCTGCACCGTTTGAAGCCATCTCTAACGCTTTTGCGACAGCGGCTTCTAGCTCGATCCGCTGCGCAGCGACTTGCTGTTTTACATCCATATTTCATCCAAACTCTAAGGCATCGTATACCTAGGATAACAAGAATTTCGCTTTCTCCCCATGATTCTTGCTAAAATAGCAGACATAAATAACTCACTAGTGAAGAAAATGGCTCGTAAAAACCAAAAAGCTCCTTGGGAAGAGGAAGAAGAAATCATCTGGGTTAGTAAAACTGAGATGAAAAACGACATGATTGAACTGCAAAAATTAGGGGAAGAGTTAGTTGAACTCAAACCATCAGTTCTTGAAAAGTTTCCTTTACCTGACGATCTGGCTGATGCGATCAAAGATGCACAACGCTTCGACAAAGAAGCTCGTCGCCGTCAGCTTCAATATATCGGTAAAATCATGCGTAACATTGATCCTGAGCCGCTACAAGCAGCTTTAGACAAAGTACGTAATAAGCACTCTCAATCTACAGCTATGCTGCACAAGCTGGAAGAGATGCGTGACCGTATCGTTGAAGAAGGCGACAAAGCGATTGAAGATGTCCTAGCTATTTATCCTGACGTAGACCGCCAACGTCTACGCCAGCTTGCTCGCCAAGCTCGTAAAGAAAAAGAGGGTTCTAAGCCGCCTAAAGCGTCTCGTGAAATCTTCCAATTGCTAAAAGATCTCTACCTAGAAGAATACTGATCTTCTTATATACCCAAATGACCTCAAGATGCAGACTTCAGAGCTTCATCAACGAGTACAGATCAAGCTCAATGACGGAAGGAATGGTCATTCCCTTTCAACGTCATTGAGCGCAGAAATGGGCTTGTTGATGAGCTCCCAAAGGGCGAGTTGTATTCGCTTCTATGCTACGTTACCGATTTTCTACGTAGAATAACTATGTATTCAAATCGGTGCCTTGCCTATGAGCGAATACATTCTCGCTGAAACCGTATCTTGAGGTTACTTGGGTATAGAGCAATGAATAAAGCGCAAACTACCACTGGCGCCGCCAGTGGTAACGCTGTCTTTCTTCCAGTAAAAAATGCCAGGCGTCATTCTGGCTTTTTTTATATCTAAAAGAGCTCCCCATTCACCAGGTGCTATCATTATGTGGTCATAGATTGCTATTAGCTTCCTGCTTGAACAAATTGAGCCAATGGTTCATAAGCATTCTCGCTATTTAAGGCTTCAATAGCATCAACCACTTGTACTTGACCGTGCGACATAAAGGCAAAGTCAGTCGCAATCGCTCTTGCATCTGAAATATGGTGAGTAACCATTAATACACTGGCTTGGCGCTCTGTGGCTAAGCGCTGTACCAGCGCTAACATCTCTTCACGTAAAATAGGATCTAAAGCCGAAAAAGGCTCATCAAGTAACCAAACGGAATGTGGTTGCACAAAGCAGCGCGCTAATGCAACTCGCTGCCTTTGCCCACCAGACAACTGTTCTGGTAATCGTTCAATCACATGTTCCAACCCGACTTGCTGTGCCGCTTGCGCGACTTGTTGCCACTGCGAAGAGGAAAGCTTCAATCCTGGGTGCAACCCCAAGGCAATATTTTGCTTTACCGTTAAATGGGCAAAGAGATTATGCTCTTGAAAAAGCATCGCAAACGGTCGCTTATATGGCGCTTTGCCATTTAATCGCTCACCAAAAAAACGAATTTCACCAAAGTTTGGTTCAATGAATCCAGCCACAAGGCTCAGTAAGGTCGATTTCCCTGAACCACTTGGTCCCATAAGCGCCAAAATACGACCTTGAGTCATGGTTAAATCAAACTCGAACCACTCTTGCTGATATTCATATTTCACACCGTCAAGAACTAACATTGGCGACTTGGGCTTTTCCACTGACATAACATCTCCACTAGATAGAACACGCCAACACTAAAGAGCAATAACGTAAATGAAACAACTGCGGCAGCATCCATCTGATAGGATCCCAGCAGTTGATATAAATAAAGCGGTAAGGTGAGAAAGTCATCGCTACCAAATAAAGCCACCGCACTTAGGTCTCCAAGTGACAGAAGAAAACTCAAGCTCATGGCTTGAGCAATCGGACCTTTAAGCGCTCGAAACTCCACCAGCATTAACCTCTGCCAGCCTTTCATGCCTAAACTGGCACATAAAAACTGATACTGCTGTTGAATCTGCAGCAGCGGTTGGCTCAGCGTTTTTATCACATATGGCAGAGCCATCAAGGCGTTAACCAACATAACCACCCAGTATGCATGGCTAAATACATCAAATTGTTCACGCAGTAGCAAAAACAATCCAGTACTGATCACCAAGCCCGGCGTCACAAGAATAATCGTACCAATGAGCTCAATCCCCGTGGCTTGCACGTTGCGCTGACGAAGACGCAATGCACGACTGGTTAAGAGAATCCCCACACCGACAACACAGGCGAAAATACTGGAACCAAGAGCCACTCGCACCGAAGTCCATAGCGCTTGCCAATATTCCCCACGAGTAAGCACCGACCAGAGCTGTTGATTTATACCGCTTGATACCACCATAACTAACGGGGGTATCACGAGTAGCAAAACAAACCCAAGCCAAAAACCATCCCAAATACGCAATGTTCGCGTCATACGTAACCCAAAGTTACCCGCATTACCGCTTTGATTATTGACAGGAATAACTCGAGAAAATGAATGTAAACCCCAGTAAAGTAGAGAACAGAGCAACATCTGCCAAATGGCCAATAGTGCTCCCGTGGGTAAATCAAAGTCGTATTTAATTGCCTGATAAATGGCAAGTTCAATAGTGGTCGATTTAGGTCCACCACCCAGTGCCATTACCGTCGCAAAACTGGTAAAACAGAGCATAAAAACCAGCCCGGCGATATGCGGAATTTGCTCTCTTAAACGAGGCCATTCAACCCACTTAAACTTTTGCCAGTAGCTCATACCTAAGTGAGCGCACAGTTTGTGCTGATCTTGCGGGATCCCCTGCAAATTCTGCAGCATCAGTCGACTGGCATAAGGGAGGTTAAAAAATACATGCGCCAGTAAAATACCGCCTAAACCATAAATATTAAAAGGTAACGTACCGTCTAGCGAAGAGAATACCTTTGCCAACCAACCGCTGCGTCCATAGATAGCGAGCAATCCAAACACGGCAACCAATGAAGGTAAGACGAGCGTCATACCAAATAATTTAAGTAATAACCCCTTGCCAGGGAAAGAACGGCGATAACAAACATGGGCAACCGGAATGGCTAGCACGACACTGATTAAGGTCGAAAGCGAAGCTTGATAGAAACTAAACCACGTCACGTGCAGATAATACGAATCCTGCACTATCGTCATTAATGAAAAGACAGAGGTTTGCTGCAGCAGTGATAACACCGCCGCAGCAACAAAGCATATCACCATGGCAGCGAGCCATAGGCCAGTTTTCGGAATGGTATTCAACGGAAATTCCTAGCGCGAAACCGCTTGTTGCCACTCACGAATCCAACCTTTGCGATGGGTAGCCACCGTTTGAGGGTCAATACTTAACGCTGTCTTGGGCATATCGAGTGAATCGAAACCTTGTGGTAGTTCAACTGAAGTCACTGGATACATCCAGTTCGTTGTAGGAATCACTTTTTGGAATGCATCAGTCAGCATGAACTGCAAAAATTGGTCGGCGAGCTTGCCGTGTTGAGTACTTTTTACCTTAGCCGCTACTTCCACTTGCATATAATTACCTTCTGCAAAATGGGCCGTCGCATAATGGTTGTTGCTTTCGGCAATCAAATGATAAGCCGGAGAGGTGGTATAGGAGAGCACCATGTCAGACTCGCCTTTTAAAAACATGGAGTAAGCTTCAGACCAACCTTTTGTCACCGTGACCGTCTTCTTCGCTAACTGTTGCCAAGCTTTAGGAGCGCTATCGCCATACACCTCTTTCATCCAGAGCAATAAGCCTTGTCCAGGAGTCGATGTCCTAGGATCTTGGTAAATCACTTTCAAATCAGAGCGCTTTTCAACTAGCTCACGTAATGATGATGGTGGATTCGTTAGTTTAGTTTTGTCGTAAACAAACGCAAAATAGCCGTAATCATATGGGATAAAGGTGTTATCTTGCCAACCGTTAGGCAGGGTTAATCCATCAAGGTCGACTGACGTTGGAGCAAAGAGACCGGTTTTGTTTGCTTCCGCTATCAGGTTGTTATCTAACCCAAGCACAACATCCGCTTTGCTGTGCTGACCTTCTAAACGTAGGCGATTTAAAATCGACACACCATCTGCTAGCGGCACCCATTTCAACTCACAACCACATTGGGCTTCAAAGGCGGTTTTGATAGCAGGTCCAGGTCCCCAATCGGAAGTAAAGGAGTCATAGGTATATACTGTCAGCGTTTCTGGCTGGGCCAATGCGACAGTGGAAAAGGCAATACAACTTAAGGTGGTAACACTTAGGGTTGAAATAATAGAGGTTTTCAAGGCTCGCTCTCCTTTAATGTGAGCGGCACAGGCTTGAGGGTGGGTGCAATAAATTCGAAGTTCGATTTTGACAACCGCACTCAATTCCTACGCCAGCATTATCTGGTTCAGGTGTTTAACCCTCTAGTGAGTCATCTCACTAAAGTGATTAACGGGTCCCGGATATCGTCCGATCTCAGCCTCGCGTAAACGCGTAGCCCCCCGATGAGTGCCAAGGATTGTAAAGCGAAATGAAATAATTCGCTACTGTGTTGTTTGGGAATTGTAACCCCAACGTTCCATAAGTTGTTGGTCAATGCCTAAGTGATCTAACACTCGGGCGACCATAAAATTCACCATATCATCAATCGTTTGTGGCTTATGATAAAACGCGGGGGCAGCAGGCATGATCGTCACGCCCATTTGCGATAATTGATGCATATTAGCTAAATGAATGGTGGAAAATGGCGTTTCTCGCACCACCAACAGCAAATGACCCTTCTCTTTAATCACTACATCAGCCGCACGCTCAATCAAATTGTCAGACATACCATGAGCGATGGCTGCAACACTACCAGCAGAACATGGGCACACCACCATTTGCTTGGGTGCAGCTGAGCCTGATGCGACTGGAGAAAACCAATCCTCTTTGCCACACACGACCAAAAGCTCTGGTTTACATCCCAGTTGTTTCACTAACGCTTTTTGTGCAGCGTCTGGACCAGCCGGCAGTTTAAGGCCATGCTCCGTGGCTAATACCACACGAGCTGCCGATGAAATCAAAAGATAGACTTGGTACTCGGCCTCAATCAAGCATTCGAGTAAACGTATCCCATAAGGGGCACCTGATGCACCGGTCCAAGCAAGGGTAATTCGTTTGCGGGGCGCTGAATCTGTCATAGTTTATTCATTCCCTTTCTGTTTAAGTGCATTCAGCAACTTGTCGTGAATTCCGCCAAAGCCGCCATTACTCATGACTAATATCTGATCGCCTTGCTGTGCTTCTGCCACTATCATAGCGACCAATTCATCGATATCATCACTCACTTTTGCGATCTGCTCACAGTGTTCAGCTACTTCTTTGACCGACCATGAAATCGAACTCGGTTGGAATAAAAACACTTCATCAGCACAGTGGAGAGATTGCGCTAGCGTGGCTTTGTGTACTCCTAACTTCATGGTCGCAGAGCGTGGTTCGAGCACAGCAAGAATCCGTTTCTCTCCCACTTTATTACGCAAACCTTGAAGCGTTGTTTCAATAGCCGTTGGGTGATGGGCAAAATCATCGTAAACCGCCACACCGCTCTCTTCCCCTTTGTACTCTAGACGACGCTTAGTATTTACAAAAGAGGCTAATGCGTCACATGCCAAGTCCGGTGTTACACCGACATGGCGCGCTGCCCCAATCGCCATGATGGCATTTTGCATGTTGTGATCGCCCACCAGATCCCATTTTACCGTGCCGACAATCTCATTTTTAAACAGCACGTCAAACTCACTCGCATCATTGCTGCGTTTTTGCGCATCCCACTCGCCTTCTACACCTGAAAATTCCGTTTCACTCCAACATCCTCGACGTAAAACATCGGCTAATGCAGTGTCTTCGCTTGGTGCAAAGATACGGCCATTACCCGGTACAGTTCGCACTAAATGATGGAATTGACGTTTTATCGCTTCAAGATCATCAAAGATGTCTGCATGATCAAACTCAAGATTATTCATGACTAACGTGCGCGGATGGTAATGTACGAACTTAGAACGCTTATCGAAAAAAGCACTGTCATATTCGTCTGCTTCAACGACAAAAAACATACTTTCGCCGAGTCTAGCCGAGATACCAAAGTTGCCAAGTACGCCGCCGACCAAAAATCCCGGCTGATATCCACAAAAATCGAGAATCCAAGTAAGCATACTTGAAGTCGTTGTTTTACCGTGAGTACCAGAAACAGCTAATACCCAACGGTCATATAACAAGTGTTCTTGCAGCCATTGCGGCCCAGATGTATAGCGCAAATTATGGTTAAGAACATACTCTACACATGGGTTACCTCGACTCATAGCGTTACCAATGACCACTAAATCTGGCTGAGGCTCAAGCTGAGAAGGATCAAATCCTTCAATAATTTCAATACCCTGCGCTTCTAACATCGTACTCATGGGAGGATAGACATTGGCGTCAGAGCCTGTGACCTTATACCCCATCTGGCGAGCTAAGGTTGCCAATCCACCCATAAAAGTTCCACAGATGCCCAAGATATGAATATGCATAAAAATCAGCCTCACAAGCTGTATTGGTGTTTGTGCCCCAATTATCCTCATTCACTTGGTAAAAGCGAGTAAAGCTTTATCAGAGAAATGTCATTTCAGAAAAAAGGATGCGGATTTTGAGATCTCAAGCAGTTACTTCAGTACCCATAAAAAGTTCTGCGCTCTAAAATCTCGCTAAGCTCTGGTGTTACTGGGTTGTTAACAGCCATATCAACATCAAGCTAACGCCCCCATAAAATATAAATAAGGAAAAGACATGTCTGAGTTGCGTACACTCGGGGAATTCATTGTTGAGAAACAACACGATTTTCCTCACGCAAGTGGAGAATTGTCCTCACTGCTAGCGTCAATTCGATTGGCCGCCAAGATCGTTAACCGCGAAATTAACAAAGCGGGCCTCGTCGATATTACTGGTGCTACGGGTGTGGATAACATCCAAGGCGAAGAGCAACAAAAGCTGGACGCTTATGCTAATGACAAGTTCAAAGCTGCACTAGAAGCACGCGACCAAGTGTGTGGTGTTGCTAGTGAGGAAGAAGATGAAGCGGTAGCCTTCAATAAAGAACTCAACAAAAACGCAAAATACGTCGTTTTAATGGATCCTCTCGACGGGTCAACCAATATTGATGTCAACGTCTCAGTCGGTACTATTTTCTCCATTTACCGCCGCGTTTCAGAAGTGGGGACACCACCAACCGAAGAAGATTTCCTACAACCTGGTAATAAGCAGGTTGCTGCAGGTTATGTCATTTATGGCTCATCAACTATGCTGGTTTATACCACTGGTAATGGCGTCAATGGTTTTACTTATGACCCATCACTTGGCACGTTCTGCCTTTCTCATGAAAACATGACCATTCCACAAGACGGTCGTATTTACTCAATCAATGAAGGCAACTACGTTCGTTTCCCGACCGGAGTGAAAAAGTACATTAAATTCTGCCAAGAAAATGTGCCAGAAGATAATCGCCCTTACACCTCTCGTTACATCGGCTCGCTTGTAGCAGACTTTCATCGTAACTTATTGAAAGGTGGTATTTATCTTTATCCAAGAACAGAAAGCCATCCGAAAGGGAAACTACGTTTGCTTTATGAATGTAACCCAATGGCGTTTTTGATTGAACAAGCAGGCGGTATTGCAACAGATGGCAATCAACGCATCATGGACATCAAACCAACCGAATTACACCAACGAGTGCCACTCTTTATTGGTTCAACCAATATGGTTAAAACGGTGCATCGCTTCCTAGAGCAGTATCCTGACGAAGAGTAATCCGCATTTTTACTCTGCCGCGTAATAAAGAAAGCCAGCAAAATTGCTGGCTCTCTTCTTTGACCTTTATCTGGCTAATCTATACCTGAATCGTCATCCCAAGAATCACCATCACGGTATAAATCATCAAACTGTGGTTTGGTAGTATCACACACGCCTCGATAAGGTTTGTGGTGAATACCTAACATGTAAGGGTCCTGTTCACAATATTCAGTTACACCCACTAAATAGCCGGAGCTATATGATAAGTACAATGCATCCGTCAGGGAGGCATCGCTTCGATCCTGTAACTCAGTTTTCGATAACTTAACCTGGCCAAGTTCACCTTGTTGGAACCCGTATCCCTGCCAAGCATCGGTGCTGGTAGTGGAAGGCGTAGGCTGCGCACTACATCCAGCTAAAAATATCGCCAACACTAATAACTTTTTCATCAGCGTTCTCCTCTCTGAATCGCCGAATTCAGTATAGAAAGTGATTGGGATATTCGTATTGTGAATATGTATACCCAAATGACCTCAAGATGCAGACTTCAGAGCTTCATCAACGAGCACAGGTCAAGCTCAATGACGGAAGGAATGGTCATTCCCTTTCAACGTCATTGGGCGCAGAAATGGGCTTGTTGATGAGCTCCCAAGGGGCGAGTTGTATTCGCTCCTATGCTGCGTTACCGATTTTCTACGTAGAATAACTATGTATTCAAATCGGTGCCTTGCCTATGAGCGAATACATTCTCGCTGAAACCGCATCTTGAGGTTACTTGGGTATAAAATAGTATAAATTTAGCTAATAAATTAAACTCGCTGACACCAATCCCCTGATTCTATTAGGATATCTAGATGATCACTTTCTTGATAAATATAGATCCAAGCATGACCAAAAGTGGTTTCAATGCGTTCACGACGGTATTCAACGGGGACATCTTCTAATTCGTCAATTTTGGCTAAGGTATCATCATCAACCAAATAAACTTCTCCCGAAATAGCATGATGTCCTTCAACTAAACCGGGATAAGGTCCGAGATCATAAAGTGCATATTCAGGCGGTGTATCGAAATGCCCAAGTAGTTGGCTATTAGCCAGATAGTGATGATTACACTCACCTTGGCGTAAGGTGCCATAAACAAAAACCAGATGTTGCATAGCCCTCTCCTTAGTCAAATTCAAATTGGTACAGAACATCAACCGCACTGGTTAATCCTGATACCGCTTCTACATACAAATCCTTCATTAAACGATAGCGTACAGTAAACTCACCAACCGAGTTAAAAATACCGACACCATATTTGACTTGCAAGCCCGGTAAAATGTAACCACTTACCGTAACCTGAGAATCCTCCCCAGAACCTGCGGTATCTAACTGCAGATCTTGCACACCAACCGCCTGCCCTAGCTCACCAACCAATTTACCACTTTGTGCCAAGCTTAAACCAATTAAGGTTGTCGTCATGGAGTTTCCTCCTTCCTCTCCATCAATATCTTGCCCACGCAATAGATAAGATAGAGCATTGGCTTGGGGCATACTAGGGTCAGAGAAAACCGTCACTTGAGGCGCATCGGCAGAACCAGTCACTTTAATACCGGCCGTCACGTCGTCTTCGATGTTGTCAGGATTACGAATCGCCGTAATGGATAAATTAGGCTGATCAACCGCCCCATTCATCACAATTTTCCCTTCCTGTATCACCAAATCTTGGCCAAACGAACGGTAAGTACCATCAATCAAATTAACTTCACCTGTCACAAACGGACCTTTGTCTTTTTGTGTCACGTTAAGATGACCAGTAAGACCCGCTTTTAAACCGAAGGCACTCAATTTAAAGTCATTACCAATATCGATAGAAACTGCAGTTTCTATATCAAATGGGAAACGGTTTTCCTCTGTTACAGGCTTCAAGTTTTTATCGAGAATAATTTGATCTTTCGATACGCTCACTGCACTTTGCGGCAGTTCCTCAACCACAACGCGCCCCCAAGGTAAGGCTATATTTCCAGAGATGGAAGCCAGTTTAGGTTTCATTGCTAAAGAGAGATCTGGCACCACTTTGGCTTTCACCATAGGCGGCATATCTACCATGAGAGAATCAGCACCCACATGTGCGTTGATACGCCAATTCGCTAAATCGGTCCAATCCGCATCTCCCGAGAGCAACAGTTTTCCATCTTGAGTCGTAATGGAAGACTGCAACTGAGCCAAATAATCTTTAAATTCAATCTGCACATGTCCTGAGTTGATATCAACCGGAGAAATCTCACCATGTACAGCAATATCATCAATTGTAAGGTGCCCTTTCACTTTTGGATGCAGCATATCGCCACGAAAATCTAAATCTGTTGTGATAGTCGATGTCACCTTGCTGTATTCACCAAATTGATTGGCAAGAAAATCAAGGTTAAGTGGTGTTAGTGCCAAATGGCCTTGCATCTGCTTGTTCGATTTAGTCACATCCGCAATCGCCACATGTCCAGATAAAGTACCATTTTGGGAAACATCAACTTGCCACTGAGCTTGCAATTGATTCTCTTCAAGACGTGCTTTTAAGTTCGCCTTATCCCAAGCAACGGTCAGTGGAGCATCCAACTGCTGCACGACCTTCCCATGCCCAAGCATTAAGTTAATATCAACGAAAGGCGCTTTATCTGGAGCCCATGAGGCCAAAAACTCTGCATCACCTGAACCATACAAAGCAGTATCTTGTGGGAAGAACATCGCAAGCTGTTGAAAGTCAAGCTGATGGGCAGATATTGCAACAGCCCCTGTTTTTCCAATAGTGGTCGATTTATCTAAGCAAATCGCCGCGTTTCCATCTTTCCAGCAGTGTGATCCAATACGCACTTCTTGCCTATCTGCATCCACTGCCAAAGCCGTTTTCTGCTGCAATCGCCATTCACCAATGTCAGACCCAATTGACCAATGGTCAATATTCCCTTTCCATAGTATTGATGGCTTAAGTTCAAACCGCCCATCGAAAGCGACATCCGTACGCAATTTTGGTTCTGGTGCCGCAACTTTAAGTGCAATTCTATGTTGGTCTTGAGTCCCTTTTACTGACAATTGAGCGGAAGTCATTTTGTACTGCTGATAAACGATATCACTCGTACTCAAAGCAAGATCAACGGTTGGCTTAACCAAAGGAGAAACCATTCCTCTTAAAGTAAACTGACGAACTTTCAATTGCTTTTGCCAGACAATATCACCACCATCAACAGCAAGTTGGATATTAGGTCGCTTGGCTTTACCGCGAAACAGCATCGTTCCCTGCAACTTACCTTTTGCGTTAGGAAGCGATTTTGCAATATCTGGAATATGCAATTGAACATTCATATTCCATTGCTTAGCAAGCTTACCTTGAACCTCAATACGGTTTTCACCGTGCGCTAAAGTAATTCCTTGAGTAGAAACGTCAAATAGCCCTTTACCCTGCTCATCACCCGCGCTGACTTCTCCAGCTAGGTGCAAAGGGTAATTTCTCACCTCACCATTCAGCGCAAGCACCGGGAACTCAACTTGCCAGCCACCGGCTTCGGTTAAATGCCCAGAGGTTTCCAGATGACCACTGATGTTACCTTTAGCTTGTGGCCAATAATATCCCGGTTGAATATCATCTAGATCGAGTTTCGCCTTCCAGTTCGCTAGAACTTTCCAATCCGCGCTAGCTTGACCACTAAACTGTCCACCCAACGTATCGACTTGCACCTGTGACAAGTTTATTGACGATAAGCTGCCAGTACCTTTCACGTTCAGCTCGATCGGTGGTATTTGCTGCCCTTTTAACGCACTGGCTAACATCAATTGATACTGATTCAAATCACCAGATGCGGTGAGATTAGCATGCTCAATATGGTATTGCGCCTCATCGGTGAGAGGCCATTGAGCCGTTAGATCCTTCACTTTAAGTAAGAACGGAACATTGGGTTCAAGCGGCTGAATATTGGTATCTACTTTACCAGTCACAGGTCCAATTAAATTGGCATTGATACCTAAATGAGACAAACTCCCCTGAAGCTTCGCTGACAAAGATTGGCCCGTGATTGAGTTCGTATTTAATTGAGACGAGAGAGTCACATCCAATGGGTAGTTTTTATCCAACTGAATATGCCCTTTAAGATCTACATTGCCTTGGGGTGCAATAACCGACAATGACGAGATCGAGATATCATGCTGGTAGGCTTTACCACTTAAATTCAATGAGTTAACAATAATTGGAGTGGATTGCTCAAAACGAAAATCATCAACATGAAAATGAGGCACTGAAATACGCAGTGGGATTTGCACACTGGGTAATTGAATAGCCATTTGTTTTGAGGGTTCAGCGTTGGTCTTGTCAACCGCCTTATTCAGCGCTAATCGGATCTGCTGCCATTGAGTTTGACCTAACTGTAATTGGTTACCAAACATTGTCGCACTGGTTGATAAATGCTTCCAACTCAATTGCGTACCAAAGAGATTCAAATCAATATCATCCAGCGCTAAGCGACTAACATAAAATGGTATCGGAGTCGCAATGGCACTGGGCGCATTGGTTTGATTATCTTCTTTGTTTTCATTTGAATCTTGAGGTGTTTTTAGGGTCACCTTAAGTCCTTTCGCCGCTACCGTTCGCAAACAAATTGCAGGCTCAAGCAGACAATGCCCTTTGATCCCTAAAGTTAGTTTATCAGCTGTGGCATCAACCCCATATGAATCATCTTTATAGGTTACTTTGTTAAGCGAAAACTCAGGGTAAAGCGCCCCATCAGCAGAACCAATCGACAACTGCGGCACAAGATTTTGTAACCCTATGAGCAACACGTTTAAACCAGAATTACTAAACAGTAAGCTACCGACTATCACGGCCAAGACTAACAGGAATACTGTACAGAACAGCGTAGCAA
Organism: Vibrio tritonius; assembly: GCF_001547935.1. NCBI lineage: Bacteria > Pseudomonadati > Pseudomonadota > Gammaproteobacteria > Vibrionales > Vibrionaceae > Vibrio > Vibrio tritonius. The sequence continues at coordinate 3,084,694 of NZ_AP014635.1, forward strand.
GACGAGTCCATTTCAACGCCAGATGGATCATAGTTCAGGCCCTAGCGTGAAGTGAATACGGAATTGATCGCCCGGATCTTCTTGTAGCCCCCAAGCAAAATCGAGACGCAATGGTCCAACCGGAGAGATCCAACGGATCCCAAAGCCAGTACCGGTTTTCCAGTCTGGTAACGTATCAAAGGCATCTCCGGAATCAACAAAAACCGCCCCCCACCAATTTCCAGTAATACGATATTGATATTCCAAGCTGCCCGTTGCAATGTACTTAGCTCCAGCTAATGCACCTGATGAATCGGTCGGAGATATCGATTCGTAACCATAACCACGAATACTATTATCACCACCAGCAAAAAAACGTAACGAAGGTGAAATCCGGTCAAAGTTTTGTACTAGGTTTGCGCCACCATCAAGACGGAAAAGACCGCGATGATTCTGCCCATAACTGCGAATCCATGAGGTTCCCGCTAACACCCGCAAAACTTGTGTTTCAGAGAATAACGAAGGATCACCATATTCAAGAGTAATGGTTTCTTTATCCCCCCAGGTCAGCAATGTGCCTTTGGCGCGAGTACGAGTTCTGGTATAAGTCACCCCTGGTAACACAAACTGGCCAATATCGTCTAACTCACCTTGCTCGTAGTTTTCAATCAGGTAGCGTGCAAAAATGGTGCGATGCCAACCATCGTCCATCAACCAATGACGTTCGATAGCTAAATTCGATTCTATGCTTTGAGTATCTCGACTATCGACATGCTTCATACCATAAGAAAAACGGTAGTACTGATGTAACACATCTTCTAATGGAATTTTGTAGCCAAGGGTAATGACTTGCTCTGGTTCAGAAATAGAAAAACTACTATCAAAACTGTGCCCCAGCTTATTTACCCAAGGCTTTTCCCAGGATAATGTTCCTTTAATCCCTACATCAGTTGAGTAACCTAACCCCGTTTCTAACTGGTTACGAGCTTGAGGAGCTAAAGTGACTTTCATTGGTAACGAACGCTCAGTGTCAATCTTACTGAGGTCCGGCTCCACGAGGACAGATGAGAACCACTCTGTGCTTGATAATGCTTGGTTAAAGTGAGCCACATCAGACACATCATATGAATCCCCAGCTTTATATGGCTGGAGTGAAGCAACCCTCGCTAACTCAATTTGGCTTCCGGTAATTGTCGTTTGACCAAATTGGTAGCGAATACCACTATCAAAATACAGCGTAATGATCGCTTCATTTAATTCTGGAGCAACCCCTATCTGACTTTTGATAAATTTGCCATTGAAGTAACCTTTCTTCATCGCTAGGTTACCTAAGCCACTTTTCAAAGCATCATATTTACCATGATTAAGCGGGACACCAACTGTCAAACCACTTTGGTTAACTAACCGAATAAAGTCCTTATCTTGCTTAGCTTCACCGGTAATTTGAATATCAACTTTGACTATCTTTGTTACCACTCCGGGAATCACTTGTACGATCAGCTTATCTTCGCCTTCTGGTACAGAAAAACTGATGTCAGGGTGGTAATAACCTAGCGCGTTGAGAGCCTCAGTTATCTTTTGTTCGATTTGCGATTGAAAACGCAATTTAACAGAGTAATCTTCTGGTGAAATAGAAGATAGATAGGCTTGCACATTGCTTTCCAAAGCGCCATCCAACCCTTGAATATCAAGTTCGGCTTTGGCGAAAGATGAAGCAGAAAACAGCATTGCGCAGATAAACGCTGGAAAAGATGTTCGTCTCATGCTTAATTAAGGGGCATCGTGGTTCAGCAGATTCTAATCATTAATGGCTGAATCATACAGCGAAACACCGATTGCGTCTGTACGGAAACGGTCAATTATCAAACCCAACTCAAAGAGTTCGTCTCGATTGGCATAGAAACGCCACCATCAGCGCATGAATAAAGGAAATAATATGCTCGATAAACAAGTAATGATCACCGCTGAAAATGCATTGCCGGGTCGCTCAACCCCAATGACCATCGATGACACCCATTTTATTAATCAAACCAGTATGACAGCCCCCCCTAAAGAAGGTGAAGAACACGTTCTTATTGGTATGGGATGTTTTTGGGGCGTTGAACGTCTGTTCTGGCAACTAGACGGAGTAGTCTCCACTTCTGTTGGTTATTCTGGTGGCTTTACCCCCAACCCAACCTATGAAGAAGTCTGCACTGGTCAAACGGGTCATGCGGAAGTGGTTCATATTGTCTATGACCCAAGTAAACTGTCATTTAAGCAATTACTCAATCACTTCTGGGAAAATCACAACCCAACTCAAGGCATGCGCCAAGGTAACGATTTAGGCACTCAGTATCGCTCTGCAATTTACTATTACACAGAAGAGCAAAAGGCAGCAGCTGAAGATAGCCTAGCTGCATATCAAGCCTTGCTCTCCAACAGTGAGTTTGATCGTATTACCACAGAAATATTACCCGCTACAGAGTACTATTTTGCCGAAACCTATCACCAACAGTACCTTGCAAAAAATCCCAACGGTTACTGTGGATTAGGTGGAACAGGGATCTGTTTCCCTCCTAGTCTCCAAGGCTAACTGAACAGGCCATGAAATTGGGTTTCATGGCCTAAACCTACCATTGGGTAGCTGTTTTGTTTCACTCAACGTCATCAACTCACTCACCGCTGAAAACGAATTAACTGTTCCTAAAATACTAAATGCAGACTCGCATCCCCTAGCGCTCCTCTTTGCCATAATAATGCAAAAAAAACGCGGTAACGTACTGTCTGTGATAGAGGACCGCTTAAATGAGCATGTAACTGAAGTAGCTCCTCATTTAGTCGGTGATGCACTTCTCCCCATCATGGTCATTATGTGGTGATAAATTGGTACAGGGTCAGATAACAACCTGACGAATCTCGCGTATATTTAGCAACAAATTAATTCGTAGAAGCAATTATTCATTGCTTGCCTCATCACTGATTTGTTATACCATAACATTTCTCTAACTCGATTATGCTGGTGAAAGATGGGGCAATCTCTACATACATTGCGAATGCATGCTCGGATCGTGTCTTGGTGCTCGCTCCCACTCGTGCTATTCCTATGTATTGCCTTCGTTCATCATGAAACTGATTATGATGTGGCTCATCACCACCATCATGTTTGCCAACATTTTTCAAATGTTCACAATGCCTTACCTCCCCACGTACCTGATGTTCCGGTTTGGAGCTCACACGTTGTTTGGCATCCTCTTACGCTACTCCCCGCCCTGGTAGTACAACTCGTACCCAGTATTGCACGAGCTCCCCCTTCATCACTTCTGAAACAGAACTATACCCAAATGACCTTTGAGGTTACTTGGGTATAACATTTCATTTATTTTTCAGGAGTACATCATGTTTACTAAATCGCTGATTGCGATCACTCTGTCTAGCACACTGGCAGCAACGGCTTTCGCCCAAGAAGAATTCCGTCAACACGAAGCCCATGTTCATGGCCATGTCGAAATGAACATTGCCCAAGATGGCCACGACCTTCTCATTGAAATTGATGCCCCAGGTGTCGATGTCGTTGGATTTGAACACACACCTCAATCTGACAACGATAAAGCAACGATGAAAAAGGCACTTGCACTGCTTAATGATCCGACTCAGTTATTTTCTCTCTCATCAAGCGCGAAATGTCACATTGAAGACGTATTGGTGAGCAATACTGTAGAAGGCCATGATGAAGAAGCTCATGAGCACGATCATCACCATGACGATGCTGACGAACATCATCACGACGATGAACATCACCGCGACGATGCTGACGAACATGAACACCACCATGCCGATGAACATGAACATGAACATGAACATCACGAGGGTGACGAGCATGAGCACGAAGGTGAACACCACCATGAACATGGTGCGTTCAACATCCAATATCAATTCCACTGTGATGAGATTGACCAATTAACTCAACTTGAGAGTCACTGGTTTACTCACTTCCACAACACCAAAGAGTTGGATGTGAATTTGCTGACCGACAAACAGCAAACAGCATTAGAGCTTTCACCTGGTCACAGCACTATCTCTCTGTAATGACACATATGGAGTGAGTAACTACTCACTCCTAATTTCAAGGAATGGTAATGGATTCAGTTTCAAACTCGAGTGCAGTCATCACTCTAGAGCAAGTGACCTATCGGTGGCCAAAATCATCACAGTCAACTCTGGATATTCCCGAGCTTACGGTAAAAGCTGGTGAGCATCTGTTCATCAAAGGTCCGAGTGGGTGTGGCAAATCCACGTTATTAAGCTTGCTAACCGGCATTAATGTCGCCACATCGGGTCAAGTTTCGGTGCTTAACCAGCCCTTAGAAAAACTGACTGGCAGTGAACGAGATCGCTTTCGTTCAGATCATATTGGTTATATTTTTCAACAATTTAACCTATTACCTTACCTGTCAGTAATCGAAAATGTGGTATTACCGTGTCAGTTTTCTTTATTGCGACGCACTAACGTTGCCGGCCAAGCAAAACAGAAGGCTACGGAGCTTTTACACCGTCTTCGCCTACCGCAAGAACTACTACACAAACCAGTTATCGAACTCAGTATAGGTCAACAGCAGCGTGTTGCTGCCGCTCGTGCACTGATCGGTGAACCAAGCATTGTCATCGCCGATGAACCGACTTCTGCTTTGGATTTCGATACTCGCACGCTATTTATTGAACTGCTGTTAGAAGAAGCAGACCGTGTCGGCTCTACATTGGTGTTTGTAAGTCATGATCCTACGTTAGAAAAGATGTTCAAGCGAAGTGTTTACTTACCTGAATTAAATAGAGCAGGAGGCCAACATGAAAGTGATCGCTAACCTAGCTTGGAAAAGCTTACTCAATCGCAGAACAACCGCACTGCTTGTGGTGCTCACTGTTGCCATCTCAGTTGTATTGCTATTGGGCGTCGAACGCATTCGAACCCAAGCAAAAAGCAGCTTCGCGAATACGATTTCAGGTACCGACTTAATCATTGGCGCTCGCTCTGGACAAGTGAACTTGCTGCTCTATTCCGTCTTTCGTATCGGTAATGCTACCAACAATATCGACTGGAAAAGCTATGAAGAGTTTGCTCATAACCGAGCAGTAAAGTGGGCAATACCGATTTCTCTTGGCGACTCCCACAAGGGGTTCCGTGTCATGGGAACCAATCAAGCCTACTTTGACCATTACCAATATGGACGTAAGCAACCACTTACTTTTTCAGCTGGCCAATCTTTTCATGGCCTATTTGATACGGTAATTGGTTCCGATGTCGCTAAGCAACTGGGATATAAGGTAGGAAGTAAAATCATTATCGCCCACGGCATTAGCGATGTTGGTTTTAGCCGCCACGATAATTTGCCTTTTACCGTAGTGGGAATATTAGCTCCCACAGGCACTCCAGTGGATAAAACCGTTCATGTCTCGCTTGGCGCTATTGAAGCAATTCACGTCGGGTGGGAATCAGGCGCACACCTCGGTGCAACCCCTGATGCTCAAACCTTAGAGCAGCAGCAATTTCAGCCGAAACAAATCACCGCCATGCTCGTCGGTTTGAAATCGAAAATTCAGACCTTTGCCCTGCAAAGAAAAATCAATGATTATCGCTATGAGCCTCTCAGCGCTATTATGCCAGGAGTTGCCCTACACGAACTGTGGGGAATGATGTCTGTCGCCGAACAGGCCTTAATGGCGGTATCGGTTTTTGTCGTGATTGCAGGTTTACTTGGCATGCTCAGCAGTCTTTTAACGAGCTTGCAAGAACGCCGCCGTGAAATGTCGATTTTGCGCGCCATGGGAGCTCGACCGTACCACATATTCACTCTGCTGGTGAGTGAAGCTAGCGTACTTACCTTCACGGGAATCGTAACAGGAGTTGCCATACTTTATGCCTTACTTGGCATTGCCGCTCCAATAATCGAAAGCCATTACGGTATTTTAATTGATTTTACAGCGCTCACCTGGCATGAATGGACGCTGATCGCTTATGTCCAGATAGCGGGCATTGTGATTGGGATCATTCCAGCTATTCGCGCTTATCGCCAATCATTGAGCGATGGCATGACTATTCGTTTATAGGAATTTATACATGTTAAAACGTTTCATTACGTTGGGATTGATGGGGCTGTTAAGCGTCATATCATTTGGCACATTCGCTAACACAGATCCAATTACTTTAGACTGGCTCGACCTTATTCCTCAATCAGAAAGAGCGCAATTTGACCAACAAGGAATGCCTCTACCTGATCACTCGGGAAGTGCTCAAGTTAATCAATCAAAAGTTGGTCATGTGCGACCAGAATTAAACGGTACGTTGGTTAAAATTCCTGGGTTCGTTATTCCTCTGGAAGGTGACGAAAATAAAATCACCGAATTTTTGCTGGTTCCCTACTTTGGTGCCTGTATCCATGTGCCACCACCGCCACCGAACCAAATCATTTACGTTCGCTTTCCTGAAGGCGCTCCGGTACAAGAACTCTGGGATGTGGTTTACATAACAGGCAAATTGAAAACGGAAACAATAAGCTTAGATTTGGCTGAGACTGCATACGCTTTAGAGGGAATGGCTATCTCTGCATACGAGGATGAAGAGGGTTAAAATAGGCAAAGCGCCTATCATGTTACAAATTTGTTACGCCAAAAATGTGGATAAATAAACTAAGACAACCACATAAGCTGCCACAAGAATACCGACTGATAGGTGCTTTTTCATTCTGATAGCTTTGATATTTTTCATTTTAACCACCTCAGATAATGAAACAATTTTAACAAATTGTTATCATCTTTGATAGTGTAATTTTGTGCACTTAGCTCCAGAGTTTCACTAGCCCCCGCTAACATAAACGGGTACATTTTACTGTATGGATAAAATGTCATCGTTTTTAGGGAAACCATGTCAGAACCTAATCAGCCCGTCGTGATTGAGCACAATGCAGACCATGCTAACCATCACGAAAAAAAGAGTACCTACGTTAAAGACAGTGCCAGTCGCATTTTGACTATTGCCCAACAGCAAGGGCTCGACGCACTGCTACAAACAGAAAAACCCAAACACAATCCCTATGAACGGGCGCTCAAACGCGAGCGTACACGTCGCGAGGTTCGCCAAAAAAACTTAGAACAAATCATTAAGTTGGCTCATGTATCATGCCACAATGAAACGGCTGGTGATCCAGACCAAGATTGGCTATATCGATTTTTCGATATGGCACAAGATATCCATAACTCTTCAATGCAGCGCTTATGGGCACAAGTTCTCAAAAGGGAAGTAACCAATCCTGGCTTTACGTCGATGAAAGCACTGAAGGTACTACAGGACATGACACCCAAGGAGGCGCAAATTCTGCAACGCGCCGCGGCTTTATCATGCAGCTTTGGCAGTGACCATAGTTTGAAGTTACTATTTGGTCTCAAAGCACAAAATGGCAGTCTATTTCGTTTAGGAAAGCGCGATAGCACCACAGCCATTAATATCGGTAATTTTAATCTGCCCTACTCGAGTTTATTAGTATTGATTGAATTGGGATTGCTGCATGCGACCGAATTGGAATCGGGAGAGATAGAACTCGACCCACCTTTAGCACTTAGCTACCAGGGGAAAAACCTCTCTTTGCAAACCACGTCTAAAGGCGTGCGATTACTCTATTACCGTTTTAGCCCTACCGGCAATGAGCTGTGCCGTTTGTTAGGCAATAAACTCAATAACGCCTATTATGACCAATTAATCGCATTATTGAGTTTAAAGTTTACTGTACAGAGTGACGTTCAATCTACTTTTCATCACGCGGTATAATAAAAAACCACCAGCACAAACTGGTGGTTTTTATATTGATTTCTATTCGATAGTTATTGACGAATAATGCCTCGTTCGTTGAGTGCGATAAGACACTGCGCAACCAATTCATCAATACTGGCATCACCCGCGGGTAGATCAATTTCAGGCTCGAGCGGCGCTTCATACGCAGAGTCGATTCCCGTGAAATTGGCAATTTCTCCAGCGCGCGCTTTTTTGTATAACCCCTTAGGATCACGTGACTCACATACATCAAGAGACGTATTCACATACACTTCAATAAATTCGCCGTCGGGCATCATGTCGCGTACTTGTTGGCGCTCAACTCGATGTGGTGAAATAAAGGCGGTCAATACAATCAGGCCAGCGTCGGCCATCAACTTAGATAGCTCACCAATACGCCGAATATTTTCCCGACGATCTTGTTCTGAAAAACCAAGATCACTGCAAAGTCCATGGCGTACATTGTCACCATCAAGCAGATAAGTGTGATAGCCCAATTGAGCTAAACGCGTCTCTAACGCCCCTGCGATGGTTGATTTTCCTGCACCTGACAGTCCAGTAAACCATAAAACGGCTGGCTTTTGGTGCTTCAACTCTGCTCGTAAGTGTTTATCAACCGCATGCTGATGCCACACGATGTTCTCATCTTTCACACTTGGTGCGGAGCTCATAATGTCATCCCTCTACAGATTAAAATGGAAAAAAGACCGGAATCAGTGCGATGACTAAGGTGGAATACACCAGTGAAATCGGAATTCCGATACGCACATAATCTCGAAGTTTGTAATTCCCTACGCTATAAACCAATAAATTAGTCTGATATCCGTAAGGAGAAATAAAGCTAGCGCTCGCGCCAAACAGTACAGCCATAATAAATGGCATAGGATCAACTCCATAACCAACCGCCATGCTATAGCCAATCGGAAAGGATAAAGCAGCAGCCGCATTGTTGGTGATCAACTCTGTTAAAACGAGAGTAATTAAGTAAGTTGCCACCATAGCGCCAAAAGCACCCCAGCCATTAAATGCATGGATAAAAAGGTCGCCCATACGCTGAGATAACCCAGTCGAAATCATAAGCTGTGCAATGGACAGAGCCGAGCCAACAATAGCAACGATATCGATTGGAAAGCGGCGACGAACTTCACCAATGTGTAGGACTCCACTAGCCAATAATACGATCAGATAAATAGCGAGCCCTTTGATTATGGGTAGTACATTGAGTAATCCAGCCACGATCACGGCTAAAAACCCAACCAATACAAACAGTGATTTGATGCTATCGAGACGAGCGCTGGTATCAAGATCATTGATCAAAACAAATTCACGGCTGTTCTTACTACGCTGATCTTCAAAGCGTTTGCCGGGAACCAGAACTAATGTATCACCAGCGGTCAAAACAACGTTGCCCAGACCACCATCTAAACGCTCATGCCCACGGCGAATAGCCACTACCACTGCATCAAACTTTTCACGAAAGTGACTCGACTTTAAAGTTTTATCGCAAATGCTCGCTGATGAACTGATCACAACTTCAACAAAGTTTTGACCATTCAATTCCTGTTGTCCAAACAGCGTCAACCCCGGAATCTCTTGCAATGTAGACACACTCTCTACATCACCACAAAACAACAATCGATCATGTGCTTCTAAAACAAAATCAGGCTCCACAGAAGGGTGACTTTCTCCATGACGAACCACTTCCGCCAGATAAAGCTTACGTAGTGCACGCAAATTATTTTCAGCAACACTGCGCCCCACCAGCGTTGAGTTGGGGTCCACAATCGCTTCGAGGAAGTAGGGCAAATCATCCTGAGTTTGCTCGTCCGTATTCGGCAAAAAGTAACTCAGTGGAATCATGATCAGCACGCATGCAACGAGTACTGCAAGCCCTATCATGGTTGGAGCAAAAAAGTTAAGCCCAGGTAAACCAGCATCCTCAACAAAGCTGTTAATAATCAGGTTAGTAGATGTTCCGATAAGCGTTAAAGTACCGCCGAAAATCGCAGCATAAGAAAGCGGAATTAACAGTTTAGAAGGTGCATGTTGTTGATTACGCTTTACCGCACCAATTAGAGAAACAACCACCGCCGTATTATTGGTAAATGACGATAGAAAAGCCGTTGATAAACCTAGTTTCGCAATCACAGTGCCTAGATGGCCTTTTGAAATACTACGACTCACCCAACTGATAAGACGCGTTTTTTCCAATGCTATTGAAACAAGCATCAGTAGCACTAACGTCACCAAAGAAGAGTTAGTAAAATTGGCCGCTAACGTAGTAACATCCATCAAACCCGATAGGTAAGCGACAACTGCGGCACCTGAAAAAATAATACTGGGCTTAATTCTCGACAGCAATAAGCACGCGATAATCATAACCAGAATAGCTAAAACCAGACCCTGTTCCCACATACCGCGTCCTTATGACGAGGGAGCGAGCGCTCCCTCCCGATATTACTTAATCAGTTGACTAAGATCTTTGGCACCCCAGTGAGGGAAGTGCTTACGAACTAATGCGTTTAGCTCCAATTCAAAGGCACTAAACTGACCTGCATCGACAGCTACTTTATGTAAACTCTCACGCACCATACCAGCACCAACGGTAACATTCGTTAAACGGTCGATAATGATAAAACCACCGGTATCTGCACAATCGAGATACTGATCAAGCGCAACAGTTTCATTAAATGCCCATTCACACAAACCAATACCATTGAGTGGTAAAGAGCTACTAGAAAACGTATCTAACGTGTTGATATCGTATTGATAACGTACAGACTCAATGTGACCAACCGTTTTCTTACCTGCAATCTTGATGTCGTAATCACGATTTGCTGCCAGAGGCTCATCCGTCATCCACACCACATCTGCAAGCAAATGGTTAGTTTGTGCAACATCCGCCTGTTGATGAACAATTAAGTCACCACGACTAATATCAATTTCATCCGCAAGCGTTAGCGTTACAGCCAATCCTGCTTGAGCACTTGGTAAGTCACCATCAAAGGTCACAATGCGCGCAATAGTAGATTCTTTACCTGATGGCAACACTTTAATCTTGTCACCAACAGCAATAGAACCAGAGGAGATCGTGCCAGCAAAACCGCGGAAATCGAGATTGGGACGATTCACGTATTGCACAGGGAAACGGAACTCTTGATTGCCTTTTGGCGCATCCACATTGACGTCTTCCAGAAGCTCAAGCAAAGTTGGGCCTTCGTACCATGTCATATTGGCACTGCGATCCACCACGTGATCACCTTCTAACGCCGAAATGGGAATAATACTAATATCCGTTGAACCACGTAGATGCTCAGAAAACTCTAGATATTGCTGTTTGATCTCTTCAAAACGAGCTTGTGAATAATCAACAAGGTCCATCTTGTTCACTGCAACAACAAAGTGCTTGATTCCAAGAAGGTTTGAAATAAATGAGTGACGACGAGTCTGATCCAACACGCCCTTACGACCATCGATCAAAATAACCGCAACATCACACGTTGACGCCCCTGTCGCCATATTACGGGTGTATTGCTCATGTCCTGGAGTATCGGCAATGATGAACTTACGTTTCTTGGTTGAGAAGTAACGATAAGCCACATCGATAGTGATGCCCTGCTCACGCTCGGCCTGTAGACCATCCACTAACAAGGCAAGGTCAGGACGATCGCCGGTAGTCCCTACACGTTGGCTATCGGAACGAACTGCAGCCAATTGATCTTCATAAATCTGTTTAGAGTCATGGAGCAAACGACCAATTAGCGTACTTTTACCATCATCTACGGATCCACAGGTAAGGAAGCGCAGTAATGATTTGTGTTGGTGTTGATTGAGGTAACCTTCAATACCTAGCTCAGCGAGTTGAGCTTGAACTGCATTATTCATTCTCTATTCCTTAGATCCTTAGAAGTAACCTTGACGTTTTTTCAATTCCATCGATCCCGACTGATCGTGGTCGATCGCGCGTCCTTGTCGTTCACTTGACGTTGTGACCAACATTTCTTCGATGATTTCTGGCAACGTTTGCGCTTTCGACTCAACAGCACCAGTCAATGGGTAACAACCTAGAGTACGGAAACGAACGCTCTTATGTTGCAACTCTTCACCAGGAAGCAGTTCCAAACGGTCATCATCTTTCATGATAATCATGCCATCACGCTCAACCACTGGACGAACAGCAGAGTAGTAAAGAGGAACGATTTCAATCCCTTCTAGATAGATGTATTGCCAGATATCCAGTTCAGTCCAGTTAGAGAGCGGGAAAACACGAATGCTTTCGCCTTTGTTGATTTGGCCGTTATACGTGTGCCAAAGCTCTGGACGCTGGTTCTTCGGATCCCAGGTGTGGTTTTTGTCACGAAAAGAGTAAACACGCTCTTTCGCCCGTGACTTTTCTTCGTCACGACGAGCGCCACCAAACGCAGCATCAAAACCGTATTTGTTCAACGCTTGCTTTAAACCTTGGGTTTTCATTACATCGGTGTGTTTTGAACCATTTTCGAATGGACTGATATTCATGGCTAACCCTTCCGGGTTTTTATGTACGATCAGATCCAAGTCGTATTTCTTCGCCGTCTCATCACGAAACTTGATCATCTCTTGGAATTTCCAGTTGGTATCCACATGCAGAAGTGGAAATGGAAGCTTCCCTGGATAAAAGGCTTTACGCGCTAGGTGCAACATGACAGAAGAATCTTTACCAATCGAATACATCATCACTGGATTGGAAAATTCCGCTGCCACTTCACGGATGATATGGATGCTTTCAGCCTCAAGTTTTTTCAAATGAGTTAAGCGTTGTTGATCCATCTTATTGCTTCCTTTTAGTTTGCCGATGGGCTTGGCCCTTTGACTCTTGCAATATGAGTAATGTCTTTAAGCGTATTGGAATTGAGCTTCTGTCTGAGCTTCTATCTGAGTGTCTTGCCCGAACCATTGCAGCTTATCCGCCAGAGAAACCACCTCACCAACCACAATCAGCGCTGGCGATTCTGCCTGCTTTGCTAATTGCGCCAGTTGCGCAAGCTCTCCTCGGTACACCTTCTGCGCCGCTTGCGTACCACGTTCGATAATGGCTATCGGTGTGGATGCTTTACGACCATGAAGAATCAACTGCTCAGCTATCTCTTGCGACTTCATTAATCCCATATAGATAACCAAGGTTTGATTGCCACGAGCTAGGGTTGACCAATCCACATCCTGCGATTCTAACTTGCTGTGTCCTGTCACAAATAAAGCGGACTGAGCAAAATCCCTGTGGGTAAGCGGAATACCAGCATAAGCCGTAGCCCCAGCCGCCGCAGTAATGCCCGGAACGACGTGAAAACGAACTCCTGCATCAAACAGCACTTCAAGCTCTTCTCCACCACGACCGAACATAAAGGGATCGCCACCTTTGATGCGTACCACTCGATGTCCTTGCTTGGCAAAATCCACCAAGAGCTGGTTGGTTTTATCTTGAGGAACGCTATGATGACCAGCGCGTTTACCAACGCACACTAAAATCACATCACTTGGAATCAAGGACATAATTTCATCTGAGACTAAGTAGTCGTACAACACCACATCTGCTTGCTGCAAAAAGTTGAGCGCTTTTACCGTCAGCAATTCTGGGTCACCTGGACCTGCACCAACCAATGCCACTTCACCCGCGCGTAATTGGCTTGGTGATAATCGGCTAACCGCTTGGCTTAATACACCCGTTTCAATTGAAACTAATCTAGGCGCCTTGTTTACTGATGAGGACACGTCTACAACGTCGGCCATCTTTGTCATCCCTTACTCAATTCATGTTTCGCATTATGATGAGTCGAATTTATTACCGGAAATTCTATAATTTCATTTTTTATTCGAAAAATTGATAAGAGATTGGCACAGTTGAAGCATTAGGGTGGTGTATTTGTAGCCAAGTCATTGTTCCACAAGGGATGATGCCTAAGCATTGAGGTGCGTAATATCACAATTTGCTGGGCACTTAACTCTTTGTTTCTTGCAAATTTGTTATCGTGATAGAGTTTTTACTCTCATAAATAGGGATGGAATAGGAAATGGCAGTGGCACTTAAACCTCTTTCTGTCGCGGTATTGTGTGGACTTTTGTCTATCTCAAGTACAGCGATGGCCGACACGCTTAAACTTCGTATTATTGAAACCACTGATATCCATGCAAACGTAATGGATTACGATTATTACAAAGATAAACCTTCAGAAAAAATTGGCCTCGATCGCGCTGCGACTGTCGCTAAAAATGCACGAAATGAAGTTAAGAACGCGCTTTTTATTGATAACGGAGATTTAATCCAAGGCAGCCCGATGGGTGACTACATGGCGGCTAAAGGCATCAAGCCCGGTGAAATCCACCCCGTGTATAAAGCGATGAATACGCTACCTTATGAAGTGGGTAATTTTGGCAATCATGAATTTAATTACGGCATCGACTTTCTTAAAGAGAGCATCAATGATGCTAAATTTCCTTACATCAATGCCAATATTTACGATGCGAAAACAGGCAAACACTTTTTTACCCCTTACCTGATTCGCACCTACCGTTTACAAGATACCGACGGCCAAATGCAGACACTTAAAGTCGGCTACATCGGTTTCGCACCACCACAAATCATGGTGTGGGATAAGAAAAATCTCGCAGGGAAAGTAGTGGTCAAAGATATTAAAGAGACCGCTGAACAGCTCATTCCTGAAATGAAAGCGAAAGGCGCAGATGTGATTGTCGCCATTCCCCACTCTGGTCTATCAACTGATCCATACAAGGTTGGCGCTGAAAACTCGGTTTATTACCTCTCTACCGTAAAAGGAATTGACGCCATCGCTTTTGGTCATGCGCATGCCGTCTTCCCAGGTAAAGGTTTTGAACATTTACCCAATATTGATGACACAAAGGGCACAATTAACGGTGTTGCATCGGTGATGCCGGGTCGCTGGGGTAGCCATGTGGGCGTTATCGATCTAACGTTATCAAAACAACATGGGCAATGGAACGTTATCGATGGTCGTTCACAAGCCCGCCCCATTTTTGATAGTGCCAATAACCGCTCACTTGCTGAACCCGATCCTGCCATTGTTAAAGCACTTGCCGCAGACCATGCAGCCACTCGTCAATTTGTAAACCAACCCATCGGCAAAGCAAATGATGTGATGTACAGCTATTTGGCTCTGGAACAAGATGATCCTACCATTCAGATCGTGAACTTGGCACAAACCGATTATGTGAAACAGTTTATCCAAGGTGATCCGGATCTCGACGGCTTACCGGTATTATCGGCAGCCGCTCCGTTTAAAGTGGGGGGACGTAAAAATGATCCATCCAACTACACCGAAGTCGAAGCGGGTCAGCTCTCGTTTCGTAACGCAGCGGATCTTTATCTCTACCCAAATACTCTGGTTGCTTTAAAAGTCACGGGGCAACAAGTCAAAGATTGGCTTGAATGTTCTGCCGGTCAATTTAATCAAATTGACCCCAATACCACCAAACCACAATCGTTGATCAACTGGGATGGCTTTAGAACGTATAACTTTGATGTGATGGACGGGATCAAATATCAGATCGATGTTACTCAACCTGCAAAATTTGATGGTGAATGTCAGCCATTACATCCCGATTCATCTCGAATCGTTAACCTGACCTATCAAGGTAAACCAATTAATCCGAAGCAACATTTCATCGTCGCGACGAATAACTACCGTGCTTATGGTGAAAAATTTGCTGGCACTGGCGCTCAATACGTTGCCTTTGATGCCCCTGATGAAAACCGTACCGTTGTGGCTAACTATATCTCTCGAGTCAGTAAAGAGCAGGGAGAAATCACGCCAAGTGCGGATAATAATTGGTCATTTGCACCAATAGCGAGCCACACTAAACTGGATATCCGCTTTGAAACCTCGCCAAGTGACAAAGCCACACAGTTTATTCAGCAGAAAAAACAGTATCCGATGACCAAAGTGGGTCTCGATGATAATGGTTTTGCTATCTATCGTATCGACTTACAAAAAGAGTGATCGATTATTCTTAACCCATTAGTATGTGCCGTTACCTAATCCGTAACGGCATTTTTATGAGGAATTTCTGATGCTTGAACAGCCATTTTTTGATTACTTAACCCAGCATGGATTTACGACCATTGATGCCAGGACGTTATGTGATATTGGAAAAGTCATTGAGCTGCCCACTAGGCATATTCTTCACCATCAAGGAGAACATCCCGAATCGCTGTATTGGCTAAACTCCGGGCTATGCCATAGCAGTTATCTCACCGATGATCAGCAAGAGGTCACCAAAGAACTTATCTACGAGCAAGAGTGGATTATTCCTTGTGAAAGTATGGTATTGGATGAACCGATCGACTGTTTGGTTGAATCATTGACAGAAATTCAACTGATTGAAATTCCGCTTGCGATGGTAGCCAACTGGCGAAAAGAGTCCCCTCACCTCTATCTGCAATTGTTGGAGCTTTACAGTGTCCAGCAAGCACAAAAACAACGTTTTAACTGTCTTTTTAGTGCACACGAGCGCTGGCAACTCTTTCAACAACACTTTGCTCATCTGTGTGATAAAGTTCCTCATGAGCTGTTACGCCGATACCTTGGTTAACGGCAAGCGATAAACCCAAACAAGGTCCGACACGTTAGTTGTAGGGATGATAGCGAGAGACAAAAACCAGATGGAAGCAACAAACACAAATATCGAATGGCAGTGCTTGAGCTTTGAACAGCTAACCACTCATCAGCTTTACGACATTCTCCGTTTACGCGTTGATGTCTTTATCGTAGAACAAAACTGTCCATATCATGAATTGGATAACAAAGACCGCCATCCAGAAGTCAGACATCTACTAGGGATAAAAGATGGTGAAATTGTCGCCTACAGTCGTCTTTTAGCGCCAGAGGTCAGCTTTGCATCACCCAGTATTGGACGAGTCATTACGCTGGCACAAGCGCGAGGTAATGGTTTGGGACATCAATTAATGACACAGGCAATTCAACACACGAATCGATTGTGGCCAAATCAGCCAATAGAGATAGAAGCCCAAGCACATTTGCAGGTCTTTTATGAGCAACATGGGTTTGTAAAAGTATCTGAACCTTTCATGCTTGATAATATCCCGCATATAGAAATGATTCGTGACGCATAATCCCAGCGACGCTATTAGATAATGGCGACGATAGGTATAACAACGACGTAGAGAGTAAGTTTATCTTGCTCTCTTTAGTTACTGCGGCCAAACGATCCATCAGACATTCGTAAAAACATCACTGACTGATCGCCTTTTTCCAACTGTAAGATGTCAAGATCGCCCTTGGTCGTCATTTTATAACGAATCAACTGCCCCGCTTTTATATGACTCAGGGGCTTATCACCACCCTCTATACGAACCAGAGCATTTAGGTCAGCCATAGGGATTGAATTGGAGCGAAACACTTCAGCTAATGTATCACCACTTTTAACTATATATTGGTGCCACATCTTTGATTGAGGCGCTTTATTCTCTTCACTCAATTGGCTACTAAGACCAACTCGATTCACGTTAACTGATATGCGTTGTTCGGTCGACGGTTCCTCATTAACGAACGTTGGCATGGGAACCACCATCAAAAGCAACTCTAGAGGGATAAGCACAGACAAAACCCGACGATGTAATTTGGGCAATCCTAGCCACAACGCTTTGGTGTTACACCAAACAACACGCCAATCCACTTGCTCGATGCGCTCTTTAATGGTTAGCCAGTAATCTGTTTCTTGCTTTTTCTTCTTGCGACGATTCATGGTAAGTATCCACTGCTCAAACAGTTACAGTATAAAAATTCACATGCCTAGAGTATAGAGGTCGACTACAGTAAAACGTAACCTTGACAATATCTTGTATTTTTCTCAACCAGATACTGAGGTTGCTCACACCTTAACACCTTTTCGAGCGGATTTCCCGCCAGCCGTTTCATCCTAAGCGTGAACCTGCTATGCTTTCGCCTTTATCCAACTAAGACAAAGAGTGATATTTATGTCTGAAGTGAAATTTGAAACTGTAGAGCAAAAAGCAAGCTACGGTATTGGTCTACAAATGGGCCAACAACTTGCAGGTAGTGGTCTAGAAGGCCTAAACGTTGACGCCATCGCAGCAGGTATTGCTACTGCATTGGTTGGTGACATGCCAGCAATCGAAATCGATGAAATCAACAACGCATTACAAGCTCTTCACCAACGTGCAGAAGAAACTCGTCGTGAAGCTGCAAAAGCTGCTGCATCAGAAGGCGAAAGCTTCCTGAAAGACAACGCTCTTCGTTCAGAAGTAACGGTTCTTGAGTCTGGCCTTCAATACGAAGTACTGACTGAAGGTACTGGTGAAATCCCAACTGCAGACAAGTCTGTTCGTGTTCACTACCACGGTGAACTTGTAGACGGTACCGTATTTGATAGCTCAGTACGTCGCGGTCAACCAGCTGAATTCCCAGTAACTGGCGTAATCAAAGGCTGGGTTGAAGCACTTCAACTAATGCCTGTTGGCTCTAAATGGAAACTGTACGTACCACAAGATCTTGCTTACGGCGAGCGTGGTGCTGGTGCAGCAATCCCTCCATTTGCAGCTCTTGTATTCGAAGTAGAACTACTAGATATCCTATAATTCTATATCAAACTTAATTGCTTAACGGTGCCCTATGGCGCCGTTTTTTTATTCTGAAGAAATATCAATTGTGGTAATTAAGCGGTGAGTGATGGCAGGAAACCAGCAAAGAATGCCGCATAGATTGCAGTAAAATAGTGCTTCTAATTGCAAAGTCTCAAAACGAAGTTATCACTGCTTTTAGCCGCAAGAATGATCAAATAATGACGGTAATGGCTATACCCAAATGACCTCAAGATGCAGACTTCAGAGCTTCATCAACGAGTACAGGCCCCAAATAACAGACGAAAAAAAACCGGACATAAATGCCCGGTTTTTTCATTTTCTCGAACTGATTACTCAGCAGCAGCTTCTGCTTCTGGGCGATCTACAAGCTCAATGTATGCCATTGGAGCTTTATCACCAGCACGGAAACCACACTTAAGAATACGAGTGTAGCCACCTTGACGTGCTGCGAAACGTGGACCTAGTTCGTTAAATAGTTTTGCTACAACTTCGTTATCACGAGTGCGAGCAAATGCTAGACGACGGTTTGCAACGCTGTCAGTCTTAGCTAGTGTAATCAAAGGCTCAACTACGCGACGTAGCTCTTTTGCTTTTGGTAAAGTTGTCTTGATAACTTCATGACGTACCAGAGAGCTAGCCATGTTGCTAAACATCGCTTTGCGATGTGAGCTGTTGCGGTTGAGTTGACGACCACTCTTACGATGGCGCATGACCTAATCCTTCTAACTAGTATCGATTAATCTTCTGCAATTGACGCTGGTGGCCAGTTTTCTAGGCGCATACCCAGAGACAAACCACGCGATGCAAGAACGTCTTTAATCTCTGTAAGAGATTTTTTACCTAAGTTTGGCGTTTTAAGAAGCTCAACTTCAGTACGTTGCACCAGATCACCGATGTAGTGAATCGCTTCTGCTTTCAAACAGTTAGCAGAGCGAACTGTTAGTTCAAGATCGTCTACAGGACGCAGTAGGATAGGATCGAATTCTGGTTTCTCTTCTTTCTCCTCAGGAACTCGTACATCACGAAGATCTACGAATGCATCCAATTGTTCAGCAAGAATAGTTGCTGCACGACGGATAGCTTCCTCAGGTTCAAGAGTGCCATTCGTTTCCATATCGATAACTAGCTTGTCCAGGTCTGTACGCTGTTCAACACGCGCTGCAGCAACTGAGTAGGCAATTTTGTCTACAGGGCTGAAGGTTGCATCGACTAGCAAACGGCCGATAGGACGCTCGTCTTCTTCGGTATGGATACGGGCAGACGCCGGAACATAACCGCGGCCACGTTGAACTTTGATACGCATTGCGATCTCAGCGTTATCATCGGTTAGATGACAAATAACGTGCTCAGGGTTTACGATCTCTACATCACCATCATGGGTGATGTCACCTGCAACCACAGGGCCCGAGCCTGATTTGTTTAGTGTAATGAACACTTCATCTTTGCCGTCAGCAACGCGAACAGCTAATCCCTTCAGGTTCAGTAGAATCTCAAGGATATCTTCCTGAACACCTTCTTTGGTGCTGTATTCGTGAAGTACGCCTTCAATCTCCGCTTCCGTGACTGCACAGCCAGGCATAGAAGATAGAAGAATTCGGCGAAGTGCATTACCCAGAGTATGGCCGAAACCACGCTCTAACGGCTCAAGAGTTACTTTTGCGTGTGTCGCGCTGATCTGTTCGATATCAACAAGACGTGGCTTAAGAAATTCTGTTACAGAACCCTGCATTGTGTCCTCTCTTTAGTTTAAACCTTACTTAGAGTAAAGCTCGACGATCAATTGTTCGTTGATGTCAGCTGATAGATCAGAACGTTCAGGCATACGCTTGAATGTACCTTCCATCTTGCCACCATCTACTTCAATCCAAGTTGGTTTTTCGCGTTGTTCAGCAACTTCTAGAGCAGCTTTAATACGAGATTGCTGTTTAGCTTTCTCGCGGATAGAAACAACGTCGTTAGCCGCAACTTTGAAAGAAGGAACGTTTACAACTTTACCGTTAACTAGGATAGCTTTGTGGCTAACTAGCTGACGTGCTTCTGCGCGAGTTGCGCCAAAGCCCATGCGGTAAACTACGTTATCTAGACGACCTTCTAGAAGCTGAAGTAGGTTCTCACCAGTGTTACCTTTTAGGCGAGCTGCTTCTTTGTAGTAGTTACGGAATTGCTTTTCAAGCACGCCGTACATACGACGAACTTTTTGCTTCTCACGAAGCTGAACGCCATACTCAGATAGACGACCGCGACGAGCGCCGTGTACACCTGGTGCGTTATCGATTTTACACTTGGTATCAATCGCACGAACGCCTGACTTAAGGAACAAGTCAGTACCTTCGCGGCGGCTAAGCTTAAGCTTAGGACCCAAATATCTTGCCATGATCTTTCTCCAATGTTCCTAGAAACGTTATACGCGACGTTTCTTAGGTGGACGACAACCGTTATGAGGGATTGGTGTCGCATCAACGATGTTTGTGATACGGAAACCAGCAGCGTTCAGTGCGCGAACAGTAGATTCACGACCTGGACCAGGACCCTTAACCATAACTTCCAAGTTCTTTAGGCCGTATTCTTTAGCCATTTCAGCACAACGTTCAGCAGCAACCTGTGCAGCGAACGGAGTTGACTTACGAGAACCACGGAAACCTGAACCACCTGCAGTTGCCCATGCTAGAGCGTTACCTTGACGGTCAGTAATGGTTACGATTGTATTGTTGAAAGATGCGTGGATATGCGCTACGCCATCAGCAACTTGTTTGCGTACGCGTTTACGTGCGCGAGTTGGTTGTTTTGCCATTGTACTCTACCCTTCCCGACTATTTCTTGATCGGCTTGCGCGGACCCTTACGAGTACGTGCGTTGGTTTTAGTACGCTGTCCACGTAGTGGTAGACTGCGACGATGACGAAGACCACGGTAACAGCCAAGGTCCATAAGACGCTTGATGTTCATGGATACTTCACGACGTAGATCACCCTCTACAGTGTACTTAGCTACACCATCACGCAGTTGATTGATCTGCTCTTCAGTTAGTTCACTGATCTTAACATCTTCAGCAATACCCACTTCAGCTAGGATAGCTTGAGAGCGAGTTTTGCCAATACCGTAGATTGATGTTAATGCAATTACGGCATGTTTTTGATCAGGAATGTTAATGCCTGCTATACGGGCCACTATTCACTCCTAGGTACTCTATTAAAGAATTATCCGCAGCAGAGCCCGTTGAGGATACGCTGCGGTATACTACTTCTTTTGCACGCAAAAGGTAGGCCGAGGAATATACTCGACACTACCTTATTTTTCAAGTAAAAATTTCTGCTAATTAGCCTTGGCGCTGCTTGTGCTTAGGCTCACTGCAAATAACGCGAACGACACCGTTACGTTTGATAATTTTGCAGTTACGGCAGATTTTTTTAACGGAAGCACGAACTTTCATTGCTAAACTCCGTAAATGTAATCAGAACTGTCAGACCGGATTAACGGCCATAACCTTTCAGATTAGCCTTTTTCAACACAGACTCATATTGATGAGACATCATATGTGTCTGTACCTGTGCCATAAAGTCCATGATAACAACCACTACGATAAGTAGTGATGTCCCGCCAAAGTAGAATCTTACGTTCCACGCTGACATCATGAACTGAGGGATCAGACAGATAAAGGTAATGTATAACGCGCCAGCCAATGTCAGGCGGGTCATTACTTTATCAATATATTTGGCTGTCTGCTCACCTGGGCGGATACCGGGTACGAACGCACCTGACTTCTTAAGATTATCAGCCGTTTCTCTTGGGTTGAAAACCAACGCCGTATAGAAGAAACAGAAGAAGATAATCGCTACCGCATAAAGTATTACGTAAAGAGGTTGTCCAGGGCTTAACGCCAATGAAACATCGGTTAACCAACTAAACGCTGGGTTACCACTCTTACCAAACCACTGTGCCAGGGTACCTGGGAACAGGATGATACTTGATGCAAAGATAGCAGGAATTACACCAGCCATATTAATTTTTAATGGCAAGTGAGTGCTTTGAGCAGCAAATACTTTACGACCTTGTTGACGCTTAGCGTAGTTAACGACGATACGGCGCTGACCACGTTCCATGAAAACAACGAAGTAAATTACTGCAAAAGCAATTACTGCAATCAATAATAGCAGAAGTACGTGCAGTTCACCTTGACGCGCTTGCTCGATAGTTTGTCCGATTGCTTTTGGCAATCCAGCAACGATACCTGCAAAAATAAGTAACGAAATACCGTTACCAATTCCTCGCTCTGTAATTTGTTCACCTAACCACATTAGGAACATGGTGCCGGTTACTAAACTTACGGTGGCAATTAGCGTAAACATGGTTTGATCGATAACGACCAGATTAGGGACCATGTTTGGTAGGCCAGTTGCGATACCAATAGCTTGGAAAATTGCAAGTACAAGCGTGCCGTAGCGCGTATATTGGCTTATCTTACGACGGCCTGCTTCACCCTCTTTCTTGAGCTCAGCTAACGCTGGATGAACTACAGTCAGCAATTGGACAACAATAGATGCCGAAATATACGGCATGATGCCCAATGCGAATATAGATGCACGCGAAAGTGCACCACCAGAGAACATGTTGAACATCTCAATGATGGTGCCTTTTTGCTGTTCGAACAAATCGGCGAGTACAGCAGCATCAATACCAGGGATCGGCACAAAAGAGCCTGCTCGGAATACTAAAAGTGCACCAATTACGAATAATAAGCGCGACTTCAATTCACTTAAGCCGCCTTGAGCACTACGAAAATCATTTCCTGGTTTCTTAGCCATCTGTACCTCAATCCTCGAGATTACGCCTCGATTTTACCGCCCGCAGCTTCGATAGCAGCTTTAGCGCCTTTAGTCACGCGTAGACCTTTTACAGTCACTGCTTTGTTGATCTCGCCAGAAAGAACAACTTTAACGTTTTCGATGTTTTTAGCGACAACGTTAGCTGCTTTCAAAGTGTTTAGATCAACTACGTCACCTGTTACTTTCGCTAGCTCAGCTAGACGAACTTCAGCAGACACTAGGCTCTTACGAGAAGTGAAACCGAATTTAGGTAGACGTTGTTTCAATGGCATTTGACCGCCTTCAAAACCTGGACGTACTTTACCGCCAGAACGTGACTTTTGACCTTTGTGGCCACGGCCACCAGTTTTACCAAGGCCAGAACCGATACCACGACCTAAACGCTTCTTAGAAGGTTTAGAACCCGCAGCCGGTGATAGAGTATTCAAGTGCATTCTGATTACTCCTCAACTTTAACCATGTATTGAACTTGATTGATCATACCACGTACACATGGAGTATCTTCTAGTTCAACAGTATGGCGGATACGACGAAGGCCTAAACCACGCAAAGTAGCTTTATGCTTAGGTAGGCGACCAATTGAGCTTTTAGTTTGAGTTACTTTAATAGTTGCCATGGTGTTCTTACTCCGAAATAGATTCAACAGTCAGACCACGTTTAGCAGCAACCATTTCAGGTGACTTCACACTACCCAGTGCATCGATCGTTGCACGAACGATGTTGATTGGGTTAGTTGAACCGTACGCCTTAGACAGTACGTTGTGTACACCAGCAACTTCTAGTACTGCACGCATCGCACCACCTGCGATAACACCAGTACCTTCTGCAGCAGGCTGCATGTAAACTTTAGAGCCCGAATGGCGACCTTTCACTGGGTGGTGAAGTGTGCCTTCGTTTAGCGCGATAGTAGTCATGTTACGACGCGCTTTTTCCATTGCTTTTTGAATCGCTGCAGGTACTTCACGAGCTTTGCCGTAACCGAAACCTACACGACCATTACCGTCACCAACTACTGTTAGTGCAGTGAAGCTCATGATTCGACCGCCTTTAACCGTTTTAGAAACACGGTTAACTGCGATTAATTTTTCTTGCAAATCATTCGCTTGAACTTGTTGTTCTTTAGCCATCTTCCAACCCTACCTTAGAATTTCAGACCAGCTTCGCGAGCAGAATCTGCTAGCGCCGCTACTCGACCGTGGTATTGGAAACCAGAACGATCAAATGCAACTGCACTTACGCCTTTTTCAAGCGCACGCTCAGCAATAGCTTTACCTACTGCTTTTGCAGCATCGATGTTACCGGTGTTTGTAACCTGCTCACGGATCGCTTTTTCTACAGTAGAAGCTGCTGCGATAACCTCAGAGCCGTTAGCTGCAATCACCTGTGCGTACACGTGACGAGGAGTACGGTGTACTACTAGGCGAGTTGCACCCAGTTCTGCAATCTTACGACGTGCGCGAGTGGCACGACGGATGCGAGATGCTTTCTTATCCATAGCGTTACCTTACTTCTTCTTAGCTTCTTTAGTACGCACATTTTCATCTGCGTAACGAACACCTTTACCTTTGTAAGGTTCAGGTTCACGGTAAGAACGAATATCTGCCGCAACTTGACCAACTAGTTGTTTGTCACAACCAGTTACGATAATGTCAGTTTGAGTCGGACATTCTGCCTTAATACCTGCTGGCAGTTCATGCTCAACAGGGTGAGAGAAGCCAAGAGTTAGAGCTACAGCGTTGCCTTTAACAGCAGCACGGTAACCAACGCCTTTCAGAGTCAGCTTCTTAGTGAAGCCTTCTGTAACGCCTACAACCATGTTGTTAACTAGTGCACGTGCAGTACCTGCTTGTGCCCATGCGTTAGCAACACCTTCGCGTGGACCGAAAGTAAGGTGGTTGTCTTCTTGCGCGATAACAACAGCGTTGTTAAGTTCGCGAGTAAGTTCACCTTTTGCACCTTTAACGGTGATCTCTTGGCCGTTTAATTTCACCTCTACGCCAGCTGGAATAGCGACAGGTGCTTTAGCAACACGAGACATATCCTACTCCTTATTACGCTACGTAACAGATGATTTCACCGCCAAGACCCGCTTTGCGAGCAGCGCGGTCTGACATCAGACCCTTGGAAGTGGAAACAACAGCAACACCCAAACCGCCCATCACAGATGGTAGCGAGTCTTTGTTTTTGTAGACACGCAGACCAGGACGTGAAACACGTTGGATTTGCTCAATTACAGGTTTAGCTTGGAAGTACTTAAGAGTAACTTCTAGCTCAGGTTTTGCTTCGCCTTCAACAGCGAAGTCAACGATGTAACCTTCAGCTTTAAGTAGTGCAGCAATTGCAACTTTAAGCTTTGAAGAAGGCATTTTAACAGCAACTTTGTTTGCTGCCTGACCGTTACGAATACGGGTCAGCATATCCGAAATCGGATCTTGCATGCTCATAAACTTTACTCCAAATGATTAAGTGGCAATTACCAGCTAGCCTTACGAAGTCCAGGAATCTCGCCTTTCATGCAAGCTTCACGAACTTTAATACGGCTTAGACCGAATTTACGTAGGTAACCGTGTGGACGACCAGTTTGGTTGCAACGGTTGCGCTGACGTGATGCACTTGAATCACGTGGAAGTGATTGCAGTTTAAGAACTGCGTTCCAACGATCTTCTTCAGATGCGTTTACATCGCTGATGATAGCTTTTAGCGCTGAACGCTTTTCTGCGTACTGAGCTGCAAGCTTCGCACGTTTTACTTCACGTGCTTTCATTGATTGTTTAGCCATAACAGTAACCCTTCACCTTACTTACGGAATGGGAAGTTAAAGGCAGCCAGCAGAGCACGGCCTTCCTCATCGGTACCAGCAGTCGTAGTGATAGTAATATCAAGACCGCGTACACGATCGACTTTATCGTAGTCGATTTCCGGGAAAATGATTTGCTCGCGAACGCCCATGCTGTAGTTACCGCGTCCATCAAAAGATTTAGCGCTAACACCACGGAAGTCACGTACACGTGGTAGAGCGATTGCGATTAAACGCTCTAGAAAATCCCACATGCGTTCGCCACGCAAGGTTACTTTACAACCAATTGGGTAGCCTTCACGAATTTTGAAACCTGCAACAGATTTACGAGCTTTAGTAATCAATGGTTTTTGACCAGAGATTGTAGCCATATCAGATGCTGCGTTTTCTAGTAGTTTCTTATCGTTGATTGCTTCACCAACGCCCATATTGAGGGTGATTTTCTCAATTCTAGGGACTTGCATGACGCTTGTGTAGCTGAACTCTTTGGTCAGTTCAGCGACTACAGACGACTTGTAGTAATCATGCAGTTTCGCCATAGTAGAACTCCAAATTACTTAATTGTTTCGCCGTTAGACTTGAAGAAACGCACTTTTTTGCCTTCTTCAAAACGGAAACCGATACGGTCCGCTTTACCAGTTGCTGCGTTGAATACAGCCACGTTAGATGCATCAATTGCTGCTTCTAACTCAACGATACCACCTTGGGTACCTAGAGCAGGAACAGGTTTTTGATGTTTCTTAACTAGGTTGATACCTTCAACGATAACTTTACCAGTTGCGAGAACCTTAGTTACTTTACCTTTCTTGCCTTTATCTTTACCAGCAAGAACGATTACTTCGTCGTTACGACGGATTTTAGCTGCCATTGTTTGCCGCTCCTTACAGAACTTCTGGAGCCAGTGATACGATCTTCATGAATTTCGCGTTACGAAGTTCACGAGTCACTGGACCAAAGATACGTGTACCGATAGGTTGCTCACTGGTATTGTTTAACAGTACGCAAGCGTTACGGTCGAAGCGAATGACAGAACCGTCTGGACGACGTACGCCTTTACGGGTGCGAACTACCACTGCCTTAAGAACATCACCTTTTTTAACTTTACCGCGAGGAATTGCTTCCTTAACGGTAACTTTGATGATGTCGCCCACATGAGCGTAACGGCGGTGAGAGCCACCCAGAACCTTAATACACATTACGCTGCGAGCGCCTGAGTTATCAGCTGCGTCCAGCATACTTTGCATTTGGATCATGTTAGTGCTCCGCTAAATATAAAAAAACTAGACCCTCTCGGGTCGGGCTGCCTCTTTAAAAGGGACGCGAATTGTACCACCCTTTTTTTCGAAAAGGTAGTCAAAAAACAAGCGGCCCCAAAAAATTCTTGGAGCCGCTTGTCGTTTATAGAAAAAGGAAAATTAGATTTTCGCTTTTTCTAAAACTTTTACCAAAGTCCAAGACTTAGTCTTAGACAGTGGACGACACTCTTGAATTTCAACTACGTCGCCTTGGCCACATTCGTTGTTTTCATCGTGTGCGTGTACTTTAGTGGTGCGTTTAACGAACTTGCCGTAAATTGGGTGTTTTACGAAACGTTCGATAGCAACAACGATAGACTTGTCCATTTTGTTGCTAAGTACGCGACCCTGTTGGGTACGAATCTTGTCGCTCATTATGCGCCTGCCTTCTCAGTCAAAACAGTTTTCACACGTGCGATATCACGGCGTACAGCTTTAAGAGTATGAGTTTGTTGCAGCTGACCAGTTGCAGCTTGCATACGCAAGTTGAACTGTTCTTTCAACAAATTCAAAAGCTCAGCATTTAGCTCTTCAACGCTTTTTTCGCGTAGATCTAGTGCTTTCATCACATCACCTGCTTGGTTACAAATGTAGTCTTGAATGGCAGTTTACGAGCCGCTAGGCGGAACGCTTCACGAGCCAATTCTTCAGGTACACCATCAACTTCGTACATAACCTTACCAGGTTGGATTTGGGCTACCCAGTACTCAACGTTACCTTTACCCTTACCTTGACGAACTTCAAGTGGTTTTTCTGTGATAGGTTTGTCTGGGAACACACGGATCCAGATTTTACCTTGACGCTTAATGTGACGAGTCATAGCACGACGAGCCGCTTCGATTTGACGAGCAGTTAGACGACCACGGCCTACGGCTTTTAAACCGAAGCTACCGAATGATACTTCAGTACCTTTAGCTAGACCACGGTTACGACCTGTGTGAACCTTACGGAATTTAGTACGTTTAGGTTGTAGCATCTGTCGACTCCTTACTTACGGCCTTTACGCTGCTTCTTAGGCTTATCACTCTTAGGCTCTACGGTTTCAGTTGGCATACCACCAAGGATTTCACCTTTGAAGATCCAAACTTTAACGCCGATAACGCCGTATTGAGTGTGAGCAGAAGAAGTTGCGTAATCAATGTCTGCACGTAGAGTGTGTAGAGGCACACGGCCTTCACGGTACCACTCAGAACGTGCGATTTCAGCGCCGCCTAGACGACCACTTACTTCAACTTTGATACCTTTAGCGCCTAGACGCATAGCGTTTTGTACCGCGCGCTTCATAGCACGACGGAACATAACACGGCGTTCTAGTTGAGACGCGATGCTATCAGCCACTAGTTGACCGTCTAGCTCAGGCTTACGTACTTCAGCGATGTTGATTTGCGCTGGTACACCTGAAATTTTAGCTACAGCTGCGCGTAGCTTTTCTACGTCTTCACCTTTCTTACCGATTACAACGCCTGGACGAGCAGTGTGAATAGTCACACGGATGCTCTTAGCAGGACGCTCGATAACGATGCGTGAAACTGACGCTTTTACCAATTCCTTAGTTAGGAATTGACGTACCTTGAAGTCGCCGTCTAGGTTGTCAGCGAAATCTTTGGTATTAGCAAACCATGTAGCATTCCAAGGCTTAACGATGCCTAGACGAATACCATTAGGATGTACTTTCTGACCCATTGCTTACTCTCCTAGTCTCTTAGCGATCTGCGACAACCACAGTAATGTGGCTTGAACGCTTCAAGATACGATCCGCACGGCCTTTAGCACGAGGCATAATACGCTTCATGACAGGGCCCTCATCTACGAAGATTTTAGCGACACGTAGATCGTCAATGTCAGCACCTTCGTTGTGTTCCGCGTTAGCGATAGCTGACTCAAGAACTTTTTTCACTAGATCAGCAGCTTTTTTGTTGCTGAAAGTTAGCGTTTCAAGAGCTTGGTCTACTTTCTTACCACGGATAAGATCTGCAACTAAGCGAGCTTTCTGAGGAGAAATGCGAGCAAAGTTATGTTTAGCAATAGCTTCCATCATCTACTCCTTATTTCTTCTTAGCTTTCTTATCCGCAGCGTGACCGCGGTAAGTACGTGTAGGCGCGAATTCGCCCAGTTTGTGACCGATCATCTCGTCAGTTACGAAAACTGGAACGTGTTGACGACCATTATGGACAGCGATGGTCAAACCGATCATTGTAGGAATGATCATTGAACGACGGGACCAAGTCTTAATAGGCTTTTTGTCTCCGCTTTCCACCGCTTTCTCTACCTTCTTCAGCAAGTGTAGGTCAATAAATGGACCTTTCTTGAGAGAACGTGGCATGGCTTATCCTCTTTAATAGATTACTTATTACGACGATGTACGATGTACTTGTCAGTGCGTTTGTTCTTACGAGTTTTGTAACCTTTAGTTGGTACGCCCCATGGAGATACAGGGTGACGACCACCAGAAGTACGACCCTCACCACCACCGTGTGGGTGATCAACCGGGTTCATTACAACACCACGTACAGTTGGGCGGATACCGCGCCAACGGCTTGCACCAGCTTTACCTAGTTCACGCAACATGTGCTCGTGGTTGCCCACTTCACCAACAGTTGCACGACCTTCAGATAGAACTTTACGCATTTCGCCAGAACGTAGACGGATAGTAACGTATGCACCATCGCGAGCGATGATTTGAACGTAAGCACCAGCAGAACGTGCAATTTGAGCACCTTTACCAGGTTTTAGTTCAACGTTATGTACAGTTGTACCTACAGGGATGTTGCGCATTGGCAAAGCGTTACCCGCTTTGATTGGTGCATCAACACCAGACTGGATTGAATCACCAGCTTGGATGCCTTTAGGTGCAATGATGTAACGACGTTCGCCGTCTGCGTATAGTACTAGAGCGATGTTCGCGCTGCGGTTTGGATCGTATTCGATACGTTCAACTTTTGCAGGGATACCATCTTTAGTACGTTTGAAGTCAATCACACGGTAGTGTTGTTTATGACCGCCACCGATGTGACGAACAGTAATACGACCGTTGTTGTTACGACCACCGTTCTTAGAGTTTTTCTCTAGAAGAGGTGCGTAAGGCTTACCTTTGTATAGGTCAGCGTTAACGATTTTAACAACGTGACGACGACCAGCCGAAGTCGGCTTACATTTAACAATAGCCATTTTTCAACTACTCCTGTTATTCCGCGCCGCCAACGAAGTCAAGATCTTGACCATCTTTCAAAGTAACGTACGCTTTCTTAACGTCGCTACGGCGACCTTGGCGAATACCTTGACGTTTGGTTTTACCCTTAGTGATAAGAGTATTTACAGACTTAACTTCAACTTCAAATAGCTTTTCTACAGCTGCTTTGATCTCTTTTTTAGTTGCATCGATTGCTACTTTGAAAACGATAGTATTCGCTTTCTCTGCAGCCATAGTTGCTTTTTCAGAGATGTGCGGAGCACGTAGAACTTTTAGTAGACGCTCTTGCTTAATCATCCTAGCATCTCCTCAACTTGCTTAACTGCAGCAGCAGTCATTACAACTTTGTCGAACGCGATTAGGCTTACTGGATCGATACCAGTTACGTCACGTACGTCAACTTTGTATAGGTTACGAGCTGCTAAGAATAGGTTCTCGTCTACTTCACCAGTAACGATAAGTGCATCGTTAAGCTCAAGTTCTTTAAGCTTAGCTACTAGCGCTTTAGTTTTTGGTGCTTCTACTGAGAATTCTTCAACAACGATTAGACGCTCTTGACGAACTAGCTCAGAAAGAATTGCTTTCATAGCACCACGGTACATTTTTTTGTTTACTTTTTGGCTGTGATCTTGTGGTTTCGCAGCAAAAGTAACACCACCTGTACGCCAGATTGGGCTACGGATTGTACCAGCACGAGCACGGCCAGTACCTTTTTGACGCCATGGCTTAGCGCCACCGCCAGAAACTTCTGAACGTGTCTTTTGAGCACGAGTACCTTGACGAGCACCTGCTGCGTATGCAACAACTACTTGGTGTACAAGAGCTTCGTTGAACTCACGTCCGAAAGTAGTTTCGGAAACAGTTAGTGCGTTAGCACCTTTAACCATCAATTCCATTACTTACTCCTAGACGTTATGCTTTAACAGCTGGTTTGACGATCACGTTACCGCCAGTTGAGCCAGGGACTGCACCTTTGATAAGAAGCAGATTGCGCTCAGCGTCAACACGTACGATCTCTAGGTTTTGAGTCGTTACACGCTCAGCACCCATGTGACCTGCCATTTTCTTGCCTTTGAACACGCGACCTGGAGTCTGACATTGACCGATAGAACCAGGAGCACGGTGAGACAAAGAGTTACCGTGAGTCATATCTTGGGTACGGAAGTTCCAACGCTTAACAGCGCCTTGGAAACCTTTACCTTTAGATGTACCAGTAACGTCTACTTTTTTAACTTCGTTGAAAAGTTCTACAGTAAGTTCAGAACCTACAGTGAACTCTTCGCCGTTTTCTAAACGGAATTCCCAAAGACCGCGACCAGCTTCAACACCTGCTTTCGCAAAGTGACCAGCTTCAGGCTTAGTAACGCGGTTAGCTTTCTTAGCACCAGCAGTGATTTGGATTGCTGAGTAACCGTCAGTTTCAAGAGATTTAACTTGAGTTACACGGTTCGCTTCAACTTCCACAACTGTTACTGGGATAGAAACGCCTTCTTCAGTAAATACGCGGGTCATACCCACTTTACGTCCGACTAGACCAATCATTCTTCTAATCTCCCTTAACCTAGGCTGATTTGAACATCAACACCAGCAGCAAGATCTAGACGCATCAGTGCATCAACAGTCTTGTCAGTTGGTTCAACGATGTCGATCAGACGCTTGTGAGTACGAATTTCGTACTGGTCACGTGCATCTTTGTTTACGTGTGGAGAGATAAGAACAGTGAAACGCTCTTTACGAGTAGGTAGTGGGATAGGACCACGAACCTGTGCGCCGGTACGTTTAGCTGTTTCAACGATTTCCGCAGTAGAAGCGTCGATTAGTTTGTAATCGAATGCTTTTAGGCGGATACGGATGCGTTGGTTCTGCATGAGACAGAGCTCCAATAATTAAAAATTACACAAACAATATCGCCACTCTGACTCGCATAGGGCGAGAGAATGCCGATTGATTTATGTGAAACCGTAGTGTCCTAATTGGACACATTGTCAGCTAATTAAAATTGATCATATCGACCAAAAATTATTAACTGCGAACATAAGCAGAGTATACATTACCTTACAAATCATCAGATTTGCACGCTCCTCGCCGCTCATTGGTTCACAACTGACTTAAGTCAGTGGGGCGCATTATACAGGTTGCTGGGAGACATGCAAGCACTGTTCGAAAATTAAACCATATACGACAAGGCTGTGATTTTGTGGGCAAACGAGAAAAGGCTTCGCTATTTTTAGCGAAGCCTTTCATACGTTGGAGAGTGAGTGTAATTTATTTCGCGAGGCGCTGACGAACAGCTTCAAATAAACAAACACCCGTCGCTACCGATACGTTTAAACTCGATACCGAACCAGCCATTGGAATCTTAATTAGGTCATCGCAGGTTTCACGAGTTAAACGACGCATCCCGTCACCTTCAGCCCCCATCACAATTGCCAAAGGCCCCGTCAATTTACTTTGGTAAATATCATGAGTTGCTTCACCCGCTGTACCTACGAACCAAATACCTTGCTCTTGCAATGCACGCATAGTACGAGCCAAGTTGGTTACACGGATAAGTGGTACGGTTTCTGCGGCACCACACGCAACCTTACTTACCGTTGCATTCATTGCAGCAGACTTGTCTTTGGGTACGATAACTGCCGCGACACCGGCTGCATCAGCATTGCGTAAACACGCCCCCAAGTTGTGTGGGTCGGTCACACCATCTAGAACCAGTAGCAGAGGTTGCTCATGCTGCGCAATGATGTCATCTAAATCATTTTCATTAAGTGCTTTTGCAGGTTTAACTTTAGCGATCACGCCTTGGTGATTTGCACCTTTTGCTTTGTCATCTAATGTCTTACGGTTCATTTCTTGAATCGATACACCAAGACGAGTTAGTTCATTAAGCACAGGTAATAAACGGTCATCTTGACGACCTTTTAGTACGTAAGCCTCAACAAAGCGCGCAGGGTCACGCTCAAGTACAGCTTTAACAGCGTGAATACCATAGATCAGTTCGTTACTCATTCTTTACCTATCTTTTGTTTAGCTTTGCTCTTTTTGTTACGAGCTTTATCTTTGCGCGACTTTGGCGCTTTGGTTTTATTACGTTTACGGCCTGTACCATTAGCACCCTCAGGTGCTTTGGTTGGTTCAACCAAAGGCGCTACGCCCTGCTCTGTTTTCGGCTCTCGTTTACCACGTACCGATGACTTTTTACTGCGCGCTCGTTCACGAGCCTCTTCTGCGCGTTTTTTCGCAGTTTTACCACGGCCGCGTACTTTACGACTTGTTTCGACTAATGCAAAGTCAATTTGACGATCATCGAGATTTACTGCTTGTACTTTTACTTTTACGGCATCCCCTAAACGGTAGATAGCCCCAAAAGATTCACCGATAAGTCGTTGACCAATCGGATCAAATTGGTAGTAATCGTTATCCAATGAGGAAATGTGAACCAAACCATCAATATGCAATTCTGTTAAGCGCACAAAGAAACCGAAGCCAGTCACATTGGCAATCACCCCATCGAGTACTTCACCCACATGGTCTTGCATGTATTCACATTTGAGCCAATCAGATACTTCTCGAGTCGCATCATCCGCTCGACGTTCTGTCATTGAGCATTGCTCACCATAGAAGTCCATATCATCGAATGAATAGTGGAAGCCACCGGTTGGTGTCCAGTTATCTTTCAATGTACCGCTCTCTTTCGCAATCAGGTATTTGATTGCACGATGCAATAGCAAATCGGGGTAACGACGAATAGGCGAAGTAAAGTGGGCATAGCGTTTTAATGCTAAGCCAAAGTGGCCACAATTATCTGGGTTATACACCGCTTGCTTCATTGAACGCAACAGCATGGTTTGGATGAGTTCTTTGTCTGGGCGCTCACCAACTTGCTGCATTAGCATGGCATAGTCGGTCGGTGACGGTTCGAGTCCACCAGCTAGATTCAAGCCTAGTTCACCAAGGAAATCACGAAAGCCCATCAAACGCTCTTCTCCAGGAGTTTCATGGATTCGATACAGTGCAGGCTCTTTTGCTTTTTCAACATATGAAGCGGAAGCGATATTCGCCAAAATCATACACTCTTCAATGATTTTGTGCGCATCGTTACGTACTAATGGCTCGATACGATCAATCTTACGATTGGCATTGAAGATGAATTTGGTTTCGACGGTTTCAAACTCAATGGCACCACGCACCTCACGCGCTTTTTTCAACACTCGGTACATGTTGTTCAGCTCTTCAAGGTGAGGAACGAGAGGGGCATAACGCTCACGTAGCTCTTCATCACCATTAAGCATATCGGCTACTTTGTTATAAGTAAGACGAGCATGGGAGTTCATTACCGCTTCATAGTGTTTGTAGCCTGACAACTTGCCTGTGGCGGAAATGGTCATTTCACACACCATACACAAACGGTCAACTTGTGGATTCAAAGAACACAAACCATTGGATAATACTTCTGGTAGCATTGGGACAACTTGTGATGGGAAATACACCGAGTTACCACGTACGATAGCTTCCTTATCAAGAGCAGAATTAGGACGAACATAATAGCTCACGTCTGCTATCGCGACCCAAAGGCGCCAACCGCCGCCTTTTTTCGCTTCACAGTAGACAGCATCATCAAAGTCACGCGCATCTTCACCATCGATAGTGACTAGAGGCAAAGCTCGTAAATCAATGCGACCTTTCTTCGCCTCTTCCGGTACTTCTTCACTAAAGTGCTCAACTTGCTTTTCTACTTCATTTGGCCATTCATGAGGGATTTGGTGAGTACGAATCGCGATCTGTGTTTCCATACCAGGGGCCATATTCTCACCCAATACTTCCACAATTTTACCCATCATGCCTCGGTTACGAGAACCGCGGTCGGTAATTTCAATCACAACCACATTGCCCATACGAGCTCCGCCACGCAACTCATTAGGAATAAGAATATCTTGATGAATACGAGAATCATCTGGCACAACGTACGAATAGCCTTGCTCCAAGAAAAAACGACCCACTATTTGTGTTTTTCTTTCTTCGAGAACACGAACCAATCTTCCCTCTTTTCTTCCTCTTTTGTCCGTACCGGCAGGCTGAACCAATACGTAGTCACCATGAATAATGGTGCGCATTTGGTGATGTGGCAGCAGGATGTCAGCATCTTTACCAATACTGCCTTCTGGGCGCACCCAACCAAAACCATCACGATGACCAATCACGTACCCTTTCACTAGCTCTAGCTTTTCTGGTAGCGCATAGCATTGACGACGAGTAAATACCAACTGACCATCGCGTTCCATCGCACGGAGGCGACGACGCAAACCTTCATAGTGATCTTCACCCTTAAGCTGTAATGCTTCAAACAGGTCATTACGGTTCATTGGAACATTGGCTTGTTTTAGAAAATCTAAAATAAACTCCCGACTCGGAATGGGATTTTCATAATTCTGTGATTCGCGCTCGGCAAAAGGGTCGTTGTTGATATTCTCTGACATTAAAAGGCCTAATTGTGATCATAAAGGGAAGAATCTGACTTAAGTATATCTAACTCGATAGCTAAGCTACAGCAATCAGAGGAAAAAGCTTCAAATGGCTGGTAAATCTATCGCAAAATTCTGATGTCCTACTCTAGTGTTAGTTTCCTTCATAACAACCATTGCAACTTGCCCTTGCTGCTCTATCATAGCTTTTCTTTTTACTCTTCACGCACGATAGGATATCACTATGCGCTTTTCACCAGCGGTTCTGCTCGCCGCAATGTCAGGAGTTATCGCCACCAGTTGCTGGGCCAAAACCACTGCGGATTTGGTGGTTACCAACGGATATGTACTGACAATGGATAAAGACAAAACCGTCTATCCACACGGCACTGTCGTGATCAAAGGCAATAAAATTATCGCGATTGGCGACAAACACTTAGCTGAACAATATCTAGCCAAACAAGTAATGAACGTCGAAGGTGACATCATTATGCCAGGGTTGATCAATACGCATACTCATGTCTCTATGACAGTATTTCGCTCATTGGCCGATGATGTGCCTGACCGCCTCCACCGTTATATTTTTCCACTAGAAGCCAAACTAGTATCTCGAGACATGGTTCGCATTGGCGCCAACTTAGGTAATGTGGAAATGGTTAAAGGTGGGGTGACCACTTATGCCGATATGTACTATTTTGAAGACGAAGTTGCCAAAACTGTCGATAAAATTGGTATGCGGGCAGTGCTTGGTGAAAGTGTAATTAAGTTTCCAGTCGCCGATGCAAAAAATGCCGATGAAGGCATCGACTATGCAATGAAATTTATCAACGAGTATCGTAACCATCCAAGGATTACTCCGGCTTTTGCACCACATGCTCCATACACGAACACGACTGAAACTCTGCAGAAAGTTGCTCGCCTATCGGAACAAGAAAATGTACCGGTTCTGATTCACTTGGCAGAAACCGTCCGTGAACAGCAGGTTATAGCAAAACGTGCTAATGGATTAAGTCCTGTGCAATACATGCAATCGATCGGCGCACTAAACTCACATGTTGTCGCCGCACATATGATTTTGGTGGACGACAAAGACATTGAAACCGCCAAGCAAGCTGATATCGGTGTCGCTCACAACATGAGTGCGAATATCAAAGCGGCCAAAGGTGTCTCGCCTACACTAAAAATGTATGACGACGGACTACGTATCGGCTTAGGTACGGATGGACCTATGTCCGGAAACACCCTAAGCGTCATTGATGAATTTAACCAAGTGGCTAAAGTGCATAAGCTGGTCAATCACGATCGTGCTGCAATGCCACCACTCAAAGTGGTAGACATGGCGACCATGGGCGGAGCCCGAGCACTGCATATGGAAGATAAAATCGGCTCGTTAGAAGAGGGAAAACTGGCAGATATCATTGTGGTTGATACAAAAGCACCCAATATGGTACCTATGTACAATCCTTATTCTGCCCTAGTTTATTCAGCTAACTCAGCGAATGTAAAAGACTCCATTGTCGGTGGCCAAATAATCATGAGAAACCGCGTTATATTGACCATCGATGAAGACAAAATCCGTCAAGAAGCGGTAGATTACACCCAAGTTGTTAAAGACGCAGTCATTCAATCGGGTGAAAAAGTTTTGTAATTCAAAAAAGATAAAAGCGTTCCCTTCTTAGGAGGAGCGCTTCATTTTTAACTCATCATTTGTTTTCATAACTTCTAGCATTTGTTGACGGCACCAAGTGCCTAGCTGCTTTTTCAATCACAAGATAGAATAAGAGCTCATCAACAGGATATTTT